>URMA01000012.1 GCA_900548875.1 uncultured Porphyromonadaceae bacterium | reverse complement strand
GTAAAGTTACCATTGACAATATGCGACGCATCTTTTCCAGTTTCTTTGCATGGTTAGAAGATGAAGACTACATCGCCAAAAGTCCGGTCAGACGTATCCACAAGGTTAAAACTGATTCACTTGTAAAAGAGGTACTTTCTGACGAACAATTGGAGCAACTTCGAGATAGTTGCACTAACAAACGAGACCTTGCTATTATAGACTTTCTTTCATCTACAGGCATTCGTGTAGGTGAATTAGTAAAACTGAACCGTGAAGATATAGACTTTCACGAACGACAGTGTGTGGTATTCGGAAAGGGAAATAAGGAACGTGTTGTTTACTTCAATGCCCGAACCAAACTGCATTTGCAACAATACCTCAATGGGCGTACTGACGACAATCCTGCTTTATTCGTCTCACTCCATTCTCCTCACACACGCCTTACTATCAGTGGCGTAGAAGTAAAAATCCGGAAATTGGGACAAGCACTTTCTATACCTAAAGTTCATCCTCACAAGTTCCGTCGTACCCTTGCGACAATGGCTATCGACAAAGGTATGCCTATTGAACAGGTGCAACGCTTACTTGGACATGTACGTATTGACACAACACTGCATTATGCGATTGTGAACCAAAATAATGTAAAATTGGCTCATAAGAAATACTTGGGATAAGTAATTGCGCAAGATTCTGCCCGAAAATGCGTAACTTTGCATCCAAAACAGGATGTATATGACTAAGTTATCATCAATCGCAGATTATGTAACCGACAAAATCAGTAGTAACGATATTGCCTTACGCGAATATGTTACTACAGACTGCATATTACAAAACAAAAAAGGACGGGAAATTGCAACCAATCTTCCGCCACAGTCTTGTTGTCTCACTCGCTATCAACGTGGCGATGTATTAATAGCAAATATCAGACCATATCTCAAAAAGGTTTGGTTTGCAGATATAGATGGTGGAGCCTCTTCTGATGTGTTGGTTTTTAGAGCTAAAGAGGGACATTCACCAAGTTTTCTTTATGCCGTACTACTTCAAGATTCTTTTTTTGACTATGTAATGCAAGGAGCCAAAGGAAGTAAAATGCCTCGTGGAGATAAAGAGCAAATTCTAAGATACGAAATGCCAACACTTTCTTGTTCGGAGGAAAGCATTGGCACATTTTTCTTGAATCTTGACCAAAAAATCAGACTCAATGAGCAGATAAATCAGAATTTAGAAGCGATGGCAAAGCAACTCTATGATTACTGGTTTGTGCAGTTTGATTTTCCTGATGAAAATGGAAGACCATATAAGTCAAGTGGTGGTAAGATGGTTTGGAATGAAAAGTTGAAACGTGAGATACCAGAGAACTGGCATTCTGATAACATATGTTTGATTGCTGATATTTTAAGTGGTGGAACACCTAGTAAGCAGATTAACGAATATTGGAATTGCGGACATATTCCCTTCTTTGGCCCAACTGATTATAATGGTTCAATGTTCCAATTACAAACAGCAGATAAGATTACAGAAAGCGGTTTGCAACACTGTTCCTCTTCTTTATTTGAAGAGAACACTATTATCATAACTGCAAGAGGATCTATAGGTAAATTGGTTATAGTTGGAACTCCAATGGCAATGAACCAGTCTTGCTACGCACTTAAATCAAAAAACGAAGAGTATGAATACTTATACTTCTTGACTATTCAATTAATTGAAAGTCTTAAAGCAAAAGGAAGCGGTTCTGTTTTCAAGTCAATTATTGCTTCTGATATAGAAAATACAATGTTGTGTGTGGCAAATAAGGGAATTATCTCTTTATTCTGTGATAAAGTTAGTCCAATAATGAAACAGATAAAGAAAAACACCCAGGAGATGATACATCTCACTAAGCAACGTGACGAACTCCTACCGCTCTTAATGAACGGTCAAGTATCGGTAAATTCTGATTTATCAGACGATTAAGTTCTATTTTGCGGTCGATTAGAGAAAGAATCGAAACTATATTATCTTGTTCTCTTTTAGTAACAGGCATTATTAGTTTCAGTTTTTTTAATTCTGTCTGTGATAAGTTATCTCTTGCAGAACCACTACTGAGACCTACAAGATGATCATATAGCGTATCAATGCTGTATTTAAGAAATATAGAGCTATATTCTTTGTTTGGAAGTATGGCACAAACAGCTTGGTTTGTACATGCTTCCATTTTCAGAATTGATGCTTTACCAGCAGTAGCACCATACATTGCGACAAGTACCGTATCAATAGGATATATCTCCGTACTCGAATTTTCAAATCCTTTTTGTGATATGAAATTTGTTGTATCATAAATGTACGGATTGTCCAATTCACCACTATTAATCCAAGGGATAGTACCATTCGCATAATAGCTTACTTCTGTAGATAATGGTGTAGCACCAGAAGATGTTCTGAAAACATCTCCTATAGTTATCTCCTTCCAACCTCGTGGAACAATCCTTTTCTTTTTATATTTTTTCAAATCCATAACTTCATCTTATTGTTTTTTGCCCAACATTTTTCTAACTTGTTTGTCAAAGTCAGAATCTATCCTTTGTGTTTTGTTGAAAATATCGTATTCACTTTCAGCCTTAGCTTTTGCCTGTGATGCAGAGATACGGCCTTTGTCCGGAAGAATCTGATAATCATTAAATGTAAGGAACTTATTGACACTTGTAGCAAATTGTTCCATCGTGAAAGTATTATGCCGTTCGATCTGATTTTCAATATAATCAAAATACGATGTTACAGTCCTTTCCAATTGCCTGATCTCTTTTTCTGTCAGATAATTCTTGGCTACAGACACATCCGATTTGAGAATCCGACCATCAGGAGAATTTTTCCACGTAGTCAGCCCCATGTGTTCTTTTGTATGATCGGCTTTCGAATAGATAATCTCTGCAGCAGTCTGTCCTGTAATCGCATAATGGAAGCGATTTTGTACCATGGCATAAAACTCTTGAGTAGTCAGAGCATTTTTGTCGTAATCAATACTACATTCCGCATATATATCAGTAATTTGTTGCCAGATACGGCGTTCGCTGGCACGAATAGAACGTACTCTTTCAAGCAATTCACGGAAATAATCCTTGCCAAACACTGCCGTTCCTTGTTTCAACCGTTCATCATCAAGTACGAAGCCTTTCCGGATATACTCGTTCAGGATTTTGGTTGCCCATTGCCGGAATTTTGTAGCTCTGAGTGAATTAACCCGATAGCCTACGGCAATAATTGCATCAAGGTGATAGAAATCGACAGAAGATGTTTGTGTTTTACCCTCTATAGCACCATGCCGAGTGGTTATTTCCATTTTGGAAACAACCACTTCTTTCTGCAGTTCTCCTTCCTGAAAAATATTCTTCAGATGTTTACTGATAGCAGGAACTCCAACCCCGAAAAGCTGTGCCATAGCCTTTTGGGTACACCAAATAGTTTCGTCTTTGACGATTACCTGTACCTTTCCCTCTTCATCTGGAAGACTATATAACAAAAACTGTATTTCGCTATTCATTGTTCCCGATATTAGCATTAAACCTTAAAGCGTCCAACTGCTTCATTATCTCTTCCTCCAGACGATGGCTTTCAGCAAACTGTTCGCTCAATGTCTTTTTATATTCTGCCATGCGGGAGTTAAACTCTTCTTCCGTAATATCAATATAATTAATTTTGATGTCAAAATATTGCCCGGCAGATAACGAATAACCTTTTTCTTTAATTTCATCGTAGCTTACAGCAACCGAGAAATCCTCTACGGCTTCTTTATTTTTGAATGTGTTGACAATTAAATCAATGTCTTCATTCAGCAATCTACGTTTCTTATTTTTCCCTTCCTTATATTCCTCTCCTAATTTGCTCGCATCAATCAATATGACTTTCTCGGCGGAAGCAGCTTTGTCAAAGAACAGAACGGAAACATTCGTACCTGTATTTGCAAACACATTGCTTGGCATGGAGATACAGCCATATACCCAGCGGTTATCTATAATTTTCGTCAAAACCTTTCTTTCAACACCACTTTTGGCTGTAATGAATCCCGTTGGAATGACAATAGCCCCCTTTCCGGTCGTTTTCAGTGAATTGATAAGATGCTGTATAAAGCACAGGTAGATAGACATTGACTCTTTCTTCTTTGCCGGGACAGATGGCACACCAGCCCAAAAACGTACTGTATCAGAAGCCAATGTGTCTCTAAAATCCGAGAAATCCAGATTGAATGGCGGATTGGAAACAACGAAATCGAATTTTCGAAGTGTCCCGTTTTCTTCCTTATGGTATGGTTCTGTAAGCGTATTACCCTGTACGACATTCGGAAGACTTCCTGAGAGATTGTTCAGAATGAGATTCAGTCGAAGCATCTCACTGGATTTTTCTGATATATCCTGACTGAAGATCGTACAACGGTCTTCCCCTATCTGATGAGCCAAGGCCATAAGCAAAGTGCCTGTTCCTGCTGATGGGTCATAACATGTGACACCCCTCAAGTCTGCATTATCACCAACGAGCAAACGAGCCATTACTTGTGCGATTGCCCTTGGAGTATAATATTCCGCGTATTTTCCGCCTCCTGCGTTATTGTAATCTTTTATAAGATACTCAAATATCCGTGAGAAGAAGTCATATTTTTCTGCAAAAACACTTTCAAAATTGAATGACGCAACGGAACTCATCAATGACCGTGCAAAATCATCTCTTTTCTGAGGATCTGTAACAAACTGGGTAAGCGCACTGAATATATTGACCCTGCTTTTTCCGGAAGTTACGACAGAAAATGTATCTGCATTCAGATTGGCAATATCAATCAATGTCGCATCCAGTCGTGTAGAAAAATCTCCAGCTCCAGAGGTATTATACAAATGCGCCAATGTATGTTCAGGTTTAAGCAAAGGTACAGATGCTGGGAGATAGCTGAACAAATCTTCTACTTCATCTTCTGTAAATTTGTCATATTCTGCATCCCATTTGTCTGCCTTGCTCAATCTTTCTCCATATACTTTATCACGTTTTGCCTCATATCCGAATTTGTCATTGAAATACTTATACAGGAACATTTCCGTAATAATTTTGTATTCGCTTCCACTATTAGCAAGACCGAAATGGGAAGTGGTTGATTTTAATGAATCGATAAGGGCTATCGTAGCTTCTGATATATTCTGGGTATTTGCGTCCATATTATTTTAAGTAAACTTGATTGTATTGGTTTATATATTCATTTGCAATGAGGTTGTTAATGAATTTCCGGTCGGAGATACTTGTATTTATCCCCAAATCTATGAGTTGATGGCCTATCATAGCCAATGTGTCTCTCTTGAAACTGTTCTCATTAGCTATAATGTTTATATCAAGGTAAATCCTGTTATCAATTTCACGTTTCATTTTTGACAGACTTTCTGCTATTTCGTATTCAGCCTTGGAAATAATAGGTTTTTCACGCTTTTCATTTTCTTCCTCAATGCGCTTATGAATACGGACAAAGCGTTCATCTCCTTGATATTTCTTTTTGAGTATATTATTTCGGCGGTTGATCTCACGAATTTTCTTCATCACTGAATCCATATAATCAATGCTTTCTTTCGCATCTTGCGTACTTTGAGGAACAAAACCTTTCTTTCTGAAATATTCCCGAAATTCGTCAGCTAAAATCACATACTTGTCTTCTGTTCTATCAAAGTTAGCTTCAAATTCTGCCTGAACTCTTTCACAACGTTCTCGGATGTCATTGACTACAATACGCAATTCCTCTGAAATTCCTTTTTTGAACTCGAATTCCAGTTCTGAAAGAGCAACATTGATGATTCCTGAGACATCCGCCTTATGTTCGGTACTTTCCAGCAGATTCATTCGTTCGATACGGTGCGAAACCTCTGTAATGAGTGTAGGAACAGTACCTTTGGGCAGACTGTTGATATTCTCTTTAAGTTCTTCATCTCCAAATGCCCTTATTTGGTTTATGATTGCTTTGGCATTTTCAAGAGTAGAACGGAGCGTATACAGGTTTTCTTTATTTTCAATCTCGTCTATTTCCTTTCTGAACTCTTCAAGATTATCGCAAGTATAATTGAACAAAATACTGCGGATTTCCTTTATCTGTTCTATAATTTGCTCTTTATCAACAATGAGAGCTTCTCCTACTGTTTCTTTCTCGCCTGTTTCCTCAATATCAGCAGTACGGTTCAATTCACGCAGATAGCGGTCATTTGTAGCATCGAAATTTTCCTTGATATTCACAAAATCCACGACATACCCATACTTGAATTTATGGTATGGCCTGTTTACCCTTGTCAATGCCTGCAGCAAATCATGCCCGTCAAGACTACGCCCCAAATAGAGTCTCTTCAAACGGGGAGCATCAAATCCAGTCAGAAGCATCTGATTGACAATCAATATATCAATTGATAGCTTTTTCTTATATTCGTCAATGTATGCTTTGCGTTCCTCCTTGTCTCCTTCATCATGCAATATTAAAGAAGCCTTAAGCGGTTTTGTATGATTCCCATAGGCTACCATAGGCTCAGCAGCTATCATCAGATTTTCATCATGTTTCTCTTCTATATACAATGCCTTATTAAAGCGTTCTTGCCACAAACGATACATTTCACGGGCTTGTGGATTTGTCTTGCATACAATCATCGCACCCACCGTATCATCAGCTTGTTCAATACGGAACCGTCGGAAATCGGCTATAATATAGTCTATTAAAGCATTAAGGTAAGATTCATGTTCAATAATCTTGTTGCGGTCAATATCACTTCTTCTAACTTCAATACCACCTGCCAGTTTATCAAGAATACTCTCTATTTTTTCTTTATAAATTGTTTCGACAGGTTCTCTCATAAGTTTCAGAGTATAGCCGTCTGCTATTGACTTGTCATAATAATACGTGTCAATATAATCACCGAATACACGCCATGACTCCCTTTCCTCTTTCAGCAAAGGTGTACCTGTTAAAGCAATCTTTATAGAATCTTTATCAGCCGACAACAGATTTGCCAAGAAACTTCCTTGTGGGTTATAACCTCTATGGGCCTCGTCGATAAAGAATATACGCTGTAAACGGGTGCTATAATTGGAATCAATCTGTATTTTGGTGGAATCCTGTTTGAATTTCTGGATATTGACCACCATTATCTCCGCTTTTCCTTCTGCATTTTCTGTCAAATTCGTACTGCGTATATCTGACATCAATTCATCTCTGCTGTTAGCCGTTCTGACAGATAGTCCTCTTGCCACGAATTCATCCTTAGCCTGCTCCATCAAGTCAAGACGATCCACAATGAAATAAAACTTCACGGCGGTTTTCTTTGCTGCATAAAAGTCAGTCAGACTACGTACGGAATAATACGCCAAGGCTGTTTTTCCGCTACCCTGTGTATGCCAGATAATTCCGCTTTTTACTCCATTATTCAATTTCTTTCGGATAGCAAAAGAAGCAAAGAGTTGTTGGTAACGCATTACATGTTTTTCCAACTGGGTAGTCTTACTACCGTCTTCCAATTCGATCTTTCTGTCCACATAGGCAAAACCATATCTTAATAAAAAGAGAAATCTCTCTTTACTGAGCATAGATGTTAGAATCCGGTTGGTTGGAGTATTTATATCTTTGTTTGTATTATATTCAGGTAGATTTTTGATAACGACACAATTTCTGTGTTGCAATATCTGTTTTTCCGTACTATCAGATACAGCCTTATAAGGATACCCTGTCACAAAACCTTTATCAGCCTCACGGAAAACGTTGAAGAAAGCTTTGCTTTTGGATGTACAGCAATAAAATGCACCTTGAATCGGAACTCTACTTTCATTGTCATATTCCTGATTGTTGGAAAATATCATCAACTGAGTAACATTCAGGAATCTCCGGAATTTTGCGTTATTCATTCTCATGTTGATACGCTCCCTTTCTGCCAAAATACCGTCATGGTTATTCGGCTTCTTAACCTCAATAAACGCTAATGGAAGTCCGTTTACAAAACATGTTATGTCCGGTCTAAAACTGTCTCCACTATCCTGATTCTCACACTCAAATTCAGTGGTTACATGCCATTCGTTATGATCGGCATTTTGGAAGTCTATCAGTTTTATATTACTGTTGGAAGACAGTTTGTTATAAAACTCCCTTCCAAGATCATTATTATTAAGTATTAATATGATTTCACTCAGCAATTGCTTTGCCTGCAAATCGGACAGCTCTGGGTTTAGACGTTGAACACTACGCAAAAAAACATCCGTCAGAATATTAGTCTTGCTGTCATATTCTGTTATATTGTCCAAATATGTATATCCAAGCCTACACAAATGTAAGGCAGCCGGAACCTGCACTCGTGTATTTTCATTGAATTTGTATTCCATAACTTTACCTTTCTCCTTTATCGGTTATCAGTTCCTTCAAATCAACTTGAAGAATCTCCGCAATTTGCTGAAGAGTATCCAAATTAGGCTGTGAACGATTACAAGCATACGCATTGACCATACTGAAACTCTTGCCAAGTTTCTTAGCCAGCCATGTTTGAGAAATACCCTTTTCTGCTAAAACAGGTTTTATTCTGTTCAATTTCATAATACAAACACTATTATTCCACAAAAGTAGTGAATTATATTATATAATAGGCTTCTTTAGTCGCACTTTTGTATTGTCCAAGAAATGTTTAAGTGTTTTATTCTGTAAACTTTCGAAGTATTGTCGGGGGCATTTAATCCTAAACAAAAAATTTAGGAATAGAATTTCAATGCTTCTAACTGAACAAAAACTCTAACCGATACTCATTGTACGGTGAGATACTAACCACTATAATATTATTCGTAGAGTTCGTATTTCACCTATAACAAACAATATATTGTTTCTTACTGGAAAGCGAAACTCATTATGATTGTACAACTTTTACCCTGATATTTATACAAAGAAGACACAAATCAGTAAAATACTACAATAAATGTATATACACTTTTTGTTGCAACATTTTTTGTACTTACATTTTATGTATTATATTTGTGACGTAAATCAAAATAGAGCGTTATGGAAACTCCGTTTATATTTGGAAAGATTGCTACCGAGAAGAATTTTGCCGACCGTGAG
Organism: uncultured Porphyromonadaceae bacterium; assembly: GCA_900548875.1. Classification (GTDB taxonomy): domain Bacteria; phylum Bacteroidota; class Bacteroidia; order Bacteroidales; family Muribaculaceae; genus Limisoma. Next base: position 41,839 of record URMA01000012.1, on the reverse strand, counting down.
AAAGAAACAGCCGACCTGGTTCAGAACTTTACGTCGTTAATCAACACGATTATTATCTCTCCTCGTCGTTGGGGTAAAAGTTCGCTTGTAAATAAAGCCGCAAAGTTAGCGATGGCGCAGGACTGTAATCTCCGGATCTGCCATATCGACCTGTTCAATGTACGTAGCGAGGAGCATTTCTATTCGCTGCTCGCCCAGAAGGTCATTGCCGCTACTTCCACAAAATGGGAGGAAGCAATCGAGAGTGCGAAGAGTTTCTTTTCGCATCTTGTTCCTAAGATTTCAATCGGTACAGACCCCACTAATGAGGTTTCAATTGACTTTGATTGGGAGGAGGTAAAGCGCAATCCAGATGAAGTGCTCGATCTTGCCGAAAAGATTGCCAGGAAGAAGGGGCTGAAAATCGTGATTTGCGTAGATGAGTTCCAAAATATCGCGGAATTTACAGACCCTGACTATTTCCAGAAAAAATTGCGTTCACATTGGCAACTGCACCAAAATGTGGCTTATTGTCTTTATGGCAGCAAGCGCCACATGATGATGGAAGTGTTTACAGATTCATCCAAACCATTTTACAAGTTTGGCAACCTGATGTTTCTCAATAAGATTGACACGCCTTTCCTTGTGGAATTTTTCAAGAGTCGTTTCGCTGATACCGGCAAGAACATCGACGATGAAGCGAGCCATTTGATTGCAAAGCTCGTAGACAATCATCCATACTACGCACAGCAGTTGGCACAACTTTCATGGCTCAGAACAAAGGATGTATGTACCGTTGAGATCGTACGTGAGGCGCACACAGCGTTGGTGGAGCAGTTAAGTCTGTTGTTTGTAACAATTACCGAAACACTGACCACACAGCAACTAAACTACCTCAAGGCTCTTATAGCTGGAGAAAAGGCCATTAGTTCGACTGAAGTGATGCATCGCTATCAAATTTCTTCAACGACCTCAATATCCCGCTCAAAGGCTGCCCTTATCAAGAATGATATATTGGATAATAAGGCCGGTGAAATCTCGTTCCAAGACCCGATTTATGCCTATTGGTTGAAGACTGAGTTCTTTGCAAAATAATAAGACTATGAATAAGTATAACCGTACTTGGATTGCTTTCGCCAATAAGAAAAGATGTAGGCATGCTGATGCTATAAATACCTTAGGATTTATTTCTTGGAGAAAGCTTAATGTTGTATTATTCTATTCTTACCATCCCGGCCAACTGCACGAAATAATCATTTGACCAAATATCAAGTTCTTTTGGATTGCGCACGAAAGGCAATACATCTTCTTTCACTTGTTTTATATCAGCTGAAGAGAGACGCTCAATGAGTTTCTCCTTGAATAACTCTGGAGTGATATTCTCATTGTTGAACTGCTTGCACCGTTCTGCCAAATGAGCAAAATCAAGTGGGATATTATGGCGTACATACCATTCAAAGTCGTACCAATCACGACCTTTTACTCTGTTCTTCCACGCACGATATACTAAGGCGTGCATCTTGCCTGCAAACAAGTCGGGAAGTGTAAAACAACGGGTCATAAATGAATATGGCTGAAGCAATAGCTTCTGTTCCGTCTTGAAGTTCAACGGTGGGCAAGTATCTACTTCTATCTTTATCTTTATAGATTTTTCTGTTTGGAAAGTCACATCATACACATCGGTATTATCTTTAAGAAATGCCGATTCGACCTTTCCGAAATTCCTCTTGTCTTTTTTCTTTATTTCAACCTCACGGCCTACCATTGTAAAAGCATCAACGATAGCAGGAAAGTATTTCGTAAAATCGAACTTATCATCTTGCGTAAGCAATGAAAAATCCATATCCTCACTGAAACGCTGTAAGCCATGAAAGATTCTCAAGCAAGTTCCACCATAGAAAGCCGCCGACTCAAAAAAGCCTCCGGCATACAAGCCAGCAAGTATCACTTGTTGGTTCACTTCAAATATAGCGTTTCTCTTCTGTTGCTCTGTTGTTAAATCATAACGGGAGAGCATATTGTCGAATATTTCATTTTTCATCGTCTTAAGAATTTTAAAAGTGTCGAAATTGAATCGGCCTTTTTGCCAACTTTTATGTAGTCTTCGAATATGGTTTTATCCATCTTATTGAACTCATCCATATCCATACGAATATCCTGTTCAAGATATGTTTCCACATCTTTCATATAGCGAAGATTGACCTGCGAGGAATTGGCAATCAAATCACACAAAGCCTTTTCCGGTGATGCAATAAGAAAAGCATAATTATCCTTATACATACTCCTTACTCCTATTGGAAATGCCATTTTTGAGATATGTTTGTAGTCATAACAGCCGACCGGAGTTTGAAAGCTACGCGAATGCTTTACCGTCATTGATTGATGAACATATACAGCCTCGGGGATAAGTCCATAATATCGTAGTGCAGTAGACATTGAAATATACGAAGGTGTATAGAGATGGTTGGCTATCAACTCACTCGATAGGGTCTTTCCTGAATGTTTGGGGTTAGCCACATAAAGTCCCCGCTTCAGTCTGATGATAAATCCTTGCTTCTCAAGCCAGGTCACTTTTTTATTCGCAGACTTAAGTTCCGGGTATAACGATTCGATGATTGAAGTCGTTACAGGAATAGTTCCTATTTCAGTTAATTGTCTATCCATACTGCAAATATAGCAATAATTTGAACAGAAAAAGAAATAATACTTCCTTTTCTATTCAGAATATTACTACTTAAACAATCTTAAGAAATAGCGACCGCTGCCACATAAGGCTGTTGTTTGTGACAATCACCGAAACACTGACCACACAGCAATTGAACAGTCTCAAAGCTCTTATTGCCTGCGAAAAGACCATCAGTTCGACTGAAGTGATGCATCGCTATCAAATCGCTTCAACGACCTCAATATCCTGCTCAAAGGTTGCTCTTATCAAGAATGATATATTAGAAAATAAGGCCGGTGAAATCTCGTTTCAGGACCCGATTTATGCTTATTGGTTGAAGACTGAGTACTTCGCAAAATAATCATAATGTGGCTCTCGGTTTCAGAGCTATTTTTGTACCTTTTCTCATCAAAAAACGGTATTTTTCACAAGTTTTTGTATCGCAGATTTTGATATTCAACAAATTACACTTACTTTTACTTTCCAAAATGGAGGTACAAGCCAAGAATGGTGCTAAAAATCACTAACTTACACATTCTCAGATACTTGCCAACATGCTGGTTGTACCTTTTAGAGCGCTATACTATTGATAATCAACGATGTACACATACTGCATCGGCAAGTAACTATTTGATTGTCAAATAGTTAAATTGATTGTAATCGATTAATATGGCGCTCTTTACGGGCGCCTTTTTTGCACTTCCACCCCAAACTATATCCAAAGGATTTTCCTATTATAAATTATCAATCAGCACGTTTAAACTTAACGTATATTTATTTATGAAGAACAGAATTTTCCATTCTTTTATCTATTAATAGCATTATGTTTTATATCTTTGTTCCTGAACAATGGACTGAACAAATAGATAAACCCATGAACAATAAAAGAAGTGCTTGAAGAAAAGATATCACACAAACATGGTTGTCGTACATATAGAAAGAGTTTTTGCAACGAAATCCGTATATCTACAATAGGCGACAGCCTAGTTTTAAAAATACTTTTCGAAATTGCAAGAATTCTTCAGATAGATCCCAAAGATTTGAATAGCGATGAAACGAAATAAACAACAATATACATTGAATGCTGTCAATTTATGAAGACTATCTCAAAAATAAGGAAGAAAGAACAGACGGACAAAAATTGTGGAATCAGGTCCCCAAAAGCATAATCGATACAATGGGTTTATTCACTGGTCTCAAACATATATCTTATACACCAATATGGCACGTTGTCTATATAATTCCACAATCCGCGAGTTCCTGCAGTTGTCCCCCGAAACGCTGTTAGGACATTTCGTGAACAATTACCACGGGGCTGCACTTACCACAACCAATGAAGCGTGGAACAACGAGATTCACATCATGCAGGAAGTTCTGCTACGGTGGAAGGATGAAGATGGACAAGTGATATTCGAGTACGACATTCCACGCCTCGGAAAACGAATCGATGTTGTTTTGCTGCTTCGAGGACTGATCTTCTGCCTCGAGTTCAAGGTCGGAGAGCGGGACATGCTTCAATCCAATATAGAGCAGGTCCTGGATTATGCCCTTGACCTGAAAAACTTTCATTTGCTGAGCCAAAACAGGATCATTGTCCCGATTCTCGTGCCTACCCGATTCCGAACAAGTTCAAGCGAGTTCATTCCCTCGGTATACGATGATTCCATATACAACCCATTGGTGACTGGAGCCAATGGATTGCAAAAACTTATTGCGGATGTTCTGGCACATGCCGGAGCGATAGCCCCGGATCCCAGTCTGGGAGCCAATTGGATTATTAGCCCTTATTCACCCACCCCGACCATCATTGAAGCGGCCAAGAGACTCTATGAAAATCACTCGGTAGAGGACATCACCCGCCACGAAGCCGACAAGGTATCGACCGATCGCACCATTGCGTATATCCTCGATGTGATCAAGACCAGCCAAGAGAAAGGCGAAAAGAGCATCTGCTTTGTTACGGGTGTACCCGGAGCGGGAAAGACGCTAGTCGGATTGGACGTGGCCGTCAAACAATCCTATCAGAATGGCGAGAAATTAGTCGAGGACGAGGGTGCGGTCTACCTCTCCGGCAACGGGCCACTGGTCGCAGTGCTTACCGAGGCTTTGGCAATCGACAATCAGAAAAAATGCAAAGCTCGGGGCGAGAAAAAGAATATGTCGGACTCTCGGAGGGAGGTTGGCAAGTTCATACAGATGATTCACCGCTACCGTGACAACATGTTGGCTAAAATCAAAAACCCCGTTGAGAACGGAGTCCTCGAGATTGATCCGCAGAAAGCAATGAAGCTGGCCAGGTCCGGTTACGGAGAAGTGGAACATGTAGCTATTTTTGACGAAGCCCAGCGTTCATGGACGCATAAAAGACTTGCTGACTACCTCAAACGAGGTGGCACTTATGGAAACAAACTCAAGGTGCCGAACTTTCCCTACTCCGAGGCGGCGTTCCTAATTTGGTCTTTGGATCAGCGGGAGGACTGGGCAACGATCGTATGTCTGGTCGGTGGCGGTCAGGAGATCAACACCGGAGAAGCCGGCATATCGGAGTGGATCAAAGCACTCAATGAGAAATTTACACATTGGAGGATCTATATCTCCGACAAACTAACCGAAGCGGAATATGCCGAAGGCCAAGTTAATGAACTATTGGCCGACAATAACAACGTTACCTTCTCCTCAGAGCTTCATCTGGGAGTGAGTCTGCGTTCGTTCAGAGCCGAGAATCTCTCCGCCTTCGTACACTCTTTACTCTCTTTCAATCCAGATGCTTCTACATGGTACAACACGATAAAAGAACGCTATCCGATTGTACTGACAAGAGATATGGCCAAGGCAAGGGCCTGGCTGCACAAGAACACTCGAGGTTCGCAACGATCAGGTGTGCTGGTTAGCAAGGCTGCCGCACGGTTCAAACCATTGGCCATCGATATTTTGGATCAAGGCGACGAAAATGCCGTACACTGGTTTCTGGAGGACAAAAACGATATTCGTTCATCCAACTATCTCGAGGATGCCGCAACTGAAATTCAGGTTCAGGGGCTTGAACTGGATTACACCTGCGTCCTGTGGGATGCTGACCTGAGATGCGAAAACGGACAGTGGCGATATTATAACTTCAACGGCCGGACGGCCTGGCGCGAAGAAGCTGGCAAAACCGAAGGCAGCCTTGAACGAAGGAAATACATGCTGAATGCCTATCGGGTCCTTCTGACACGAGCCCGCATCGGCATGGTCATTTGCGTTCCAGAAGGCAATCCCAACAAAACCGTCGGCGGGTTCCCGGAAGATGCTACACGCCTACCTGAGTTCTATAATGGTACATACGAATACCTCAAGTCAATAGGGTTGGAGGAAATATAATTTATTGTAAATAACACAAAACACTTTGCAAAGGAGAGGAAAATCTTCTGTCTTCTATTTCAATCTGCAAAAGTTAAGGAAGGCTGGATTTTCAAATTGACGATTGACAAGATATTTGAAGCCATGAAAAAGATCTGAGGTCATGTTCCGAATCAGAAATAAGGATACGAAGCTGGAAATTATGCTCCGAAAGACCCTTTTTGCCCACGGATTTCGCTACCGTGTCAATGTCAAAAGGCTACCGAAAACCAAACTCTACCACTGTCGTTTACGAATTTACCGTTACGTTTTTTTCATTCATCATTTCTTTCAACTGGCGGTACACATAAATGAAGGCGGGGACGAGGAAGAGGTTGGCGAACAGCCATGCCGTGGGGTCACCCAAGCAGACGCCAAGGAAACCCAAGGCGGGCACGAGAATGAGGCTGACGAGCACGCGGGCTACCATTTCGGCCACTCCCGAGAACATGGACAACCGTGTGTAGCCTACTCCTTGAATGCTGTAGCGGAGAATGCTCAGCAGTCCCAACAAAATAAAGAACGAAGTGTTGATGTGAAGGAACAGCACCGTGTCTTTCATGATTTCCGTTTCGTCGGGCGAAATAAACAGCAAGGCAAACTTGTCGGCCAGCCCCCACATGACAATGGCAATCGCAACGGAATAAACCACCATCATCAACGTGGCCGACTTGATTCCCATCCAAATGCGTTCGGGCTTTCCGGCTCCGTAGTTCTGTCCCGAGTACGTGGCCATGGCCATTCCCAAGGCATCGAGCGGACACATCACGAACATCTTGATACGCATGGCTGCCGTGAAGGCGGCGACGCAAGCCGTGCCCAAAGCATTGTTCGCACTCTGCAGCATGATGCTTCCGATGGCAGTGATGGAGAACTGCAAGCCCATTGGCACTCCGATGGACAAAAGCTGACGGGCCAAATTTTTCCGGAAAATACGGTCGGACGGCTCAGTTTTCAATATGTCGAACTTGCGGTACATATAGACGTAGCACAACACAGCCGAAAATCCTTGAGAGAAGACCGTGGCAATGCCAGCACCGGCGACGCCCCATCCCAACGAAAGAATAAAAAACAGGTCAAGAACGATGTTCAGCACCGTAGAGAGCAGCAGAAACCAGAAAGGCGTCTTGCTGTCGCCCAGCGCCCGGATAATACAGGAAAACAGATTGTAGAAAAACGTACAAGGCACACCTATAAACGTGATGAGCAAATAAATATAGGCACCTTCAAAGATATTTTCAGGCGTCTGCATGGACCGCAGAATGAATCCGCAAAGCAGACTGGTGATGACGGCCACCGCTATCGACATCATCGTCGCCAGCTTCAGGCTGACCGACACATAACGCCGCATCGTCACATAGTCGCGCGCACCGAATTTCTGTGCCACCGGAATACTGAAACCACCGCAACATCCGTTGCAGAATCCCAATATAAGGAATACCACAGACGTGCTGGCGCCTACCGATGCCAACGCATCAATGCCAAGAAACCGTCCCACAATGGCAGCATCCACCAACGAATACGTCTGTTGAAGCACGTTTCCAAGCAGCAAAGGAAAAGTAAAATTCAAAATCAGCGGCAGACTCGGCCCTGATGTCATCTCTCGCAACTGTGCCATATCGCTTTTCTCGTTATCCTTTATACAACGATGTGCAAAATTATACAAAAGATACGAAACGCAGGATTATCGCCACGTTAAATAAGGTAACACGAAATCCATTTACTCCTCCAATGACCAATTAGAATTACAAACGAGGCCGGCTTCAATTTTGAAGTCAGCCTCGTATGACATGTATTTCCAAAGAGAATTTACCCCTATTTCCCAGCGGCTATGGATTCGAGCGTCTGCCAGCATTGGTACAATCCGCGGGGAACGTGGAAACAGCCTTTCCATTTTCCGCCTTTCAACGGAATCAACACTTCTCCCCGACGGTTCAGATATCCGAACCATTCGTCGGCTTCGGGATCTTTAAAATGTGTCCAAACGTAATCGTGTACCTTTTCAAACCATTTTGCACACTCTTTATTTCCTGTCAACCGATAGCCTTTCAACAATGAAATAAGCGTTTCAATATGCACCCACCATAGTTTCTGGTCCCATTCCAATTCCAACGGAGGACAACCAAGGCGATCCATGAAATAGAAAATGCCACCAAATTCCTTATCCCAACCGTAGTTGAGCATCTTGAGCGTAATGTCGACAGATTTCTCGATGATATCCTTCCGACCGAGGCGTTCACCCAGGTCCATACAAAACCACATTGCTTCAATGGCATGGCCGGGATTCAAATGACGGCCGGCAAATGTGTTTGACAAACAATTGTCCGTTGTGACATTTTCCACCACGATGCCCAATTCAGGACGATAGAACACGTCCAAAACTTCATGCAGGCACGTGTCAATTGTCTTCTGCAAATAGTCGGGTTCAATCAAATGCTCAATTTCCAGTGCAACATTGCAAAGAATCATTGGCAGAGCAAAGTTCTTCAAATCGCGTGTTCCAGGGTGTTCCTTCGTCCAGCGTCCTTTCGGATTGTCCACTTTCGACAAAACAATGTCAAACGTCTTTTTGGCAATATCGGCATACTCCTGACTTCCGGTTGCCAGGCTCAACTGCCCAAAGGCAATCGTTGCAAACGTGTATGAAAATATATTATAAGGGTCAATCAGCGGCCGACCGTCGCGAGTCAACGAAAAATACCAGTTATAATTTCCGTCATGACCATACTTTTTCAGGAATTCGCCACCCTGCCTTGCGCAGTCCAGCCATTCCTGCCGTTTTTCAACTTTATTGTAAAGCATTGAAAACAACCAAACCTGACGGCCTTGCAGCCAAACGAACTTATCCGTGTCATACACGTTTCCATAACGGTCCAGACATGTAAAATAGCCACCGTACTCTTTATCCTGCGATTTTTCCAACCAAAATGGCAATATGTGGTTCATCAATTCATCACGATATTGTCCGGCAAGTTTTTTTGCTATATTTTCCATTATATTTGATTATTTATTCTTCTTTTTCATCCATAAAGTTTCAATTTCTTCCAAACTCAATCCCGTAGTTTCAGGGACAAGAAACCGCATTATCAGCATATACGGCACGCACATTACGGCAAACAGCAAGAATGTGCCGGCCGGTGTAATCGATGCCAACAAAACGGGAGTCAGCTGTCCGACAAGGAATGTGCCTACCCACAATGCAAATCCGGCAACCGACATTGCCAAACCCCGCACCCTCGTCGGATAGATTTCGCTCAACAGCACCCAAACTACCGCACAGATCGAGCCTGCACAGCAAATGATATATGCCATAAAGAACACTAACAGCAAGACGGGAGAAATTTCCAACTTTGCACCATAAACAAAATAGAAGGCAATCAGCAGCAACGAAACAATCATTCCGCTGACGCCCCAATATATCAGTTTCTTACGACCGACCTTATCAATAATAAACATGGCAGCCACAGTGGTCAACATATTGGCCACGCCGACAAGAACCTGATAGAACAACGCATCACCGCTATCCAAACCGGCATCCTTGAATATTTCCGGTCCATAGTAAAGCACGGCATTCACTCCCATAAACTGTCCTAACATGGCAATTGACACGCCTATCATCAGCGCCTTAAAAATGCCCGGCTTGAAAAGTGACGAAAAATCCGACCGCTTTTCATTCAAACAAACCGCATGCGTTGCCTTTACCTGACTTTCAGCCTGTTCGTCAGAATTATAGATTTTCCGAAAAATGGCCAAAGCCTGATTTTCCCTTCCTCTTGAAACCAGCCACCGCGGACTTTCCGGAACAAACATCACCAATCCAAGAAACAGCAGCGACGGCACAATCCCCATTCCAAGCATACCACGCCAGACTTCAGACACGAAAATCAGTCCAAGCCAGCCCGACAGTTCACAGCCGCCATGGGAATAAGCCAACAAACGGTCATTCACCAGATAAGCGGCAACAATACCGACCGTAATGGCCAACTGATAGAATGACACCAGCAATCCCCTGTGTTGAGGCACTGAAATTTCAGAAATATAAAGAGGACAGACAATCGACGCCACGCCTATACCCATTCCACCGACAATACGGAACACGACAAGTTCAACGAAATCGCCGCTGAAAGCACAGCCTATCATTGAAATGCAAAACAGCACAGCAGAAATCAGCATGGCCCGTTTCCGCCCCATACAATCGCTCAACTTACCGGCACACAACACTCCCACTATCGCACCGAGCAATGCGCTTCCGACAAACCAACCGACCATAAAATCGTCCAAATGAAACTGTGTGGAAACATCACTAATCGTTCCGGAAATCACTGCTTCATCATAGCCAAACAGGAAACCTCCCAAAGCAGCAATCACAGAAAGAATCAGCAGATAACTGAAATTACAAGCAGTTTTCATATTTATTTCATGTTAAAATATTCCTTGTAACGGTCAAACAAATGCCCTGCCTGAAGATAGGCCGACTGCGGACTCATGAAATGAGAAAACTCAAAAGTAATCGCCTTGTCATAACCCGCCCTTTTTGCAGCCTCCAGCTTTAACCGCAACTTGTCGAACTTAATCGGGAAGAATTTAATTGGCATATCGCGGTCAAAAGTTTCAGCATTCGTCCAGCACTTCATTCCATAGCGGTCGGCAAGACGCTTGTTTACCTCAAAAAACGCATCCAGTTCGTCATAATCAATATGTCCGTCCTGAAAAGCACATGCATCTACCACGTCATGAATCCCTGAAAAAATCTCATTCCACTCACGTTCATGTTCCTGCACGGTCACTGCGTTCGCTTTTGAAATTTCGGAACTTGCCGCCATGACGGCCTTTTTTCCGTCTATCCAAGGGGAAATAAAGGTCGGAAGCCCATTGGAAACATCCTTGCACTGCTTTCCAAGCGTATGAAAGGCATCGATGGCACCCTTTGTCTTTCTTGATATTTCCGTACTTATATACCAGCCTCCGAAACTTTTATATCGGGAGCCATAATTTTTCCACACTTCATCTACAACAAACCGGTTATGTTCAATCTCCCAAGTCATGTCGCCCGTATCCCAATACTTGCCGGAATCATAGAGTCCGAAATAGAACTTCATTCCATAACGGTCGGCAAGCCGAAGGAACATGTCCAGCAAATCGACTGAAGGTTTATAGCAGCCATTCTTCATCAAATATTCAGAAGGATATGTGATAAACTTACGGTATCCGCAACGAATCATAATGACGGTGTCGATTCCTATCGACTTCATGTAGCGGAAATCAGCGTCCCATTCCCGTTCCCCCCAATTCTGATGAGGGATATCGTGTGATATTTCATCCAGGAATGTCCCGGTTATTTTCAAAGCATTGCCTTTTGGCACTATCAGCTTATTGCCGGCCAATTCCGCATCACCGACCGACTCCGATGCCGCAAGATCAAACATAGCAGCTCCCGCCACACTCATCAATGCTGTTTTTTTTAAGAAATCGCGCCTGTTTGTCATAGCATTATAATTATTGTAATAGAAAAACAGTGTAAAATTAAAAATAAATTCTCAAACTACCAACATTTTGAAAATAATTTATTAACTAAAAAGTTTTTCTTAAAAAATTTGCATTATATAGAATTCTTTTTCTAACTTTGTTGCAAATCATTCGTAAACGCTATGATAGCATCATTACTGGCAGAGCTCGAAAAAGGAACAAAAAGTGCGAACATTAAACGACGCATCATTTCCTTATATATGAAAAACGGCCACTCGACCGATACGGATTTAGCCCGGGCACTCAACCTGAGTATACCGACTGTATCTAAATTCGTGAAGGAGCTGACTGCCGACGGCATCATACAAAAGAAAGGCAAACTCGAAACAAACGGAGGCCGCCACCCGACAGTAACGGGGCTGAATCCGAATGCCTGCACGTTCATTGGCGTCGACATCAAGAACAACGCCATAAGTATAGGTGTCATCAATTTCTGCGGCGAACTCATCGACAAGCAAACCGATATCCCTTACGACTTCGAAAACACACCGGAGGGACTCGACCGCCTCTGTCACATCATTACCAATTTCATTGCCACACACAACATTGACGCGCAGAAAGTATTTAACATGAATCTTAACATTTCAGGCCGCGTCAATCCAAAATCAGGGCACAGCTACAGCCGATTCAATTTTGAAGAGCGCTCACTGGCCGAAGTTCTTACCCAAAAGACAGGCATCAGGACCTGCATTGAAAACGACACCCGCGCCATGACTCTCGGCGAATACATCTACGGAAACTGCAACGGTGAGAGCAACGTCATATTCGTCAATGTAAGTTGGGGATTGGGCATCGGCATGATTCTCGACAAAAAAATATATTACGGCAAATCCGGATTTGCCGGCGAATTCGGGCACATGGTTGTCTGCGACAATGAAGTGATGTGCCACTGCGGGAAAAAAGGCTGTCTTGAAACGGAAGCTTCGGGCAGCGCCCTGCACCGCAAACTCATCGAACGCCTGAAAGCCGGGGAGAACTCCGTACTCGCAAAGCAGTACGCCCAAACCGGCAATCTGTCGCTGAACGACATCATTGAAGCTGTCGAACGCGAAGACCTGCTCTGCATAGAGCTTGTAGCGGAAATCGGGCAAATGCTCGGACGATGGCTGGCTGGACTTATCAACATTTTCAATCCCGAGAAAGTAGTCATCGGCGGAGCCCTTTCAACTACGGGCGATTACCTGCTACAGCCTATCCGCACATGGGTCAAACGCTATTCCCTCAACTTAGTAAACGAAGACACGAAAATCGTACTTTCCGAACTGGGCGACCAGGTTGGGCTCTTGGGAGCGTGCTCGATAGCAAGAAACAAAGCCTTTGAGGAACAAGCTTAACACAAACGAAACATAAACACCTTAACCATTATAAGATGAAACACATTGGACACACTCTGAAAAAAGCGCTGTTGTTGGCAGCGATTGTCCTTGGCACAGGCACGGCATACAGCCAGGCATTGACCGTCAAGGGAACTGTTGTCGATGAGAATGACGAACCGCTTATCGGCGTTTCGGTCATGAACAACGGAAAGGCCATTGGAGTCACCGACGCCAACGGCAATTATTCCGTATCTCTTTCAGCTCCGTCAACGCTGACTTTCTCCTATATAGGAATGGAAACGAAGAAAGTAAAAGTCAGCAAGGCCGGAACGACCAACGTAACTCTGCAAACATCGTCGACCGTGCTCAACGATGTTGTCGTTGTCGGTTACGGTACCCAACGGAAAATAAACCTGACGGGAGCCGTACAGAGCATCGACGGTTCGGAACTGACCAAACGAAGCCTATCCAATATTTCCAATGCCCTGCAAGGAGTCGTCACTGGTCTGACTGCCGTTCAATCATCAGGTCAGCCGGGAGCCGACAACGCTTCTATCACCATCCGAGGAAAAGGCTCTCTCAATTCCTCCACATCGCCACTTATCTTGATTGACGGAATTGAAGGCGACATGAACCGCATTGACCCCAGCACCGTTGAATCAATCTCCGTACTTAAAGATGCAGCATCCGCTTCCATCTACGGTTCAAGAGCCTCAAACGGCGTCATCCTGATCACGACCAAACGTGGAGACAAGGGGAAATTAAAAATCCGTTATGACGGATATGTCGGCATCTCACAGCCGACCAACCTGCCGGAACCGTTAGGTGCCGTGGAATACATGGAACAAATGAACAAGGCATACAAAAACAACGGACAGGAAGAAATCTATCCGTCAAACATCATTGACATTTACCGGAACGGAGAAGTGGACAATTACAACTACTACGATACCGACTGGATGGACCTTGTACTCAAAGACAACGCCATGCAGCACAGCCACTCTGTCAGTGTCAGCGGAGGTTCCGATTTCATCAAGATTTTTGCCAATGCAGGCTATTTCTGGCAGGACGGTATTATTGAAAACAACACATTCAACCGCACCACCTTGCGGTTGAACAGCGACATGAACCTGCGTCCCTGGTTGAAACTCGGTATTGACGCACACTATCGCGAAACAACAGCCCGTCGTCCAAGCCAGGATGCAGCCGCATCCATCATCGGAAATGCCATGACCATGATTCCGATAGCTTCCGGCATAAACAACGACGGAACATACGGATACGGAAAGACAGGATACAACCCGATTGCCATCATTAACGACGGCGGACAGCGCGTAGACAATGCCCCGGAACTGACATTAAGAGGATATCTCGACGCCAATCCGCTCGAAGGGCTTAACCTACATATTGACTATACTCAAAAAATGCTCAATTCCTACGGTTCTTCATTCGTCAACCCGTATGACACCTACGAAGGTGGACGTTTCATGATGACATATCCAGCGACAGCGCAGAAAGGGAAAAGAGCAGAGGAACGAAGCAAGACCATCAATAAGCAGTTTACGGCACAAGCTTCGTATGAAAAAACACTCAAGCAACACTATTTCAAGGTTCTTGGCGTTTTTCAGACAGAAAAAATGGACTATGAATACCTGACCGCGAGCCGTTCCAACTACGAATACGACGGGTATACCGATATTGCACACGGAGATGCGACAACGTCGGGCAACTCATCCAACCGAAGCGAACTCGCACAAATGTCATACGTGTTCCGTGTCAACTATTCCTATGCAAGCCGCTATCTGTTTGAAGCCAGCGGCCGCTACGACGGAACGTCACGCTTCAAGGCCGGAAACCGCTGGGGATTCTTCCCTTCTGTTTCTGCTGGATGGCGCATTTCGGAAGAGGCCTTTTTCCAGCCCTTGCGTCAAACTGTCGACAACTTGAAGCTCCGTGTTTCCTACGGAACAATGGGTAACCAGTCCATCGGAAGCTACTATCCGTATGCAGCAGCCGTCAATACCAGCGGCGGTACGGCCAACTACTACTTTGACGGTGTTCTGGTAGCGGGTATCGAGCAATCGGCACTGGCAAACGAAATGATTACATGGGAAAAATCCCGGCAATTTGACGTAGGTCTGGACTACGCCATGCTTAATTCGCGACTGACTGTCACAGCCGACTACTACATCCGCTATATTTCCGACATGCTGCAACAATTCCCGGCTCCGGCCTACGCCGGCATGACAGCACCCTGGCAAAATGCCGGTTCGATGCGTAACAACGGTTGGGAACTGTCCATTGGCTGGAACGACCGCATAGGAGAATTCTCCTACGGAATTCAAGCCAACATCTCCGACGTAAAAAATACGGTGACGAACCTTTACGGTAACGAATATGTCGGAACCACTATTACCCGTGAAGGCGAAGCCATCGGGTCATACTATGGATATGTGGCCGACGGCTACTTCCAAAGCCAACAGGAAATCGACGATGCCGTTTGCGTATACGGAGGCGACAAGAGCGTCATTAAACCCGGTTTTATCCGCTATAAAGATGTAAACAACGACAATGTCATCAATTCCAACGACCGCGTTGTTCTGGGCAATCCGACACCCCGCTATGAATTCAGTTTGAACCTTAACGGTGCCTGGAAAGGATTTGACCTCACGGTGTATTTCCAAGGAGTCGGGAAACGCGACTTGTACTATTCCGGTCCGGGCGTACGTCCATTGGTACAAAACAGTACAATGTACAAGAGCCAGCTCGACACCTGGAGCGAAACCAACCGCGATGCCGAATATCCACTACTGCTTGTCGACAACGGTTCTACGAACATGAACAACATTATTTCCTCATTCTGGATTAAAAATGGAGCCTATGTACGATTGAAGAATCTGACTTTGGGCTATACCATTCCTAAAGATGTAACACAAAAAGCACAAATCAGCAACCTGCGGCTATATTTCAGCTGTCAGAATCTGCTGACATTCTGCGACGGATATAAAGGTTACGATCCTGAGTCAGGAGCCGGTTCATCCTTCTACCCTGTAATGAAAACATTTAGTTTCGGCGCTAACATTGAATTTTAAAACAAATTGCAGCTATGAAATTCCACAATTTATATACAGCCTTACTGAGTATCGGAATACTGTTTACAACATCCTGTTCCGACTTTCTTGACACGAAATCACCGTCCTACGACAGTTCCGGAATCTACCAGACAGAAGCCGGAATCCGACAAGGCGTGATAGGTGTCTACAGCTATTCCTACATGGAAGGAGCTCTCACCAATGCACTTCACCGGCCGGCAGTCGTCACGATGGACAACTTCACCGGACTGAGTGCCGAACGTGCCCAAAACACCACCATCGGAGCCGGAGGTGGCATGACTTCCGACCAGGACAATACCGGCACCTATTGGACTGCAAACTACAAACTGATATCACGTGCCAATGCCGTATTGCACGATGCCAAAAACAACATTGACAACATGAGCGAAGATGCTCACCGCTATTTCGACGAAGCAAAGATACTGCGTGCCTTTGCCTACTACAACCTCGTCGTTGCTTATGGCGATGTTCCGTTCTTTACGGAACCCGTAACGGTGGACGATTTCAAGGCATCACGCACTCCTCGCATGGAGATTCTTGACTATCTGCTCAATGAACTGGATGAAATTGCAAAAAGCGACGTATTGCCGTGGACCAGCGATGTAAGAGGCCGTCTGGACCGTTCCTGCGCCTACGGACTGGAAGCAAGAATTGCCATTTTCACAGCAGGAATAGCCGACAGCGACAACGACAAATACTACCGGATGGCAGCAGATGCCGCTTATGAGGTAATCTCCAAAGGAGGCCGCCGACTTGCTGAGAACTTTGATGATCTGTTTACCAAGAACGGCCAACAAAAGGAAGATGCTCGCAGCGAACTCATTTGGGAACTTATGTATTCAAGTCAAATCGTAAATAACACTTTCAAATACCATTGGGTAGCGTTGGGCAACGGTCCGCGCATGTTTGCCCAAACAGGACAGCACCCGACCGGTATTTTAGCCGACACTTACGAATGTATCGACGGAAAGCGCATCGACGAGTCTCCGCTCTACAACCCGCAAAAGCCGTGGGAAAACCGAGACCCGCGTTTTTCTTCCACGCTGAAAATGCACGGAGATACCCTATCATGGTACTCATCTGTCGACGGTGAATGCAAAACCATATTGGAAGCCTACGCAGGACAGACAAAAATATACCGTGAATCCAACAAGCGTTGGATTAAGATAATAAATCCTGACATCTCCGATGCCAATGCTTGGACCAGTTTCGTAAAAAACGGATGCGGATACATCTGGTTTAAGTATCTCGGCGGGCTTGTAGAGAACACCAGTGATGTTACCAGCAACATAGCTGTCATGCGCTACGCTGAAATATTGCTTACCTATGCCGAAGCAAAAATAGAATTGGGCGAAATGGACGAAACCGTATACGATGCCATCGACCAAGTACGCGAGAGAGCAGGTATGCCGAAAGTTTCGGCCGACCGCAAGGGAGATCAATGGAAAATGCGCCAGCTTGTCAGACGTGAACGCAAAGTGGAACTGGCAATGGAAGGCCTCCACTTTGCAGACATGAAACGATGGAAAATCGGTGATTTGGAAAATGCCGCACCCAGCTACGGCACTCCAAATTCGGAATACAAGTTCGAAGGAATGTCGGCAGAAGATATTCCCAACTACAAAATTTCTGACCGAAATGACCTGAACGACATTGGCAGTTATGACGCATACAAGCACAAACTGCTTGTCCGTGACACGGAACGCCGTTGGCAGGACAATTTCTACCTGTGGCCGCTTCCGCAATCTGAACTGAACAAGAATCCGAACCTTAAACAAAATCCTGGCTATGCGGAATAATTTATTCATAGGAATGTCACTGTTGTCGGCTGCCGTCTTTTTCCCAATTGACGGCACAGCCAAGACCAGCATCAGCCAGACAGATTCGACAATTTGCCTCTCCAACGAAAAGATTTCAATCACTTTTCCAAAAGGGAAAAACTTTGATATCCTTTCATTAAAAGTTTCCAATAGGGTTGAATTGGTCAAGCAAGGTGTCAACACATCCCCCTGGACTCTCACCTATAAGGGAGCCCAAGGAGAGACACCTGAAATTGAACCCCGCTATGCCATTTACAAAGGTTGTCGTGAGGAATCAAACGACACGTCAAAGACTTTGGTATTCCAATGGGATACCCGACTGAAATATGACGGACAACCCTATCCGGTTGTAATGCGTGTCTCGTTGGGCGATTCAGCGGACCTGCTCGAATGGAATCTTTCAGCCGAAGTGCCTCAAAACTGGACAATAACCAATTTCAGCTTTCCTAACCTGGCAATTGCAGCCCCGGGAAAAGGAGAAGTCATAATGCCGGGAGGTTGGGGAAATTTGTATGAACTGAAAGAATCGGGCAACTACGAAGCGAACTACCCTTCCTGGAGCGCTTCCATGCAAATGGTGATGCTCAACTGGGACAAAGGCGCATTCTACTATTCCCCGGAAGACTATAACGCCTGCGGAAAACTGATGCGGATGAGAGAAGAGTCCGGCAATGTCAAGTTCAAGACTGAAGTTGTCGCATCTTATGGATGGACCGACGCTGAAACGCATCACTTTACTGTGCCTTGGACCACTGTTACCGGCCTTCATCCCGAAGGATGGAGTAAGGCTGCATTGAAATGGTATCGCCCGTTTGCCCTGTCCACTGAGTGGGGAAGCAAGACGCTTAAGGAACGTAACATTCCCGAATGGATGGTGGAAAAAGATTTATGGATGCGTGCCAAATATCTGGGTGACACAACCGTAACGGCTGTCAATAAAGCCATCGACTATTTTGGCGACAACATCTGCTTCCATTGGTATTTCTGGCACAACCATGCCTACGATTCCCACTATCCCGACTATTTTCCTGCACAGCCGGAATTTGAACCGATAATACGCCAAGTCCGCAGTAGGAATTGTCAGGTTATGCCTTACATCAACGGCCGCCTCTGGGATCCGGCAACGGAAAGCTATATCAGCAAAAACGGAAAAGATGCTTCCTGCCGACGTTCCGACGGAACTCTCTACACGGAAGTGTACCCTACCTCCATTGTCCCGAACACGGTAACGTGCCCGTCGTCGCCGATATGGAAAAACATCATCTGGAATCTTGCCGACAGGATTCAAAACGAGCTGCACACCGACGGCCTTTATATTGACCAGATTGCGGCAGCGGCTCCCTATCCCTGCTATGCTCCCAACCATGATCATCCGGCCGGGGGCGGCGAATTCTGGTACCATTCCTATCGCGACATGATATACGAGCTGCGTGAGTCTCATCTGAAAAAGAACAACGTCGTTTTCTCGGAAGAAAATGCGGAATGCTACATTCCATGTTTTGACATTCTTCTCACAGTAAACACACCCCACAGTCCTGACTGTAAAATCATTCCGCTATATCCGCTGATCTACTCCGACCGAGTTCTGACATGCGCCTACACTTACACGCCTTATACAGATGTAACGCAAGGAGAATTTCGCTATCAGAACATGCAATGTTTTCTCTACGGTTCTCAACTGGGCTGGGTAGATCCCCGATTGCTCTGGGTAAACGAGAAATCCGAATATGAGGCACAGTTTCTCCGCAACCTGACAGAGTTGCGCAAAAAGCAGCATGACGTATTCATCGGCGGACGCTATTTGAGAGAATTTATCCCCCAAGGCGACAATCCGATTGCCGACATTCCTACTTTCGGAAAGGACTATATGGTGAAAGGAGCCGAATGGCAGAAACCTGACGGAAAGAAGGTTCTGTATGTTGTCAACAGCGACAGCAAACAGCATACCGTAACGCTGCCCGACGGCACTTCCGTCACACTACCTCCAATATCCGGGAAACGATTTGATTTATAAACAATCACTTATATTGTTAACTATAACTATTTTTCTAACTTAAATTTTTACAAAATGAAAAAGACATTACTCTTTGCATTTGCATTGTCAATAGGAATTGCAAATGTAGCTACGGCCCAAGGTGACTATTCCTTGACTCGTGACTGGAAGACCAACACTACTGCAAAAGGTGCTGATGCCCGTCAGGGATGCTATGCAAACGGAAAGTTCTACATTCAAAACCGCGTTAACGGACAAATTGAAATCTGGGACCAAACCGGAATGATTGGAACACTTCCCTCTACAGACAAAAGTACGGGAATCTGCGCCGACGATGCCGGCAACATTCTTGTGACAAACGTAACGGAATTTGATTTCGGTAAAGAATCCGGCACAACACGTCCGGTACGTATCTATCCTAACGGTGCAGCTCCTGCTACCGACATCGAACTCTACCTGGTTTGTCCGCCTCCGGCTTCACTTGCAAGCGACATGCGTTGTGACTATTTCGGACATATCGAAGGTAACATCATGAGCGATGAAGGTGGCGAAGCTTGCTGGATTGTAAACAGAAGAAAATACCTGAACATACTTCCAATCAAAAACGGTGCTCAGGACGACGACAATTCACAAGCCGTACTTATGGACCAGAACTGCTTCGTAAACCCGGTTGAATCATTCCAGACTTCAGGTTCAGAAATCAGTAGCCTTACACAAACAGTTGCTTTCAGATTTAACGGTGAATACTGCTTCGACAGCCGCTATATCGGTTTGAAAGGTGTAGAAATCAGCACTAACGACGAAGGCAACCTTGCAGCAGCCAACAAGAATGACTATACGACAGCTCAAAGTGTATGGTCATACGACCCGGCTTACAGTTGCCACGTTGTCGGCAATACACTGTTTGAAATGGGTGGAGAGAAATTCGTTATTGCGATGATTCAATACAAGACTGTAGATAAAGAACGCGAATCAAGCTTTGCCATTGTAAGAGCCAGCGACCAGGAAAAAGTTGCCATTTGGGCTTCTAAAGACCACGAAGCAGGTATCGTTGCCACCACTGCCGGCGCCAACTGGATCACTGCCGTTCCTGTTTCTGAAAATGAAGTAGCTATTTACCAATATTTCCCAGCAGAAAATGCATGAGAAGGCTGGATTGCTAAATATACGTTCAAAAACAACGGTTCGAGTGTAGAAGGCGTTGCTGAAGCAAAGGCAAAAGTCGTTGCCGGACAAGGCGCTATCCGTATCGAAGGCGAAGCTGACAATATTGAAGTCTACAATGTTGCCGGTACGTTAATCAGCAAAGGACAGAAAGAAATAGAATGTGCCGCAGGACTGTATATCGTAAAAGTTGACGGCAACGTTTCTAAAGTTCTTGTAAAATAACATGACCTGAACTCAAGGAGACGTCTTTATCAAAGGCGTCTCCTGTTTTCTTTTCCAACATGAAACAACTTTCATTTTTCATAACGGCCATACTGTTCCTGCTGCCCCTGACAGCGACAGGCTCTGCGACATGGACACTCAACGGAAAAGACTACAAGGTTGACACTCTTTTCCATGCCTACATCGGACCGGGCACCACCCTTACATCCCTGAAACTGGAAGGCCCGGTCAAATTCAGAATATTCTACACAGCCACTGATTTAACAAACAAGAATGTTGATGTCAGAGGAATCAAGCATACTGACCGTCTGGTAGGGATCAGCACCATATCAGAAGCAATGGAGAGCCATGACACGGAAAGCCGCAACTATTTCGCCGGAATCAATGCCGACTTTTTTTCACAGTCGTCACCGTATGGAATCACAGTCATTGACAGAGAAATATATGGCAGCGAACAAAGTTCGGGATGGTATTTGTTCGGAATGAACGAAAACCGGTTGCCGATGATTGGAAGCGGAGAGTTGTCGGTTAATGTAACACTTCCCTCTGGAGAAAACATGAATAGCCGGAAATTCAACCGCAGCGGCAATCTTGACGAGCTTGTAGTCTATACCCACCGATTTGGAAACAAAACCGCCACGGACACAGAAGCTGCTGAACTTATTGTGTATCCCATCAACGCTGACAACGCACTCATACCGGGAACAACAGTGACAATGAAAGTTCAAGCGCCCGCAACTACAGGAAGGACGACATCTATTCCTGAAAACGGCTATGTCCTTTCTGGGAAAGGAAAGGCGGCTACATTTCTGAAAAAGCTGTCGGCCAACGATGAAATAAAAGTTAAGTGCGCGGTAAGGTTCGACGGAATTACCGGTGGCAAAGTGACACAGGCATTGGGCGGCTGTCCTCCAATCCTTTCCAACGGCAAAGTATTGGATACGGACAAGGTCCTCGACCATTTATCAACGGCACAACCCCGGACAGCGGTCGGTTTCAATGATGATATGACGAAACTTGTCATGCTGGTTGCCGACGGTCGCTCATCTATTTCTGTAGGCCCCATCTCGAAAGTGCTGGCCGGCATGATGAAATGCACAGGATGCACCGAAGCCTTGAATTTCGACGGCGGCGGCTCGTCGGAACTATATGTCGACAAACTTGGAGTAATCAATGTCCCTTCTGACGGAAAAGAACGCCAAGTGACAGACGGACTATATTTGAGCACCGACACTCCGGAAGATTCACAAATCGCTATAATCCGATTCAAGGACTACACCAAGAAAATGGACATCGGCGAATCCTATACGCCTGTCATTTACGGATACAACCAATATGGTGTATTGATAGACACCAACCTGAGCGGTATCCAATTGAATACGGACGACGGGAAAACATTTGTCGCCAAAACTCCGGGATGTTATGCACTGACAGCCACCTATAATGGTCTGAGTGCAACGATAGCAGTCACGGTCGGCAATCCCGGTGGCATAAAAGACACAGACATACAACCGTCACGCTGCTATCCGAATCCGGTAAGAAAAGGCAACGACATTCATCTTACCTCCTTGTCGGGCAATGTTGCCATCAATATTTTCGGATATGACGGCAAACTATATCGAAGCGAAAAGTTCCAGGACACCGACGGAACAATTAAAATCAATACACAAAATTTACAAACAGGAACATATATCATTTCTGTCAAAGACAACAACGGAATCAACACATTTCCAATCATTATAGAATGAAAAAACGACATAACGGCATACGACAGGCGCTGATACTGACACTGCTTGCAGCAACAAGCATTCTATCTTTATCTGCCGCTGACATTATATCTGAAAAAGATATCGACAAAGTCATCTCAAAAATGACGCTGGAACAAAAAGCCAGGATGCTTGTCGGAACAACAGGCTACACCGACGCTCCCAGCCATAAAGTGGAAGGGGCTGCTGGATGGACCTATGCCATCAGCAGTCTGGGCATACCGTCGATAAACCTTGCAGACGGTCCGGTAGGAATCCGAATCAATCCGGTTGCATCACCTGTCAAAATAGTGTACAATGAAGCCGGCATACCTGTTCTGACTGAAACGAATGACGACGCCGGAAAAAGCGGACATTCCGACGCTGACACCTATTGCACTTGCTTCCCGTCAACAACAGCTTTGGCAGCAACATGGAACAAAGAGACGGCACTTCTGCAAGGGAAAGCAATGGGAGAAGAGGCAAAATGCTATGGAGTCGACATTATTCTGACTCCGGGCATCAACATCATGCGAAATCCTTTATGCGGCCGGAACTTTGAATATTATTCGGAGGACCCGATACTTACCGGTAAAATGGCGGCCTCCATCATACAGGGAATTCAAAGCAAGGGCATTGGGACAAGCCTGAAACACTTCGTTGCCAACAACCAGCAGACTGGAAAAAAATACAACGACGCACGCATGACACAACGTGCTCTGCGGGAAATTTATCTGAAAGCATTTGAAATATGCGTCAAGGAAGCCAAGCCATGGACAGTAATGGGTTCATACAATAAAATAGCCGGCGATTTCACACAAACCAACAAAGAATTGATGATCAGCCTTCTGCGAGACGAATGGAAATTCGACGGACTGGTGCTGACTGACTGGACTGTACGCCGCCCTACCCCCAATCTGCTGAATGCCAGATGCGCATTGATGATGCCGGGGGAGGGAGAAATTGTCCAGGAAATCATGGAAGCCGTCAGAAACGGAGAAGTTTCGGAAAGCACACTTAACGCCTGCGTTAAGGATGTTCTGAAAGTCGTTGCCAAATCTGTCACAGCCAACGATTGGACTGCCTCCATGCCCGATTTGCGACGGAATGCCGGCATTTCCCACGACATAGCAACGGAAAGCATGGTTCTATTGAAAAATGAAAATTCAACGCTCCCTTTAAAAAACAGCACGTCGATAGCATTATTCGGTGCAACAGCCTATAAATCGATAGCAGGAGGCACCGGGTCTTCCAACGTGAACAAAGCGTATGTAACAGATATTGCCGACGGATTGGAAAAAGCCGGATTCTCCTTAAGTGCACGACTGAAGGATGTCTACACAAAATACGCTGCGTTCCAAGATGAAATACTCGACAAATTCCCCGACAGTCCGGATTGGCAGAAACTGTCGTACCACCGTACTGTTCTTCCTGAAATGGATTTCTCCAATAATCCGGAAATGATAGAACAGGGAATCAAAAAAAGCGGTCTTGCCATCGTGGTGTTGGGAAGAGGTTCCGGTGAGACTTCTGACAGAACCCTTGCCAACGATTTCAACCTCACACCGGCCGAACAGTACTTGTTGAAGCAGGTGGCGAAAGCCTGCCGTAGGCAAGATAAAAAGATGATAGTAGTAATGAACGTTTGCGGTATGATGGAAACGGCGACCTGGAAAGATCTGCCGGACGCCATCCTTATGGCATGGTTTCCGGGACAGGAGTGCGGCGATGCAATCGCCGACATCCTTACGGGTAAGGTTAATCCGTCAGGACGGCTGCCTATGACTTTTCCCCGTTCCTACTACGACATTCCTTCTTCTAAAAATTATCCGTACGTCGGACAAACGGCAGGAAAGAATTTCGACTATACAAACTACGAAGAAGATATTTGGGTAGGCTACCGATACTTCTCGACAGTCGGAAAAGAAGTGGTCTATCCTTTCGGATATGGATTGAGCTATACAACATTTGAGTATTCATCACCGAAAATTGTTCGTAAAGGCGACGGCTGGCAACTGTCAGTAACGGTAAAAAACACAGGTAAAACCGCCGGAAAGGAAGTGGTGCAGGTTTATGTCAAGGCACCGGCTGGCAATTATCCCAAGCCGACGGCTGAACTAAAAGCGTTTGCTAAAACCGGTCTCCTCCAACCTGGAGAAAGCGAATCGGTAAGCCTGTCGTTTTCCGACTACGACCTGGCGTCGTTCGACGAACAGAATTCACAATGGAAAACCGACAAAGGCGACTATTCGGCAATTCTTGGAGCATCGGCCGAAAAAGAGATACTGTCTTTACCGTTCCACATTTCCAAATCCCGCAGCTGGAAAACCGGCAATATTTTGGCACCGGTTGCTCCTGTCAACACGCTGGATATAGAAAAGGAAAAAGCGGAACAATTGACATACTACAATGCCGCCGATTTCAAGATTCTCGGTAAAATCTATAACGATTCATTGCCAACATTTTCACGAGTGCCCAATTTCCGAAAAAACAACACACGGGAGGCACTTTGGAAACTCGGGCAACACTCTGCCGGCATTTCTGTCCGTTTCCGTTCGGATTCGCCCAAAATCGGACTGCGCTGGACCAACCTGTTCGGAAACTCAATGACACACATGGCCGATCTTGCTACACGCGGACTGGACCTTTACACGCTCATCGACGGCAAATGGCGGTATATCGGCTGCGGGCGTCCCATGAACGAAACGAACGAAACAGAGGAATGGCTTGTTATCGACAATATGGAGAAAGAAATGCGGGAGTATATGCTGCACCTGCCTCTTTACGACGGAATCAAATCGCTAGAAATCGGCATTGCAAGCGACTGCGTCATAGAAATGCCGACAATCGACAGTCCCCAGACAGAAAAACCGTTGGTCATTTACGGTAGCAGCATAGCACACGGTGCTACGGCATCACGTCCCGGTATGGCCGCCTCCAACCAATTGCAACGATTGTTAGACAGAGAAGTGATAAATCTGGGATTCAGTGCCAATGCCCACATCGACTATGAAATAGCCGAAATGATGGCAGATACCGATGCGTTGGCCTATGTCCTCGACTTCGTGCCGAATGCAACTGTCGACGAAATTCAAAACAAAACGGAGAAGTTTGTTGACATCCTCCGGAAAGCCCACCCCGACATACCCTTGATTTTCATCGAGGACCCGCAGTTTGCCCATGCCGTTTTGGACAAAAGGACTGCAGCCGAAATCAACGCAAAAAATGAGGCTATCCGACGCATTTACAACAAACTGAAAGAATCGGGGATGAAAAATCTCTACTATATTGAGAGCAAACAACTTTTGCCCGAAGACGGCGACGGCACGTCTGACGGAATCCACTTCACCGACATGGGCTTCCACTATTACACGAAAGCCCTGATGCCGATTTTAAACAGCATTCTAACAAACCAACAAACCAAATAACATTCCATTATGAAAAATATTAAATTCCTTCTGTCAATATTAACGATTCTCCTGCTCTACCCAACTGTCGTTTCGGCGCAAGAATCTGAGAACAAACATTTTCCCACCTATAAAATCCGGGATCTGGCCCTCATATATCAGGGAGGAGCAAAACGCATCGACTGGACGGAAGATCAGTTCGTCCCATACGTCACTCACACGTTTGCAGACGGAAAGCGGGACTGGTTGTTCGACGGTTTCCTCTTTCTTGACTTCAACGACGGTCGAGGCAATACGTTTATTCCCCAATATGGTGCAACGAAAGCAAAACGTACGGAATGGGAATGGTATCTCGACCGCGTTTTCGAAAAAGGGAAATCACTGGATGCGCTCGACAAATGCATCGAAACACAGAAAAATCTAATCGGTGAACCCGGATTCAAACACAAGATTGTACTGTCGCTACTGACACCGCTTTTCGGTCAGACCGACTGGGGAAACGTGGACGGGAAAAAACTTGATTTCAACAACTATGAAGACCAGAGTCTGGCCGTCAAATGGTTCATCGACCAGCTTGTCAGCCGTTTCCAAAACGCCGGATATAAGAACCTTGAACTTGTAGGACTCTACTGGGTGGATGAAGACATCTGTCATACAAAGGACTTGACCAAATATGTCGCTCCACTGGTACATGCAAAAAATCTCGACTTTGTATGGATTCCCTATTTCAAGGCACGCGGCTACGACCGTTGGAAAGAACTGGGCTTTGACATCGTCTACCACCAGCCAAACCACTTTTTCAAGAAGGACATCCCTGACTCACGCTTGGACGAAGCCTGCAAAATTGCACTCGACCTCGGCATGGCCATGGAATTTGAATGCGACAGCAAAGCTCTCTATCAGGCAGAGAATTCTTCTTACGACAGAATGCAGGCATACATCGACGCTTTCCGCCGCAACAAGGTATTTGAAACGTCGGCAATTGCCTACTACACCGGAAGCAAGGCTCTTATTGATATGGTAGAAAATCCTTGTCCGGAAAATCAAAAGATAATGGACGAACTGGCATCAATCATCATCGAACGACGCAAAAACGACAAGCTATGTCCGGCTTCAGGAAAATAACGGTATTCATGTTTAGCATATTTGCCGCCTTGTCAACCAATGCGGCAAATATGCACATAACCTTGTCCGACAGCATTCTTACCATTGCTACGGCCATCGACACGGCGCACACGATAAGCTACGATTTCCGCCATTGCATGGCCAACCGTCTGTTCTCATTCAGCCGGGTCACTGTTGATTCCGTCACGGTAAACGAAGCGACAAGCGACAACATAGGTCCGTTTCTGATTTCAGGCCGCGGCTGGTGCGGAGGCAACCACCTCCTTCCCGACGGGAAAAGCCGCTCGGCAAAAACTGTGGATGTAATCATCAAGGCCGACAACACGACACTGACATCCGACACAACATTACAGGCAAAGAGAGCCGACATCATTGTCACTAACCTGCTGTTCGACCCGTTGAAACCAACCGACCTGTTTTGCCGCGAAACAATCCACTATACCGTTTACGGCAACAGTATACAGGTAAATGCCTCGCACCATTTCCTCAACGAAACGCCTTTCACCATCGACCGCTACTACGGCATGCAGTCAATGACCATTGGCGAAACTGCCCTGCGCACCCCCAACGGCATTTACAGCCAATGGACACCCATCGACAGCGTCTCTCGGTTTACCAAAGCCTCATCTCCCAGATTTCGCCAGTTTATCGAAAAAACACCTCACGTGTTCATGGCAGCCTTTATGACCGACAAAGGTCTGGGCAACCGAAAACTTGTCGACAACAGCGACGTTGTTTTTATCGGGAACTCATGGACAAAATCCTATCACAAACTCATTGGAAACGCCGTAGTACGATGTGGAGAAGAAACAAGCTGGGAAGGAATCTACACTTGGTTTGTCACCCCCGTAACCGACAACGACTCCGAAATCTCCTACCTCGGCTACTACAACGGCCAAAAATGCCTCTTCGTCGGACAAGTGAATACCTGCGACCGGATTCTTCCGACCGTTTTCTAATGGCAGCATTCCCCGATGTAGAATTAACCATAATCTAGACAAACTTTTATCTTTTACTGATGCGAATACCGTAAGGTTGTAACTGAATTTGAGGCATGTTTGCTGTATCTTCGCGGGTGATTTTAAACGATAAATCTCTGGGTTGAAGAATGGCGATGATACAGAAAAACAATGAAACTATGCCTGTCAAGAATAGAATTGAGCAGCTCATCAAGGCTATGAGCGAAGGTATTTGGGAAAAGGACTATATATTGGCACTCGGACTGCTGACGGCAGTCGCAGAGGAGAGTCTGTTCCTGTTGGGACCTCCGGGAACGGGAAAGAGCCTTGTGGCACGACGGCTGAAACAAGTGTTCAAAGACAGCCGGTCGTTTGAATACCTGATGTCGAGATTCTCGACGCCTGATGAAATTTTCGGTCCGGTTTCCATCAAGAAACTAAAGGAAGAGGACCGCTACGAACGAGCGACCGACGGCTTCCTGCCGACGGCCGACATCGTGTTTCTCGACGAAATATGGAAAGCCGGTCCGGCTATCCAGAATGCCTTACTGACGGCCATCAACGAGAAAGTGTTTCATAACGGTCCGACCACACAGCCGCTACCGCTGAAAGTGCTGGTGGCGGCTTCCAACGAATTGCCCCGTGAAAACGAGGGACTTGAAGCGTTGTGGGACCGTTTCATGGTACGCGTCGTGTCGAACTGCATTGAAAACGAAAATTCCTTCTATCGGATGATGCGCCAAAAGGAAACGCGTCTGACAGACATTAAAAGTGAATTGCAAATCGACAATGCCACACTTGCCGACTGGAAAAGCTGCTGCGAAAATGTGGAGCTGCCCGACTCCATACTGGAAGCAATTACCTATATCCGTCACGGACTCCGGCAATTGGGAAAACGAGAGAATGTAGAACCGTTGGACTACTATATTTCCGACCGGCGCTGGAAAAAAGCGGCCAACCTGCTGAGAACATCGGCGTTTCTCAACGGCCGTACCGAGGTCGACATGAGCGACATTGTGGTTCTGCAACACATGTTGTGGAACAAAGCGGAATGCATCCGTCCGGTCACGCAACTGGTGATGGAAAGCCTGTTTGCCGACATCCAAAAAAGCATAGCCAACTTGTCGAAAGGGATGCAGAAAGCACCGGAGGAAAACGCCCAGCAGGCAGAAGGGAACAACCGGGATGCTTTTCAGGTCTACCACTTTTTCTATGCAAAATTGCTGCCTCCAACGAGCGCGAAACAAACAGATACAGTCTACTTCCTTCTCAACAACTACGAACAACTGTCACTGAGCAAACCCTCTGACGGCATCATCTACTATGACGACAATCTGAAGGGTTACGTAGTCCGCAAAATGGATGTCAAAATGAGTGCCGAACAACTGCGAAGCATCCAGAACCTCACAACAACCGGAAATCGGCCGATGGCTGTCAAGCTAAAACGCGGTGCAGACAGTGTCTATATCGACAACACGGAATATCAACTGGAGAAAGCAAAATTCGGAAGCAGTCTGCTCGGGACAAACAAGCTGATAAACAAGCAATATCTACCCAATCTTGCCAACCTGCATTTTGAGGAAAGCGCGTATGCAATTCGCACAAAATTTGAAGAGCGTAAATCATTGCTTTTGGCCAAAAACGGCAATCTGTTTGTAAACAATACCGACACGACAAACCTGAAACGCTATTGCCAGAATCTGGAAAAAGCGATTAACGCACTGGAAGTAAAAGTCAATACACTAAAGACAAAACAGTAATGACATATAACGAGAACATCGACCAACAGATTGACGACTATTCGGAACTGTTCGACCTGTATATAGAACACGGCCGGCTGCCGGAAACGTATGCCGACGACCCCATTTCGCAATACTTGGCGTCGCAACTCAACATGCACAAACGGAATCTGCCCGACAACGACTACAAAGAGGTGTTGCGCCAAAACCTGCTCAATTTTTTCCGTTCCATTTTGCCCACCCTGTTGGAGTTCCAACAATTCCATACGGCGGAGACAAAACTGTTGCAGGAGTTTTTTGAGTCGGACAACGACAAAAGACGGCAACTGTGGCAGAAGGTGAAATCATGGCTGACATTCTACTACACAAAAGAACAATTCAACACGGAAGGCTACGAACAGTTGCTCAACGATGCCGACACACCGGCCGAACGGATTCTGAACGCCATGGAAGAAAACTGGAAGGAAGCCTCTGCAGCAAAACTGAGAAGAAAACAGCTGGGACTGCTTCGAGGAAGTGGTCCCAACAAGCAAATCTTCATCGGTGTCGGACAGAACGATTACAGACAGCGGAAAAAAATCAGCAACACGTTCTACAAATATCCGATTCTGACCGAGATCGTACGACAGATTGGCCGTGAACACGAAACCGACACCGAAGACGTAGACACGACTGTCACTGTCAACGAGCCCGTACTGCTGCGCCATGCCAATACCCGACAGGAAATTGACGGCACAACGGTTGGCAACGACCTGTCCTCTCTTCTGCCCTACGAATATGCCCAGATTGACGAACCGGTATTCTACAAACGGTTTGCCAACAAGGAACTTCAACAATACTCAAGTCTGCCGCCCATTATCAACAGGCTGAAAACCTTCCATACTCTTCTTCCTCAGCCGAGAATGGAAAAAGGCCCCATTATTCTTGCCATTGACACCAGCAGTTCCATGGAAGGCAAGCCGGCCGAAATAGCGAAATCCCTGACATTTCAAATAATAGATATAGTCAAAAAAGAAAAACGGAAATGTTTTCTCATCGCCTTCTCCGTCCGCGAACAGCATATTGAATTGTCGCGTCCGAGCCAGTTCCGCAAAGTGGAGCAATTCTTTTCCTCCACTTTCTCGGGCGGCACCAATGGTGAACAGATGCTCGCCGAAGCGTTGAAGACATTGGGCACCGACAACTTCTCGATGGCCGACGTTCTGATTATCAGTGATTTTTACTTTTCACTTCCCAAACCTGACACTTTGAAAAGAATTAAAGCAGAACAGAAAAAAGGAACTCGATTCTACGGCTTGAGCATCGCCGACGGAGTGGGCAGTTATGAATACGTCTTAGACAAATATTGGACAATATGACTTTCGAAGAACTCTCATTCCACATCAACCCATCCACGCGAATTGGCAGCCCCTATCTGCAAGTAAAATGGCAAAAGGTGGATCAACCGATTTTACAGGCGGAAGCCTGCTTTGTAGCTCCCGATCGAACCGTATATGCCGTACGGAAAACCGCTATCGCCATTTGTTGCACCAGCTCACACACGCTCCATATCTGCTATTCCGATGCCACAGATTTCGAACGAGTTCATTTCCAGCATTGGCTGCGCCGACAAATCAAGCAATTCATACTTGCAATGGCCGAACGCCACCTGCCCCCAAGGTTTCACCAAATAGAACTTGACAAGGGTTTGAAAGCAAGCGGAGTGTCTGTCCGCAAACTGAGAACGAACGTCCTCGGACAATGCGACTACAAAAAACATATAACCCTGTCGCCCATACTTGTACTGATGCCTCAACGAATGTCCGACTGTGTTATGATGCATGAAATGGCACACATAAAGCACATGCACCATCGGCAGAGTTTCTGGAAACACCTCAGCGAACTATTGGGAGAAAATGCCACGGCTGAAAAATACAGGTCCGACATAGTCATAACTCAAAAAAATGCCATGATTCAATACCTGTTGAGGTAGTTCCATTTTTTTGGTCCTTCTTGGTTCTTTTATAGCGAGAATAAATATTATTATTTATCTTCGCATTTACTATGGCAGTACAGACAGATTTACCACAAATCGCAGCACTGAAATTAGCTGCAGAAAAGCGTTTCGGTCACAAAATAGAAAGCCGCTCCGATTTTACCCTTTTCGGTGCGGAAATTGAACGTGTCACTAACGAGCATCTGGCCGACAACACCCTACGCCGCCTGTGGGGCAGTATCAAAGGATATAACACCACTTATACCCGCACGCTCGACGTGCTCTGCCGCTATATCGGTTTCGAACATTGGGAGGCATTCTGCTGCCATTTGAGACAGATGTCACGCAAAGAATCCGACATTATAAAGAACCATCTTGCCATCAGGGTCGAGGAACTTGTTCCGGGTGACCGGCTCCGCATCGGATGGCTGCCCGACCGCGTGTGCATCGTCGAATTTCAGGGAGGACGCACGTTCAGAGCCATAGACTGCAAAAACGCTACCCTGCAAAACGGCGACAGTTTCGAATGCAGCATAATGCTGAAACATTACCCGCTGTTTGTCGACAATCTTGTACATGGCGGCGAACTGTGCCAACGCTATTCCATGGGACTCGACAACGGGCTGACCATTCTTGAGAAACTCTAATTCTTCCGCTTCCATACCAGAAATTTAAACTTTTGTTTGACTATATTCTCTCCTATTATCTCTATATTTTGATAATATAGGATGCGGTTCGGGATAGCCAAACTTGAAAACTTCGTTTTCGTTTGTCTCTCCACTCACCTTTCGCTATATTTGTAGAATTATTGGACTGCTGAATGCCATACATATTGGGCTAACGGCAAATCCATTATTCAACGTAATGCTATGAGAATATATTCCACTCCCATCTTTTCGGAAGCGACGGCCTCCAACTCAGCCATTACAGTTCTGGGAATCATTAGCGAAGGACGCATGTTCCGCATCTACCAGGCTCAGAAGGGTACAAAATATGTAATCCTCAAAACGCCTGTAACCAACGATTCGATGCTGATCGAAATCCTTCGCCGGGAATATGAGCTGGCATGCAATCTCAGTCACCCGTGCATTGTCAGCACTTTGGATTTTGTTCCTGACACACCTGTCGGACCGGCCATCGTCATGGAATATATCGACGGACTGACGCTCGACGAATTTGTAGCATCCAATCCCACTATGGGGGAGCGTAAGGCTGTGCTTAACGACATTCTCGACGGAATGGACTATCTGCACCATCGCGGCATCATACACAACGACCTGAAGCCCGACAACATCATCGTCAACAGCAACAAAGCGGCCCGTATTATCGATTTTGGATTTTCGGTAAGCAACGACAGCGCCTACAAAGGCTATATCGGCGGTTCTGACGGATATACAGCTCCCGAAATTCTTAACGGTTCCGGCTCTGTTGGAGCAGCATCCGACATTTTCACTCTCGGCCGCCTGATAAATCTGATTTTTGGCGGTCGGAAATACCGGAAAATTGCTCGCAGTTGCAGCAGTCTATCCCCATCCGAACGCCCCCAAAGCATACAAGCGCTCCGCGAACTCATCAAGCAAAAGGAACGTCAACCCATCATCATGGCTTCAGTTGCCGCAATGATTCTCATTATCGGTTTGTTCATATTTTTAAGCATCAACCGCCATCAAGAATCCAGACAAATTGAACGACACATAGCACAAAGCATCGACTCCGTATATCAAAAAACGACAGACAAAATCATAGCGCAAACCCATCAGGACTCCATCAAAACCGAAAAACGCATTGCGGAAAACATCACCACCTATGCACAAGAAACCGAACAGGCCGAACAAGACAGAATAGCCAAGGAAAAACAACATCGAGAGGCTCTGCGAAATTATTACAGAAAGCAACTTGCCCCAATATATCAAGAAGCAATCGATTCTGCCAGAAAACAAAAATATAAGGAATTCATAAGGCCGTTCTGGTGGCGTGCCCGTAATTTTACCAGCACATATCGAGATTCCATTGCAAAAAAATATCCTCCCATATCACAAACCCAACAATCTGAAGAATTTTTGGCAGCCATATATGTAATTGAAGAATGTATGAACCCCCTTGATTCCTTATATTTCAAAGGCACCTCTTTAAAAACATTACCGCCTGCAAAATATGATTCTCTGCGCTCCATCTCTGTCAAAAAATGGATGGATGTACGGGAGTTGGGATTGCCAATACATAAATAAAAAGAACCCTATCATTTATTTAGCGATGATAGGGTTCTCCTTTCAAAAATAAAATATTCAGGGATTTACGCACCTTCTTCGTACTTAAAATAAATACCTGAAGGCAAAACCGGCACGGAAGCGATGATCCATCTGGCTATTAATTTTATCCATATTAAACTTATAGTCAGAATGTGTTGATACCATTTTATTAATCAAATCCTCATTCAGGATATCTCCGACCTCACATAATCCATATAATTCAATTTCAAAAATACGAGATGAATATCCAACCGCGATTCTCGGTGTAAGGAAAAATGGATGGTTATATAGTGCCTTATCCTTGATATGTAAAGAATAGCCATATTTATCTGTATAACCCAAATATCCAGCAGTTGCAAAATTCAGATTAGCACCCAATCCGACATAATAATTTTGTGTAAATGAGCGCTTGAAATTAAAACGGAACACAGCAGGGATAGTCACATGTTGACCACTAAAATGTCCACCTTTTTCCCGTTCTCCCAAATCTTCTTTTTGCCCTCCTGATGCCACACCAAAACCACCATACTGAACACCTGTGTAGAAATTCAACAGTGTGCAGTGCCATCCCAAAAGGATTCCTATACCACCATTTGCTTCAAACATTCCTTTGCCAAATGAGATACCACCGTCTACACTAAAATGCACAAATTTACCACGATTCTCAACCGTATATAAATGATCATACAATTTAGCCACATCTTCATCATAAAGCGAGTTAGGATTATCTTTACGATATTCTTCACAATCAGCTGATGTAATTTCGCCGTCGGCTTTTTTACCCATTAACAATTGATATTCAGCCTCAGCTCTGTATTTTTCAAATCCCGGTGCTATCTTCATAGCTTGTAGGGAAGTCGCCTGGGCACTCTTATAGTCCTGCATATCGAGCTGAGCCACGACTTGCTTCTCAAGATAAGCTACTGAATCTTTATACATTTGGTCAGCTTGTTTCAAAATCCGACTCCGATACTCTTCATTAAATATTGCAGTCTGAGCAATCTTTTTATCTGCAACCTGTCTTAATTTTGCAAAGTCTCGTTCTTGCGCCACTTCTTTGTCATAAACTTGTACACGGACACTATCCAAAATCTTTTCTTTATTTTCATCGGAACAAATCGGATTTAAAGCCGTGTTGACAAGACAATCCAACTGATTTCCACATTCTTTATAGACACTATCCAGGATTCGTGAATTCCAGTAATCTTTCGCTTTCTGCTTAAATGTTGAATTTGTCATTTCATTGTCATAGAAATCTACTACTTTTGTCAGATCTCCAGACTTTTCAACGATGGGCCACATATTAGAGCTATAGTAATTAGATTCATACGTAATATACTGGTATTCAGTATATCGAGCCCCAGCGTATTTGACTTGACGCTTAATCCAATTGCCCAACTCATCAAATTCATAGTCTGAAAAATATTTGGAAATACCTTCTGATGAATGATTCTGAGTATGAACAACATTCTGACCGCCAAAATTATTTACAGTTGCTTTCTTGACAGCAGCCTGATATTCAGCCATTTTTCGATTATAAGCAGCTGTTCCGACTTGCAATTTATTTAATTCTGATTTCAATTTCTTTGCTTTTGCAACTGCATCGTTCATCTGTGCAGTTGCACTAATATGCTCAGTTGTTGAAGTCGTCCAATTTTCAACATACGTTATTTCTGAAAGTTGTCCATTTTGTCCATAATGGTATGACAGGACACACTTTTGTCCATCTGAATCAAACCGAACAGTTGAAATCTTTCCATTTTTCACGTCCGACGTATAACGGTTACGTTCGACAGCAATATTCAGTTTTCGACCATAATCTGTTGTCAAATCTTGGAATTGTAAATCTACCAAATTACCACTTAAGTTAAACCGACGGACAATTTCAACATTATGATCATAATTATTGCTGGTTATGACACTCTTCAAAACTTTTCCTTTCAATCCGTATTTGGTCAAATCCTCAGCATGTACAATAGCAACACTTAACAAAGCTATGGCTACTATATATTTCCTAATTTTCATCTTTACGTTCTTAGTTATTAATTATAGAAATTTTCCATTGCTGCATTATCGATGCTGACAGTATCAACACTTGCAGCCATATCCATCATCTCCATCATAGAATTATCCACAGATGATTGCTTCTCAAAATTCAAAGATTTATCCTGCAATACCCACCCTTTATCATTATAATAGATCAAATGAACAGGACTGCAAAGCCGATAATCCTCATAAATCTGATTCCAAGCCCGGCATACAGGGGTAACATCTGTATACTTAACAATAATTTCAGCTTTTGCGCAAAGACCGTCCTTCGTATCAAATGTCCGAATAAAACGTGCTTTCTCAACCTCCAGTTTATATGCTTTCATCAGAACTATATCCTTTTTCTCCTGCTTCTTGGCTCTTTCATAATTTGTTGAGGTTTGAATATCCATTGAAAGCACCTCATAATTATTATCTTTCTTGTATTTTTCTACTTGCTTAAGGTACTCATTATTATCCTCAAAATATTTCTCTTCCTTTTCAACATACTCGTTCTGATTTTCAACAACTTCTTCGGCCAACGTACTCTCATCCCTGTGAAGATACATTGAATTGACTCCTTCCGGAGTTGGAACTTTTGGCCAATTTTCGAAAGTCTTTTGATAGTTTTCGCGTGTTATCTTATTTTCAGGATAATCCTCTAATTTTACTTGAGGCTGTATCATGTCCTCATCAATAAGTTGTTTAGGCTTAGGCACAGAATCCACAACTAATTTTTTCCCTTCGTCAGTCAATTCAACTTTCACCATGACATGCTTTTCTTCACTATAGTTCGTCGACCCGAAAGATTCACCCCAATAACTATTTATTTGAAGAATTTTGTTCCACCAGTCATAACACTCCACACTATAAGTAATTAAACCCGCAGCACTCAACCGGCTCAACTGATAGCGCGCTTCCATGTTATTCAACTCATAATATCCAATCTGAATTGGAATCACACCTTGGTCCTGAGCCGTATTTTCCAACATTGTCCCGACCAAATCTTCTACTGTCCCTGCTGATAAAGACTCAGGTTTATTTGAGCAAGCTGTCAACATTGCTACAATAGCGATACTACAAACTAACAGACCTTTCTTCATAATTATTTCTATTTATATCAAAAAAATTATTCAAACGGAGAATCTTCCAATATTATATATTGAGATTCTCCGTTTTAGACTTACTCGTATAAAAGACTTAATTCATTTCTTGTGCGGCATTAAGCATTTTTTGATTGATACGATTATATCTGCTTATTTGAGACGCTGACAAATCACTAGAAGCAGTTGACAATTTCTCACCCATTTCTTTTGCGTTCTGTAATAAACTCGGATATTCCGACAACGCATCTAAATCTCCAGCATTCGCCTTTTTCAATAACGAAATGTATGAATCAACATACTCCTCATAGGAATCCAACACTGCATCCCAGTCTTCTTTATCTCCTGATTCCTCAGTGGAAGAATCATCACTTTCTTCTTTCAACAAAGAACTTCCAGAATTATCAGAAGAAAAATCTGTCGATGACATATCATTCAACATTTCCTGTGCAGAGTCTGACGTATTCGCATCACTCTCTTTTTTTGAACCACCACATGAAATTAAAGCCACTACGATGGCACACATTCCAAGCAAATTAATTACTTTCATAATAAATAGTTTTTATGATTAATACTGATTACCAATTAGACACTATTCTACCTTCTTTATCTGTGAATTTTCCAGCTATTATCATAATCCAGTCAATAAACGACCAGATACCCAGGCCACCAATTGTCAACAACATAACTATACCTGTTCCTATTTTGCCAACATAAAAACGATGTGCGCCCAATCCTCCTAAAAAGAAGCATAAAAAGAAAGCAACCAAACGTTTTTTATCACTCACGGCTAAACCGCCATTGACTCCTGTTAAGCTTCCACATTTAGGGCAAGCCACAGCTGTGTTTTCAATTTCAGCACCACAATTTTTACAATACATAATTATAAGGTTTTTATGATTTAATTAATAAGCATTCTTTATTTTTTTACAAATATCCATAATTCCCTTTAAAAAGCCATAGCCCTTTTTGGCCCTAATTTCAAGCCGTTACGCACCAATTTCACCCCCCAAAAATTAAGCTCCCGATTAATAAAAATCCAGCCTTACACCGTGATTCTTTTTTATAATAAAAACCAATATGTTATCAGTAAAAATGCAAAACGAACTCTAACTTTAGAATTCGTTTTGCATTTTACATTAACGTCTAAATTTATGTTTTAGATACTAATCTAATTCAATCAATCCCCAAAAGGCCGAGAAACTTTATATAAGTTGAATCCATTTCACCAATTTATTATTTGCATCAAAATAGAAATAGAAATAATCAGTATTATTATCTATTTTATAATGGTAATCTCCAAACATATTGTATACTTTGTTCATATCCAAAAATTTCAGAGCATAACATTTGAGACCGTCCTTATTTCCAACAAAAGTGAAACGACTTTGACCTACCTCCGATGCGTATTTCTCCACTTCTGATTTTGACATTCCTTTATAAAAATCATTGAAAGTTTGAGTTTCATCAGATTTCATTATCACACAGACATTGTAACCTTGGGCCTTACCAAACCTCACACAAGCTATAGGATTCCTGTTCATATCACCTCGCATAACCGCAACTTCCTTTTCACCGTCGGCCATAAAACTAATCACAGACAAGTTTTTTCCTGAAACGAAAAAATTCAATAAATGCTCAGAATTTCCCTTCTTCAGAATCTCCAAACCTTCCCCTGAAAAAACAGGTTCAATTCTAATGGTTTTACCCAATTCACCAAAATCATCAACAAAGACATTAACCTTGTCACACACTACAGGGCTTTCCTTTCCATTATTAATCAATAAAAACACCTGCGAGGGGAAAGTCATCGAAGTATCCTCAATAACTTCATAGTCGAAAGCAAAAACGTTTATCGACATCAATACGCTCAATAACAATACAGAAATTTTTTTCATAATTTAAATCGGATTAAGTGTCTAACATTTATATTAATTCATTTATTATACAGCACTAAGCATTCTAATTTTATCCATTAATTGATAACCCAACATCATCTTTCATAAGAATATTTTACTATCATTTCTATTATTTGTTTTCATTATCTCCGCTGAACAATGTGATCAAAAATGATAATCCGGCTAATGAAAATATTTTTTTTAGAATCCACCATATTAGTTTAAAAGGCCAAGTATATAACCATGACCAGTCCCGTTCTTTGGATTCTTTTTGGGAAACCTTACTCCTTTTATCCTTTTTTTCGGACACTTTCTCTTTAGGAGACTTGTCCAAATTGTGTTCTTTCAAATATTTTTGTGTATAGGTAGCTTTTAAATCAATATTATCTCCATCGTACCAAATTCGGGCATAGTTCACTCCGTCTTTATGACTTGTACTTTGATATTTTCCAACCAATTGATCACTATCACTCATTGGAACATCCTCAAAACGCAATCCTTTTGACATAATTATTTTAAATAGTCCTTTTGTTATAAATAATGACAGTCTGTGGCCGGACCGATTATCCACAAAGAATCACCTTATTACATTGTCTCCGCCAAACTTTACTTAACAGATGTTACAAATATCTTTTATCTTTCTTAAAAAGCCATAGCCCTTTTTGGACCTACTTTTAGAACCTTGACCATCAATTTCTTAAAGTTTTTCGAGTATTGTCATACTATTAAGATGAAGTCTTGCATAACATAGAAACATCAACTACATTTTTCAAAAAACTTTCCATTTTTCTCAATTTTCTGCTTTTGCAAGTAAACTTCAAGAAGTGGTTGCTGTGCTGACAAGCTTTTTTGCTTTCGGATGCCATTGTTTGTCGATTTTTTTGTTAATTTGTTGGCGGAAAACCACTGAACAGACAAGTCATGAAAATTGAAGAAGCCATCGTATATGTCATCGTGAAACGCAACGGCGGCATGACCACCGAACAGATTGCCGACGCCATCAACCGGCAAGGGCTGTACAAACGAAAGGACGGCCAATCGGTGACGGGCAAACAGGTGTATGCCGTCATCTGCCGCTATCCGTCGATGTTCACGAAAGAAGCCGGCCGAATCATGCTCATGATTTGAATCTGCGCGGATATTTTTCTCAACGTAAAAACGGATAAGATGCAGAAAAAAGGAATCGTCAGGACGGTGCTCATC
Source organism: uncultured Porphyromonadaceae bacterium (assembly GCA_900548875.1). Classification (GTDB taxonomy): domain Bacteria; phylum Bacteroidota; class Bacteroidia; order Bacteroidales; family Muribaculaceae; genus Limisoma. The sequence continues at coordinate 1,229 of URMA01000012.1, read as the reverse complement.
ATTCTACTCCTACTCATCGTGTTTGCAGGTGTCAGAATCGGCACCTCGTGCTACGAAAACCGACAGCGGGCCAAGCACCGGCAATCTGTCTGCATTTCCGTTGAAAGAACCTCATACACCGGATTTTTCCGGACGAAAAACGAATCAGTCTCATGAAAAAAGTCATTGTCATTTCAACCAGTCTGCGCAGCGGCTCCAACAGCGACATGCTTGCAGACAAATTTACAGAAGGTGCCCGCCATGCTGGCCACGATGTTGAAAAAATTTCGCTCGCCGGAAAGGACATCCGCTTTTGTTGCGGCTGTCTTGCCTGCCAGAAATTGGGAAGATGCGTCATCGACGACGATGCAAACGGCATCATGCAGAAAGTGCTGAACGCCGATGTCGTCGTGTGGGCAACGCCTATTTACTATTACGAAATGAGCGGCCAGATGAAAGTGATGATCGACCGCATGAACGCGATGTATTCTTTGGACTACAAGTTCCGCGACGTTTACCTGCTGACAACAGCGGCCGAAAACGAACCCGAAGTGCCGAAACGTGCGGAAAGTGGCCTCACAGGATGGATCGACTGCTTCCCGAAGAGCCGACTTGCCGGCACGCTATTCTGCGGCGGTGTCGACGCGCCCCATGCCATCGAAGGCAACGACAAGCTCCAAACTGCCTACGAAATGGGATTGCACGTATAATCCTTTCCGCCTTAGTTTAAAGAGACAGTAGAAACCATAGGGAATTCCACCCTGTTTCAAAAAGCATTTTAACGATTAAATGGAGAACTTGAAAAATGAGAACGAAAAAATTGCACTCCTGCAGCGAACTGATTGAATATATCGACAAAATCGGATTTCTGCCGCTGTTACGCATGGGCATCATCGGATGGTCGGCCGAAGAAGTTATAGACCAAGAATTTCAGTACACTCCGCTGCCTGACGGCGGATGGGAATGGCCGCTATGGAAATGGAAAGGTCCCATCTTACAGGAAACCGGCTGCGCCTACGGCAAATTTTTCGATAAAAAAGCTGCATTCATCAGCCGCGAATGGTGGCCCGACTTCTGCAACTACCGCCGCAGCATCTATCCGTACCCCGAAGAGGGAAGCGTAGAGGAAATGATTCTTGCCACGCTCCAACGCGAAGGCAGCCTCATCACCCGCGAACTCCGTGCGGCATGCGGCTTCACAGGTTCCAAAATGAGAGGGCGATTCGACACCTATGTCTCGCGGCTCGAAA
>URMA01000011.1 GCA_900548875.1 uncultured Porphyromonadaceae bacterium | reverse complement strand
AAACGAAAAAACGTCAGTATCCGGCAATCGGTAAAAGAAAAAGCGAACGCCATCCTCGATTGCTTGATTGATGGCGTTCCTGTATTTGTTGATATCCATTCTAAACGAGTTCTGCTATAAGTTCAAATGGCAACGCTTCTTTGACAACAACCCGATAGAATTCGCCGATTTTTAATGGAGATGATTTTCTTATCAATACTTCAGGATCTACTTCCGGTGAATCAAATTCGGTCCGTCCCACATAATAGTCTTCGTCCTCTCTGTCTATAATCACTTCAAATTCCTTCCCGATTTTAGCTTGATTCAATTCCAATGCAATTGTTTCCTGCAAATTCATCAGTTTGTCAAGCCTTCGGTTTTTCACTTCCGGACTAATGGAATCTTCAAAATTCTTTGCGGCGTAGGTGTCTTCTTCTTCACAATAGGCAAATGCGCCCATACGGTCAAAGCGGACAGAATGAGTGAAATCCATCAACTCTTCAAAAGCGGCGTCGTCTTCCCCCGGAAATCCTACCATAAGTGTGGTTCTCAAATGTATTCCCGGCACTTTCTCGCGGATTGTTCGAATCAATTCAAGTGTCTCATCTTTAGTTATATGACGGCGCATATTCGACAGAACCGTATTGTTGATATGCTGCAAGGCAATATCCAGATATTTGCAAACATTGTCATGCCGGTTCATTACATCCAGTATTTCGTACGGGAATTGAGCCGGATAGGCATAGTGCAGACGAATCCATTTGACGCCTTCTATTTGTGCCATCTTGTCAATCAACTCGGGGAGCATCATTTTTCCGGTTAAATCCAAGCCGTATGACGACAAATCTTGAGCGATTACATTAAATTCCTTCACGCCTCCCGAGACAAGCATTTTGACTTCCGAAAGAATTTCGTCCATGGGGCGGGACTTATGACGTCCCGTAATCAAAGGAATTGCACAAAATGCGCAAAAACGGTTACATCCTTCTGATATTTTGATATACGTATAGTGCGAAGGAGTCGTTATCACACGTTCATACGGCAATGTTGCCGGATTGGAATGCAATACATCCTTGATTAAATCTGACCAGTCAAACTTTCCATAAAGTTTATCAATTTCAGGAATTTCTTTCAGCAAATCATTTCGATAGCGTTCCGACAGACAGCCCATCACGTAAAGCTGACGGATTTTGCCTTCAGTTTTGGCCTGAGCGTATTCCAAAATCGTACTAATTGACTCTTCTTTGGCATCTCCGATAAATCCGCAAGTGTTAATGACAACAATATCGCCACACACATTGTCAGAATCATGATGAACTTCAAGACCGCAATCCTGAAACCGTTTCATCAACCGTTCTGAATCCACCAAATTTTTAGAGCAACCTAAAGTAATGATATCTATGCGTTTCTTCATTGACTGAAACTTATTTTTCATTGTTGTCAAACAAAGATTCCACAAATTCCTTTTTTCGGAATATTTGCAAATCTTCAATGCCTTCACCCAAACCGATATATTTGACCGGAATCTTAAATTGATCGCTGATTCCAATAACGACCCCGCCTTTTGCTGTTCCGTCAAGTTTTGTAATGGCAAGTTCGTTTACTTCAGTTGCGGCTACAAATTGTTTTGCCTGTTCAAAGGCATTTTGTCCCGTTGAGCCGTCAAGTACGAGCAGTATTTCGTGGGGTGCATCGGGAACAACTTTTTGCATCACATTCTTTATCTTTGACAACTCTTTCATCAGTCCGACCTTGTTGTGAAGACGTCCGGCAGTATCGATAATTACAACATCCGCATTAGAAGCCTTTGCTGAACTGACAGAGTCAAATGCAACGGAAGCAGGGTCCGACCCCATCTGTTGTTTTATCACCGGTACACCGACACGATCTCCCCAAATCATGAGTTGTTCAATGGCAGCAGCTCTAAACGTGTCAGCGGCACCGAGAACAACCTTATTGCCGGCTTTCTTAAACTGATAAGCAAGTTTGCCTATTGTCGTGGTTTTACCGACTCCGTTAACACCTACTACCATGATTACATAAGGCTTTTTGTTTTCCGGAACGACAAAATCCGTGACCTCTTCGGTGTTGTTTTCTGCAAGCAAATCAATAATTTCCTCTCGAAGTAGGTCGTTCAACTCGGCTGTAGTGACATATTTATCGCGTGCCACACGTTTTTGAATGCGGTCAATGATTTTCAATGTCGTTTCCACACCAACATCCGAGGTAATGAAGATTTCCTCCAAATTATCAAGAAAATCATCATCAATTTTTGACTTACCAGCAACCGCCCGGGTTATCTTGGAGAAAAAGCCTTCTTTGGTTTTCGCCAAACCCTTATCGAGCGTTTCTTTTTTTTCTTTAGAGAAGAAATTGAAAAATCCCATTGTACAAAATTAATGTTTACTGCAAAGTTAGTAATTTTATCGTAGCACCACAATTTAGCGGTAAAATATACCGGATATTTTTTGCAGTTTTGTTTATGATTCATATCTTTGTCTTATGGAAGATTCAGACGATTCGCATTGTCACTGTTGTGGCAATAACACAAAATACCAACGCACCATTAACTACAGTGTTTGCTTGAGAAAATACAATGACAGGAATGTTCGTGTCAGACAGTTGTCCTGCAATTCATTTTATCGTGTCCATAAAAAAGAGAAAGCCCATCCCTATTTTTGCAAATGGTTGATTTAGGAAGTTTATATTTTCATGCATTCTCCTAGTATTAACCAATAATTTTCTATATGACACTCGTTTTATTATACTTTATATTAGCAATTTCATTATCCTTTTTGTGTTCTGTACTTGAAGCCGTTCTTTTGTCCACCCCTATCTCCTATATAAATTTGAAAGAAACTGAGGGAGCAAAAGGCGCCAAACTATTACGTAATTTGAAAACTGACATCGACAAACCCATATCGGCCATTCTGTCGTTGAACACAATTGCCCATACGATTGGTGCCGCAGGTGTTGGTGCTGAAGCCGTAAAAGTGTTTGGGGAGGAATATTTTGGCGTAATTTCAGCGATACTGACCGTATTGATTCTCGTGTTGTCTGAAATTATTCCCAAAACAATTGGCGCTCGCTATTGGAAACAGCTTTGCATTGTCGCAGCCAAAATAATCAAAGTGATGATCGTTATTACCTACCCGTTGGTATGGATTTCGGAATGGATTACAAGATTATTTTCGTCAAAAGATGAAAAATCCATTAGCCGTGAAGAAGTTTCAGCCATGGTCAACGTCGGAGAAGAGGAAGGCATTTTTCAGAAAGAAGAAAGCAATATGTTGCGCAGCCTTATTAAAATGCAAAGTGTTACGGCCAAGGATATCATGACGCCCAGAGTTGTCGCGGAAACGGCATCGGAAGAATTGACTGTCAAGGCATTTTACTCACAAAACCAATACAAAAGTTTCTCAAGAATTCCGGTCTATAGTGATAACAAGGATTTCATTACCGGCTATGTCCTTAAGCAGACCGTGTTGGAATGTTTGGCAGAAGATAAATTCGATATTTGTCTGAAAGATATTAAACGCGAAATTCTCATGTTCGACGAAAAACGAAAAATCAAGGATATTTGGGAAAAAATGATGAAAAAGAAAGAGCAAATATCCATTGTTATCAACGAGTATGGAGGGTTCCAAGGTATTCTCACAATGGAAGATATAATTGAATCCGTACTTGGACTCGAAATAATGGACGAAAAGGACATGGTAGCCGACATGCAGAAACTTGCAAAAGAGCGTTGGCAGAAAAAGCGTAAAGACAATTCCCTTCTAGAGGAAGAATTGTAGCTCTCGACGTGAAAAAGAATGTGATTCCAACAATTTTCACACGTTATCTTTTTCATAAATAAATGTCTAAAGTTCCAAATTTTTTATTACATTTGAATACTCAAATTTAATTAGCGATGTACGACATACCCACTCTTATACACGATCTACTGTTGCAATTCGGAAGTGTAGACATAGCAGAAAGTGAGTTTAAAAGAATGCTTTATGAGGACGAAAAACTCAAAGATGAATTTAAAAATTGGTGTGAGGAGTTTGGTTACAAAGAACGTAATGCTTTTCGAAACTATTGTCAAGACTACATTCAGGACCACGAATCCATATTTGATACACTTTCTGAATACAACGAATAGTCTTTTTCACTACGAAAAATGGTGGAAACCTCATAAAGTTTCACTTTTTATGGCTAACTTTGCATAAAATGTTTTTATGAGCGACAATTTCTTTCTACCGGCAGAGTGGTATCCACAATCTGCCATCATGATGGCGTGGCCGCATGAAAATACAGATTGGGCATACATTCTCGAAGAGGTACAGCAATGTTTTAAAAATATTGCCAAGGTCATTGTTCAACACGAGGAAATGCTGATTGTACTTGCTCCGGACATTGAAAAAGTGAAATTCCAACTTCAGGATTTGGATTCCCAATATCTACGGTTTCAAGAAATCAACACAAATGACACATGGGCGAGAGATACCTGTGCAATCACAACCATAGAAAATGGTGTTTCTATCATTAACGATTTCAAATTCAATGGATGGGGATTGAAATTCGCCGCCAATTTCGATAATCTGCTAACATCAGAACTGTACTACGACAAAGCGTTGTTTTCAGGAAAATACAAGAATCATTTGAACTTTGTTTTGGAAGGTGGGTCAATCGAAAGTGACGGGAACGGAATCATTTTGACAACCAGTGAATGCTTGTTGTCAAAGAACCGTAACGGACAATCGAGCAAAGACGAAATTGAATCCTATTTGAAACAAGCTTTTGGTGCAAAAAAGATATTGTGGCTTGACCATGGCTTTCTTGCCGGAGACGACACCGATAGCCATATTGACACATTGGCGCGTCTGGCTCCTGACAATACGATTCTATATGTCTGTACCGATGATACTGCTGACATTCATTATGAGGCTCTTCAGGCTATGAAACAACAGCTTCAATCATTTCGGACACTTGACGGCAAGGCTTTCAATTTAATTGAATTACCCCTACCCGATGCAGTATTCGACGAAGACGGGATGCGGATTCCTGCTACATATGCAAATTTCCTTATTGGAAATAGTTTTGTGGCCGTTCCTGTCTACAATCAACCGGATAAAGATCAACGGGCACTTGATTTAATCCAACAAGCATTTCCCGATTATGATGTAGTAGGCATTGACTGTAACGCTCTTATAAAACAGCATGGGTCACTTCATTGTGTCACGATGCAATTCCCTATCAACACCATTAACCAACAATTTTTATGAAATCGACTCTCAAAGTAGGCATAATTCAACAGGCTAATACAAACAATAGAGAAGACAACCAACACAGACTTGCAAAAAAGATTCTTGACTTAGCAGCTCAAGGAGCTGAATTGATTGTACTTCAGGAACTGCACGATTCTTTATATTTTTGCCAAGTCGAATCTACCGACAATTTTGACCTGGCAGTGGAAATTCCTGGCGCTACCACCGATTTTTACAGCGAAATTGCGCGAAAGGCAAACGCCGTCTTGGTTACTTCCCTTTTTGAACGTCGGGCACCCGGATTGTATCATAATACGGCTGTCGTTTTTGAAAAAGACGGAAGTATTGCCGGAAAATACAGGAAGATGCATATTCCCGACGATCCGGCTTACTATGAGAAATTCTATTTCACCCCCGGTGATCTAGGCTTCACTCCCATTCAAACTTCTGTCGGGAAGTTAGGGGTGTTGGTCTGCTGGGACCAATGGTATCCGGAAGCAGCAAGACTCATGGCATTAAGCGGTGCGGAATTGCTTATTTATCCCACAGCTATCGGTTGGGAAAGTTCCGACACTGAAGAAGAACAATCTCGTCAACGTCAGGCATGGATGCTGGTTCAGCGCGGCCATGCTGTTGCTAACGGACTTCACGTTGTCACCGTAAACAGAGTCGGCCACGAAGCAGATCCTTCCGGACAGACAAACGGTATTCAATTCTGGGGCAGCAGTTTCATTGCCGGTCCTCAAGGCGAATTGCTGTTCGAAGCTCCTACTGATAGCGAAACAGAAAAAATTGTAGAATTAAATTTAAACCGTTCAGAACAAGTTCGCCGTTGGTGGCCATTTTTAAGAGACCGACGTATTGAATGCTTTGACAAACTGTCACGCCGGTTTATTGATTGATCTTGTTGGAAATAAATATTTCCATTGTTCCTGACAGCTATGATTGTGGACAATTTCCACATGGAAATGTGAATATTGTCCACAAAACAAAATAAGCGATACCATTATATACAATTGTAACACACTACAAATTAGACAATTGAACAGATACGCCTTTTCAGACTCTAAAATGGTATAATTTTTACTGTACGTTTTATTGGATCATTTTTTTATTTAGAATATGTTTAAACAAGGACTTACTGTTTGTCGCACAATATTGGCGATAATAATTTTAACCTCGTTCTGGAGTTGTAAATCCAATGATAAACCGCAGCCTCCAGTCGTTATTGTACAAAAGCCGTCACAACAAGATGTACACATCTATGGCGAATATGTTGGCCGTATTCGGGCTGCGCAATTTGTAGAACTCCATGCCCGCGTTGAAGGCTATCTGGAGAAGATGCTTTTTGAAGAGGGTAAATATGTAAAGAAGGGAGAACCTTTATTTGTCATCAATCAAGCGCAATATAAAGCCCGAGTTGAAAAAGCCAAAGCACAACTAAAAAAGGATGAAGCACTTGCATCTAAAGCTAAGCGTGATGTGGAACGATTGAAGCCCTTATACGAGCAGCATGCTGCCAGCCAATTGGATTTGGACAATGCTGTCGCAGCATTGGAAAACGCTGAAGCGAATATAGCAATGAGCAAAGCGGATCTCGACCAAGCTGAATTGGAATTAAGCTATACGGTCATCACGGCCCCCATGTCAGGATACATCAGTGAAAGAGCTGTTGATATTGGAACATTGGTGGGTCCGGGATCTAAATCCAAATTAGCCACCGTTGTAAAAAGTGATACGGTATTAGTAGATTTCAAGATGACTTCGCTCGACTATCTAAGAGCCGAACGACGAAATATCAAATTTGGTGAAACCGATTCATCTCGTTCCTGGCAACCGACTATCTCAGTTACGCTTGCCGACAACACGGAATATCCGTTGAAAGGAGTTGTCGATTTCGCTGATCCGATTGTCGATCCGGAGACAGGCACCTTTGGTGTACGGGCAGAACTACCCAATCCTAAAAATACGCTTTTACCCGGACAATTTACGCGTGTAAAACTGTTGATTGATGTGCGGGAGAACGCTATCGTTGTTCCCCGCAAAGCCTTGTCAATTGAAAAAGGCGGAGCCTTCATCTATGTTGTCCGCAAAGACAGTATTGCAGAGAAACGATTTGTCCAGACAGGACCCGAAATTGGAAATAATGTCGTAATAGAGCGAGGTTTGGGATTGAACGAGAATGTGGTAATCGAAGGTTTCCACAAACTGCTCCCCGGCGTAGCCGTTAAACCAATAAATTCAAATGACAAACAGGCCATTGAGGCATTAAAAGCAAACGAAGACGATAAATGAAAACTGGATTTTTTATAGATAGACCCGTTTTCTCGATAGTTCTTTCTGTTTTGATTGTAATTATCGGGTTAATCGGACTGATGTTCCTACCTATTGAACAGTATCCTCAAATTACACCGCCAGTCGTAAAAATCAACGCTTCCTATTCGGGTGCAAACGCCCTAACTGTATCACAAGCTGTTGCAACGCCTATTGAGCAGGAACTGAATGGTACACCGGGCATGATTTACATGCAAAGTAGCTGCACCAACTCGGGAAGTTTGACGATTACGGTTACATTTGACGTTTCTGCCGATCCGGATATGTCGGCAGTTGAAATACAGAATCGTGTAAAATTGGCTGAAAGCCGATTGCCGGCAGAAGTCGTTCAAAACGGTATTTCTGTTGAAAAACAGGCGCCCAGCCAGTTGATGACTCTGACATTAATGTCGGACGACCCCAAATTTGACGAAATATACCTGAGCAACTTTGCAACTATCAATGTTCAGGATGTATTGCGCCGTATTCCTGGTGTCGGAAGAATTTCAAACGTCGGCAGCCGTTACTATGGTATGCAAATTTGGGTTTACCCTGACCGTCTGGCCAACTTCGGTCTGACAATCAAGGATTTGCAAAATGCGTTAAAAGACCAGAACCGCGAATCGGCAGCCGGTGAATTAGGAAAGCAACCTGTAATTGATGTTGACATCACCTTGCCAATCACAGCCTCGGGACGACTTTCTACGGTTGATGAATTCGAAGACATTGTCATCAGAGCCAATCCCGACGGTTCAATTATCCGTATGCGTGACGTTGCACGTGTTTCTCTGGAAGCGTCTTCCTACTCGACAGAAAGTGGTATCAATGGCAAGAATGCAGCAATTCTTGGAATTTATATGCTGCCCGGAGCCAATGCGTTGGAAGTCGCGGAGAATGTCAAGGCAACAATGAAGGAAATCAGCAAGAATTTCCCGGATGGACTGGAATACAATTTCCCGTTCGATATGACAGAATACATTTCGCAATCAATACATGAAGTGTATAAAACTTTATTTGAAGCTTTATTCCTCGTTGTTTTGGTAGTATTCTTTTCCCTGCAAAACTGGCGTGCAGCTTTGATTCCGATTATAGCTGTGCCGATCTCGCTGGTCGGCACATTCGGATTTATGCTCATCATGGGATTTTCATTAAATACACTGACATTGTTGGGCCTTGTGCTTGCCATTGGTATTGTGGTGGACGATGCGATTGTTGTCGTTGAAAATGTTGAACGCATCATGAAAGAAGAAGGGCTTCCGCCTAAAGAAGCTACACATAAGGCCATGCACGAACTCACAGGCGCATTGGTCGCCACCACGATGGTATTGGCCGCCGTATTTGTTCCTGTAAGTTTCTTGGGGGGTATCACAGGCCAGCTCTATCGTCAGTTCTCAGTTACAATTGCTGTTTCTGTACTGCTGTCCATGGTTGTCGCCCTTACATTAAGTCCTGCCATGTGTGCAATGATATTGCGACCGGAGCACAAGAAAAAAGCAAAAGTATTCAGATTGATAAACTATTGGCTTGCAGTTGGCAATAGAAAATATGCAAGGATTTTACGTCGGTTTTTCAGAAATCCGCGTCGAGTTCTGACAGGATTCGGAATTGCCATCGTCCTTATCTTTGTATTTAATTCATTACTGCCTACCAGCTTTATACCCGAAGAAGATCAGGGATATTTTACCGTCGAGCTTGAATTACCGGAAGGTGCTACTCTTGAACGGACACGAAAAGTGACAGATCGAGCCATTGCATATTTGGACAAACATCCAGCTGTGGCATACGTACAAAATGTTACGGGTAGCAGTCCGCGTGTGGGTACCGATCAAAGCCGTTCTACCCTGACGGTCATACTGAAGCCCTGGGAAGAAAGAAAAGGGAAAGGAATGGATGTCGCTTCCGTAATGCAGGATACTCGCGAGGAATTTTATAAATATCCTGAAGCGAAAGTATACGTTAACCGTCCACCTGCTATTCCGGGTTTGGGTGAAAGCGGTGGTCTTGAAATGCAATTGGAAGCAAAGGGAGATGCCAGTTGGGATGATTTGATTGCCGCAACCGACACTTTCCTGCATTACGCATCGAAAGCTCCGCAGATACAAGGTGTATCCTCTGCCCTTCAATCCGAAATACCGCAGTTATACATTGATATCGACCGCGACCGTGCACAGTTCCTTGGAATTCCGATGGCTGATATTTTTAACACGATGAAGGCATATTTGGGTTCTGTTTATGTAAATGACTTCAATATGTTCAACCGAATTTATCGTGTCTATATTCAAGCCGATGCATCTTATAGAGAATCACAGGAAAATCTTGGCATGTTCTATGTCCGCGCGCAAAATGGAGCGATGGTTCCTTTGACGGCATTAGGTACGACAAAATACACTACCGGACCTGGAACTATCAAACGTTTCAACATGTTCTCTACGGCATCCATTAATGCCGTTGCGGCACCTGGATACAGTACCGGCGAAGCCATGGCTGCCATGGAAGAAATTGCACAGGCCCACCTGCCGGAAAATATCGGTATAGAATGGAGTGGCCTTTCCTATCAAGAGAAAAAGGCAGGCGGACAAACAGGTATTGTCCTTGGATTGGTATTCCTGTTCGTATTTCTGTTCTTGGCAGCACAGTATGAAAGCTGGATTGTCCCGATTGCCGTACTGCTGTCCCTACCGATTGCAGCATTAGGAGCATACGTCGGAATTTGGGCATGCGGACTTGAAAACGACATCTACTTCCAAATCGGTTTGGTAACACTGATTGGTTTGGCAGCAAAGAATGCTATTCTGATTGTGGAATTTGCAAAAGTTCAGGTCGATGCGGGTTGCGATGTTATCAAAGCGGCTGTTCATGCATCACAAATGCGTTTCCGCCCTATTCTTATGACATCTTTGGCATTTGTCTTGGGTATGTTGCCGATGGTACTGGCAACAGGACCGGGTTCTGCATCACGTCATAGTATTGGAACAGGCGTATTCTTCGGAATGCTTTTTGCAATCACGTTCGGTATTGTCATTGTTCCATTCTTCTTTGTATTGATTTATAAATTGAAACAAATTAATTTCAAACAAATACTGTTGAAAGGAAAATCATTTATTCCAATTGTTGTCATAGCATTTGTTGCATTGTCAGCAACATCCTGCAAAATTGGTAAAAAGTATACGCGCCCTGAACTGAATCTTCCGGAGACGTTTGAAGTTGTCGGTGACAGTTCTTCTGTTGCCGACATCGGATGGGGAACACTGTATCAGGATACGGTACTACAATCTTTAATCGACAAGGCCCTTCACAATAATAAGGACATGTGCATTGCAGCTGCGAAAATTAAAGAACTTCTGGCGGCAAAGCGTATCTCAAATGCACGTCTATACCCTTCCGCAACATTGTCATTGCACGCCGAACAAGAAGGTGAAAACTACGGTGGCAACAATCGGAACGTGGACAACGAGTTTGACCCGAAACTTGGATTCTCATGGGAATTGGATTTTTGGGGAAATATCCGATGGGCAAAGGAGGCTGACTTGGCTGCATACCTACAATCCGTCGAAGCTCAGAAGGCTCTGCAAATGACCTTGGTTTCCGAAGTTGCTTCTGCTTATTTTGAGTTATGTGCTCTTGATCGGGAGTTAAACATTGTTGAAAAGACACTTGAAGCCCGACGCGAGGGTGTCCGATTGGCAAAACTACGATTTGAAGGCGGTCTGACTTCTGAGACTGCATACAATCAGGCACTGGTAGAATTGGCGAAAACTGAAACCAAAATTCCGACCCTCGAAGAGCAAATAAAAATAAAGGAAAGCGATTTGGCTCTTCTTTTGGGTGAATATCCGACCGGAATTCCCAGAGGTATTCCCTTAAACGAACAGTCTTTGCCGGAAATACTGCCTGTAGGCTTGCCCTCTACACTGTTGGAACGACGTCCGGATGTTCGTCAAGCCGAATTGAAACTTCGTGAAATGAATGCGAAAGTCGGTGTCGCTTTCACCAATATGTTTCCCAAAATATCACTGACTGCGAAACTTGGATTTGAGAGTGACCAGCTTTCCAATCTATTGAAAAGTCCATACTGGTTCTTTGCAGGCGACTTGCTCCAGCCTATTTTTGGAATGGGAAGCAATATCGCCAAGCATAAAGTGGCCAAGGCGCAATACGAGCAACAGATATATTCATACCAAAAAACCGTATTGACGGCTTTTAAGGAGGTTAATGATGCAATTATTTCTGCCCGGAAAAGCAAGGAAATTACAGCGTCCTGGCGTACGCTGGAAGCATCGGCCAATAAATATCTGGAGCTTGCGCAACTTCAATATATCAACGGTGTGACCAGCTACATGGATGTATTGGATGCCCAACGTGGATTGCTTGATGCTCAGATCGGACTGAACAACGCCGTGCTTAGCGAATTAGAAACGATTGTAAACCTCTATAAAGCTCTTGGTGGAGGATACACAAACGAAGTGCTCCAACTCGAACAGGAAAAATTAAAGTCTGACAAGAAAACAGAAACTGAAAAATAAGTTTTCGGGACAGATTTGGCAAATAGCTATAAAACAGGAAAAGAGTCCAAGTAAGTATCTTGGACTCTTTTCCTGTTTTTATTATGTTCACAATTAGAATTTCAAACCAATTGAAAGTACTATCTCATGATTTTTGTCAGAAACTTTTGCAGTCGGAGAGACTCCTGTCAAGTAGCCGTTGGGCTCAACTTCGGGAGAGTACGCATGAAATGTACTTTCTCTCGTCTTATATAGATAAGCCATGTCAATATAGAATGACTTATAGCGGTAGCCCAACCCGGCTGTTATGTACTGCAGGTTGTCGTCCAACGTATATGACAGGGTCGTACCTGCCTGCACCACATTCAGCTTGTCGTTTCTGATTTCTTCCGTAAACGGAGAGAGCTGCAACGAATAGCCCAATCGAACACCGAATTGCGGAGTTACTTTAAATTCCCCACCTAAACGAAATATATTGGACGAGCGATAATAGCTTTTGATGTAGTCAGAAACATAAGTGTCTTCTTTTCCGTCATAAGATACGCTCATAGTGGGATATGCTACACGTTCATAATCAAAACTGATTATACCACGGCCTCCTACCACTGCGGCGGCACTACCGATAAATCGCCATGGGGAATCCATGCCAAAGTAAGTTTCCCCAACGTAACCTTCATCAGTTGTTGCCTTACCGGCAATATTTGAGGTACTTGTCACATCATAGGCAGAATAAGCATACGATGTATTGGCATAATATTCCGATTTCAGAGAGTAGAATGTGGGTGTATGGAATGCGAAACCGACTCTAAATTCATTTATAGGCTTGAAAATGACTCCCAACTTAAAGTTTAAACCACTGCCTCTCATTGAGAAATAGTTTTCCATGCCCCACGATGCACTTCCGTTTCCTATTTTGTTTCCTCCATCATAAGGTACATAAGCATTATCAAGACTTTCTCCATAATAGGAATACAGCTGATAGTCAACATCTACTATTCCCAAACTTGCCCCCCAATATATCATATCCTTGGCATTACCACCAAAACTCAACGTGTATTCGTCAATACCACCACGTTCGTCAACCTCCAATTCGCCACGGCCGGTTGTGCCAGTCTGGAATAAACCTTTATAGGTATCACCACTCGGATTAATCAGATATGAATTATACGCAAGGATACTCATCCACGGGCAATAGGAATCCTGATACGGATTATATCCATTCTGAACAGCACCAAGTTCATCGGGTTTCCAACCACCAATAGTTGTTTGATTGGCAATATAATTAGTCATTGAGCCCTGCAAGTTGCCAATACCGCCAGAATAATGACGGTTGAAAGATGCCGTTCTGTTATAACTTATACCCCAATTGATATTCGGTATTATACTTGAACCGGTACGGTATGTACCGATATAGCCGATATTGCTGAAATTGAAATCCTTATGTTTTTCAGCTCCCAACAAACCGTTGCCCGTCGTTGTGTTTTGTATATCCCAATTCAAGGTTAACCCAAGTTCTGAACTACGATAGATTCCGATTCCACCCGGGTTCTGATTCAGGACTGACAAATCACCGCCCAAAGCTCCAAAGGCCCCGGCCATTGACATAAAGCGTGCTGTGCCTCTTAAATCTGACTGCGACAAGCTATACACGTCAAAAGCACTCTGTGATTGCATTGCAAAAGGGAAACATCCCAACAATGCGGATATCAAAAAATATTTTGTTTTCATATTCTTCTAAAATTTAACGTCTTCCACCACGGCCGCCACCGCCAAACGAACCTCTTCCGCCACCAGTTGATCCGCCTCTGAAGGAACCGGAATTACCACGGTTTGTCGGATTCGAATAGGATGGACTCGTTGTCGTACCCCTTCTGTAAGAATTTGACGGGGAAGAGTAATGGAAATCAAAATCATTGTCACGAGAACTATTGTTGTTTACCGATCCACCACGATAACCATTATAGCTTCTTCGATTATTCTGATATATATTACTATTGTTGTTGAATGTGGATGACGGTCTGCGTCCTGTGGTCGTTGAATTTCTTATGATAGCTGAATTGTTCGGCCGTCTTCCACCCGAAATTGTCGAACTTCCAGAATTTCCGCCAAACGGTCGTCGCCCCGTATTAGAGTAACGGTGATTGGTATTCCAAGCATAGTTCGGATAATAATGATGATGATATCCATAATAAGGATATGGATGATAGTAACCCGGTCCCCAGAACGGATCATACCAGCTGCACCATGGGTCCCAATAACTATACCCCCAATAGGTATAGAAAGGCGAATACCAATACGATGCATATCTTGGTCCATACCATGGACTATACCATGAAGAATACCATGGATCGTAAAAACCGAAGGTAACGGATGTCGACGGAGTACCTACATAGATATTCACATCATTCGCATAGTATAGCTCAAGTAGTTCCGGATCGTCAGATGCTGTCACAATATCAGGATTGCTAAAGCGTTCTATTCGATCCGTATAGGTAAACATGGAACTGTTTGCGGGTTGGATTGAATCCACTGCAGAAGTATCTCTCTTGGCATATAAAGGCCCCATTCTGTTGTAAGCATCCACATCAATGTTGTCATTATTGTAGACCTGGTATGTGGGAGCTTTCATTTCAGGATTTGCCTTTTCATATTCAGCTTGGAGTTCCGCAAGTTTCTCCTGCTTCTCCTTTTTCGCTTTTTCCGCATCATAGTAGATGTCGTCATCATAATAGCCTTGTCCAAACATTGGGGAAATTGAAAATATCAAAACGCCCAAAAAAAGTTTATAGTTTCTCATTTTATCCTCCTTTCTTTCTTTGACCAGTTCCTTTCAAAAAAGTTTAACTGATTTCAAAGAAAAACGCGACATGCTTGTTGTTAAATATATTATCAAAAATCATGCCCAACAGATACCAATTACATCCAAACAGGCAAGATTTTCTCACTTTCAAAGATATAACAAATTTTACAACAAGCGACGTCCGGATGACTAATTTTTGATTTTTTATCGATTTATCGCAAATAAAGGTAAAAATTTCTTGTCAGTTCCTTATAATCTGTAGAATAGCCATCTCCATCTCGAAGACAAAGTTCTCTATCTTCGACAGTACACTCACAATCGGTGAATTCCCATAAATATCTTTTTATCCGTTTTCTTTCCGAAGACTTAACCCCTACTCTCCGTTTCAACCATAAATTATTCTCCCCAGCCCAAAATTCTATGGACTCCTTAACTTCAACCGGCGCTATCAGCGCAAAAATTCCACTTGGCGCCAATAATGACTTGGCTTTCAACAACAGTTTCTCAAATGGCAATGAATTTTCATTACGGGCCATGGCACGCCGTTTGTCCGGAGCCATGGTATCCGTTTTGAAGAAGGGAGGATTGGATACTATCAAATCATACTTGTTGTTGCTTTCAAAAGCCAGAAAATCAACAGGGTAAACAGTAAGCCGATCTTTCCATGGAGAATGTCGGAAATTCTCAGCAGCTTCAGCTGCAGCAAGGCCATCAATTTCAACCGCATCAATCATTGCTGTAGCATTTCGTTGGGCCACCATTAATGCAATCAATCCGCTTCCACATCCAACGTCCAATACATGTGTTGCATTTGAAACATCACACCAGGAACCCAACAATACGCCGTCGGTTCCAATCTTCATGGCACAGTCCTTATGACTGATCGAAAACTGTTGAAATCTGAATACCCCGTCTGTCATTCGTTTAGTTTGTTTCCTGCAAAAATACGACATAACGGCATTATATGCAAAATGCGCCATCCCCTTGCGGAGACAGCGCATATATTACTTTATCTTTTCAAAAACAAGATTACCAGATAATCACTCTCTTTTCAGGAGCAAGGAACATCGGATCACCTGCTTTAATGCCAAAGGCATCATAGAACGGAGCGATGTTCTTCAATGTTGCGTTTACTCTCCAACGTCCCAATGAATGTTCGTCCATCTTTGTACGGCGAAGGATTTCAGCGTCACGAATATTGTCAGCCCATACATTAGCATAAGAAAGATAGAATCTCTGGCTCGGTGTAAATCCGTCTACGGTTTTATTTTCTTTTGCTTCTTTTGTCTTCATATAAGCAGTGTAAGCCACTCGCAAACCTCCCTGGTCGGCGATATTTTCACCGAGAGTCAGACGACCGTTGGCGTGTTGGTCACCCAGCACAACAATACTGTCGAACTGAGCAACGAGTTTGTCGGCCAACTTGTTGAATTCAGCAGCATCTTTCTCTGTCCACCAGTTTGCCATGTTACCGTCTTTGTCGAACTGACGTCCCATGTCATCAAATCCGTGAGTCATTTCGTGACCGATAACTACGCCAATTGCACCATAGTTGTCAGCATCCAAAGCATCCGGAGAGAAGAAAGGAGCTTGAAGAATTCCGGCAGGGAAACAAATTTCATTTGTCGTCGGGTTGTAATATGCGTTTACAGTTTGCGGTGTCATACCCCATTCTGTTTTGTCGACAGGCTTGCCATATTTTCTGTTGCTATCTTTTACATGGAACAGAATTGCTTCTTTGATATTTTCCCAGTATGTCTTTTTCGGGTCGATAACAACTGAAGAATAATCCTTCCATTTGTCCGGATAACCGATTTTAACAGTAAATGCTGCCAATTTCTCCTGAGCACGGGCTTTTGTTTCGTCGCTCATCCAAGTCAGACTTGCAATGTGTTCGCCCAAAGCTTCTTTCAGGTTGTTAACCAGTTCAACCATGCGCTTTTTAGATTCTGCCGGGAAATATTTTTCAACATACAGTTGACCCAATGCTTCACCAAGCATTCCGTCAGGCACGGCCAATGCACGCTTCCATCTCGGGCGGTCCTGCTTTGCACCGGTAATGACTTTGCTCATGTTGAAGTTCACTTCGCGGAAATCGTCACTCAGATAATCGGAAGCTGCATTTAAGAAATGGAACGACAGATAATCCTTAATTTCCTGTTCGCTGAGCGTTGTCATCAATTCATTGACTTTAGCCAAAGAAGCCGGCTGCATCACACACATTTTGTCAACGCCTTCCAGGTACAAACCTTTCAAATACACATCCCAGTTGACAGACGGGCAAACTGAATCAATTTGTTCCATGCTGCGGATATTGTATTGTGCGGCAAGGTTACGTTGCTCCGTTCTTGACATGGCCACTTTTGCCAATTCTGTTTCAATGTTCATGACATTTTTCATGACACGTTGTGCATCTGCGGCGCTATAGCCGGCCAATTTGCAAAGGTCTTGAATGAATGTCTTGTAGGCTTCACGAATGGCAACTGTCTGCTCGTCATCCAGCAAGTAATAATCACGGTCACCCAAACCGAGACCACTCTGTGCCCAATACAAAATATTGGTATTGGAATCCTTGAAGTCACTTGAAACTCCTACACCAAAGAATGGCGAAGAGAAAGTGTGCAACCATGAAAGCAATGCAGAATATTCTTCCGGTTTAGCATTCTGAATACGGGCCAAATCTGCTTGAATAGTTGTAGCGCCTTCCTTGTTCAAACGTACGCTATCCATACCCATGGCATACAAGTCACCAATTTTTTGGGCAATCGAACCATACGGCTGTTTCGTGGCGCGCAATCCTTCTACCAATTCATGCAATTGCTTTTTATTATTCTCACCCAGCATGTCAAAAGAGCCGAAACGAGAATACTCATCCCCCAGCGGATGATTTTTTTGCCAACCTCCACAAGCGTATTGATAAAAATCAACACGTGGAGAAACTGATTCATCGAGATTTTCTCGATTAGCACCTGTCTTAGGTGTTGCTGCCGACATTGTCAATGATGCACTCAACGCCAAAAACATCATTCCATTTTTTAAATTCATAACCAGTAAGTTTATATTAGTTTTTTAATGTTTCCAATTCTGTAGAAGCTTGTTCCCATGCGTCCATCGCTTTTTCCAATTCAGCCTGCAATGCACCATGTTTTTTGAACAATTCAGGGTCAGTAGCTCCGGCTGACAACTTTTGCTCCAAATCAGCTATTTCGGATTCACAACGCTCTACCTCCTTTTCAGCATCTTTCACTTTTTTCTCAGCCTTACGAACCTGTTTTTCAAATTCTTTCTTTTCTTCATAAGACAATCGGCCGGAAGACTCCGAAGCAGTCGTTTCAACGCCTGCTTTTTGTGGTCCTGTCGTTTTTGCTTCCAGTTCCCGAAGATTTTCCAGGTTCTTAGCCTGCAGAAAATCATAGATACCGCCAAGATGTTCCCGAACTTTTCCACCGCCGAATTCGTAAACTTTTTCAACCAGGCCGTCCAAGAAATCGCGGTCGTGTGATACCACAATAACCGTTCCATCAAAATCTTTTATTGCCTGTTTCAAAATGTCTTTCGTTTTCATGTCAAGATGGTTGGTCGGCTCATCGAGAATCAGGAGATTGACAGGCTCCAACAGCAACCGAATCATAGCCAGACGAGTTTTTTCTCCTCCGGAAAGGACCTTGACTTTTTTCTCCGACGCTTCCCCTCCAAACATGAAAGCGCCTAATATGTCCCGTATTTTCGTACGGATATCTCCTACTGCCACCCGGTCAATCGTATCGAATACGGTAATTTCACCGTCAAGCAGAGAGGCCTGGTTCTGGGCAAAGTAGCCAATCTTTACATTATGGCCAATTTTCAATTCTCCACCGAATGGAATTTCTCCCATAATACACTTGACCAAAGTAGATTTACCTTCGCCGTTTTTCCCGACAAAAGCCACTTTTTCTCCGCGCTTGATAGTAAACGTGACATTGCTGAACACCTTATGGTCACCATAATACTTTTCAACGCCGTCGCAAATGACCGGATAGTCACCCGAACGGGGAGCTGGCGGAAATTTCAGATTCAATCGAGAATTGTCGACTTCATCCACTTCAATTCTTTCGATTTTCTCCAATTGCTTGATTCGGCTCTGAACCTGAACGGCCTTAGTAGCCTTGTAGCGGAAGCGTTCGATAAAATCTTCCGTTTCCTGTATCTGCTTTTGTTGGTTCTGGTAAGCTCGAAGCTGCTGTTCCAAGCGTTCTTTTCGCAAGACAACATACTTCGAATAATTCACCTGATAATCATAAATCTTTCCGCAGGAAATCTCAATGGTCCTGTTTGTCACATTATCAATAAAAGCCCGGTCGTGCGAAACCAGCACTACTGCATTGGCTTTCGTTTTCAAAAATGTTTCCAACCACTGTATGGATTCAATATCCAAATGGTTTGTAGGCTCGTCGAGAAGTAACACGTCAGGACGCTTCAGCAACAGTTTGGCCAATTCAATGCGCATTCTCCATCCGCCACTGAATTCAGCGGTGTTTCGAGTAAAATCTGTTCTGACAAATCCCAGCCCCATCAATGTTTTCTCTATCTCAGCCTCATAATTGTCGCTTTCTTTAAGAAGAATGGTTTCATTCAATTGTGTGATTTTGTCAATCAGTCTCAAATAAGATTCACTTTCATAGTCAGTTCTGTCGGCAAGTTCCGCATTCAGTTTGTCCAACTGTGCCTTCATTACATCGAGTTCTCCGAAAACCGTTTTGACTTCTTCAAAAACTGTACGTTCGTCCGTCAACAACATTTGTTGTGGAAGATAGCCAATTGTCAAGTCGTTAGGGATTGCAACGGTTCCCGACGTCGGCTGTTGAAGACCGGCTATAATCTTTAACATTGTAGATTTTCCCGCTCCGTTTTTTCCGACTAATGCTATTTTATCTTTTTTGTTGATTACATAACTGACATCTTTAAACAATGCCACACTATTAAATTCAATACATAAATTCTGTATAGAAATCATTTCATCTTCAATTTTGCGATGCCAAAGTTACATAATTTTCTGCCAATACACTTATCTTCTATCAAAAATACACATTTTTGACATTCTTATTAACATCTGAATACAGAATTATAGAAAATTGCCAAACGAAAAAAGGCGTTTGCCGATATAGAACCGACAAACGCCTTCCTGGCTGTATTATTAATTATTTCAAATTCAATTTTGCAAGAATATCCGACGGAACACCTTTCTTATTCACCCAAATACTCATTGTTTTGGCAAGGAAATAAGGCTCGGATACATAGAAATATCCTTTGTATACCTGCTCGGAATCCCACGAATTCTTCACCTTATAATATCTGTTGCCTTTTTGGTCTACGGCAGTACCAACAATGACCATTCCGTGATCATCGGTCGTTTCGTAGTTGTCGAAACCTTCTTGACGGCTTTCTTGAGTCACAACGATTTCTTCAACCGGACCTTTGAAATCATACATTTTGTCGATTTTCTCAGAATCCTTCAGTTTTACCCAGCGGTCAAGCTCCGTTCCTTCCATGCTTGCCTTGCGGTCAACTTTCGGCATCAAAGCCACACCATCATACCATTTAAAGCCTTTTTCACTGACATCGGCAGCCCAAAGTACAGTGTAACCCTTCTCAATTGCATTGTCGACAACCGCTTTCAATTCATCCATTTTTACATTGTAATACAAACTGTGTCCCCAGTTGTCAGGCACTTCAAGAACGAACGGTTTGTAGAATTCGTGATGCGTGAACGAAGTCAACGGTACATAGTCATTCATATCCAAACCAAGAGATTCGGCAAATGTCTTCGGTGTATAAGTTTTCCCCTTATATTCGAAGGTTTCAGGAACTTGTCCAAGATATGCATCCAATATTCCAATGTATCCTTTCAACCATGCCTTTGACAGTTTTTTATTCGGATTCTTGACAATTTCTTGCAAATAGGCAGTCAAAACGGCTGCCAATTCACCATGGTCATGCTTTTCTTCACCATATTCCAAGCCGTCGTAAACCTCTTCAGGAATCATCCCATATTTGTCATATACGTATGGAATATCCATCAGTCCACCGCCTTCTCCAAAATTTGACTTTCCGTAGTAGCGAACATACTGAATGGCTTTGTCAATGTAGCATTGTCTGACAACAAACATTTCCGACAAATCATATTCTCCCTTACCGTTCTTCAAAAGTTCGTCCTCAAGAAATGACAAGCCTGAAAAACTCCAGCATGTTCCCGATTTGTTCTGATCCTTTACAGATGTCGTAGGATTCACCTTAACATCTGTGAATATAAATGCGGTATCCGCATTTTCTTTTTCATTTGCACTTACAGCAAATGACGACATAATCGTCGCAAGTCCTAATATTGCTATTTTTTTATTCATATTCATTAATATTCATCCCAAGATTTTACCTCAATATCATCCATTGAATAACGGCTGATTGCATCGATAAATGCTGATGCCAGACGAGCGTTTGTCAACAATGGAATATTCAAATCGATTGCCGCACGACGGATTTTGTAACCGTTGCTCAATTCCTTGCTGGTCAAATTCTTTGGGATATTTACTACCAAATCTATCTCTTTATTGTGAAGCAATTCCAATGCCTGCGGTTGTTGTCCTTCTTCACTTGGCCAATAAACATGAATTGCCGGGATATTGTTGTCAACCAAATATTTGTATGTACCACCCGTTGCATACAATTTATAGCCTTTCGCATACAAGGCCGCTGCCGCATCCAGCATATCTGCCTTTTGTTTGGCAGAACCGGTACTCAACAATACGGACCGCTTCGGAATCTTGTAGCCGACAGAAAGCATTGACTTCAAAATTGCTTCTGAAGTGTCATTGCCAATACATCCAACCTCACCGGTAGAAGACATATCTACACCTAACACAGGATCTGCCCCCTGCAAGCGGGAGAAAGAGAACTGAGAGGCTTTGATACCAACATAGTCCAAATCGAATGCACTCTTGCTCGGTTTCTCAACAGGAATGCCCAACATAACTTTTGTTGCCAGATCAATAAAGTTAAGTTTCAAAACTTTTGAAACAAACGGGAAACTTCTGGAAGCACGCAAGTTACATTCAATAACTTTGATGTCGTTATTCTTTGCCAAATATTGTATGTTGAACGGACCGGAAATGTTCAAAGCTTTTGCTATCTGGCTGGATATTTTCTTAATGCGACGAACCGTTTCCACATACAGTTTTTGTGGCGGGAACTGAATCGTTGCATCTCCTGAGTGAACACCGGCAAATTCAATATGTTCTGAAATGGCGTATACCTTGATTTCACCGTTTTGAGCCACGGCATCCATTTCAATCTCCTTTGCGTGTTCAATGAATTCCGTTACAACTACCGGGTGCTGTTTCGACACGTTTGCAGCCAATTTAAGGAATCGTTCCAATTCCTCGTCGTTTGAACAGACGTTCATTGCCGCACCGGAAAGCACATAAGACGGACGCACCAATACCGGATAACCAACTTCTTCAACAAATTCATAGATATCTGTCATTGAAGTAAGTTCACGCCAACGTGGCTGGTCAATGCCCAATTCATCCAACATCGACGAGAATTTATGGCGGTCTTCGGCATTGTCAATGCTTTTGGCCGATGTACCCAGAATATTTACACCATCGGCATCCAAACGGGTTGCCAAGTTGTTCGGGATTTGTCCGCCGGTTGACAGGATAACTCCATGAGGAGTTTCCAGGTCAATAATATCCATAACGCGCTCGTAAGTCAATTCATCGAAATACAAGCGGTCGCACATGTCATAGTCCGTAGAAACTGTTTCCGGGTTGTAGTTAATCATCACGGAACGCCAGCCTTCTTTTTTCACGGTCAGCAGCGCATTGACGCTACACCAGTCGAACTCTACCGAACTTCCGATACGGTAGGCGCCGGAACCAAGTACAACAACTGAACGATGGTCATTTTCGTAGCAAATGTCATGTTCGCGTCCATTATATGTCAGATACAGATAGTTGGTCTGAGCCGGATATTCGGCACCCATTGTATCAATTTGTTTGACAACCGGCAAAATTCCATATTGCTTGCGCAGATTTCTGACCTTACGGTTGGCGTCTTCGCCTACCCCCATTCCGTCTTTCAATACTGCACGTGCAATTTGAAAATCAGAAAATCCTTGTTCTTTTGCGAGACGCATCAAATCTTGTGGAACATCTTCCAACTTGCTGTAATTCTCAAGATCCTGAGCCGTTATCAGCAAGTTGTGCAATTTCTGCAAGAACCAACGGTCAATTTTAGTCAGCTGATGTATTTTTTCCACATCATATCCTTTACGGAATGCTGTTTCAATCACAAAGATTCGCTTGTCGGTCGGTTCTCTCAACGCCTTGTCAATGTCGGGTACCGACATTTCCTTGTTTTCGATAAATCCATGCATGCCCTGACCTATCATTCGAAGTCCCTTTTGGATCACTTCTTCAAAGGTACGGCCTATGGCCATAACCTCTCCGACAGATTTCATGGATGAACCGATCTCCTTTTTCACGCCATGGAATTTACCCAAATCCCAACGCGGAATCTTACATACGATATAGTCAAGAGCCGGTTCAAAGAAGGCAGAAGTAACTTTCGTTACCGTATTCTTTAGGTCGAACAAGCCATAACCCAATCCCAATTTTGCGGCAATGAATGCCAAAGGATAACCGGTGGCTTTTGAAGCCAATGCGGAACTACGGCTTAGACGTGCGTTTACTTCAATAACACGGTAGTCCATCGACATGGGGTCATAGGCATACTGCACATTACATTCGCCTACGATTCCGATATGACGGACAATCTTGATGGCAAGGATACGCAAAAGGTTCGTGTCGTCGTTCGACAATGTCTGCGAAGGTGCAACCACAATACTTTCACCCGTATGGATACCCAGAGGGTCAAAGTTTTCCATATTACATACCGTAATACAGTTATCAAAACGGTCACGGACTACTTCATATTCAATTTCTTTCCAGCCTTTCAGCGACTTCTCAATCAATACTTGTGGAGAAAATGAGAGAGCTTTCTCCGTAAGGGCAACCAATTGCTCACGGTCGTCACAGAAACCGCTGCCAAGACCACCCAGTGCATAGGCTGCACGTACGATGACTGGATACCCTAATTGTTCAGCAGCACGAATAGCATCGTCAATGGTCGAAACAGCCTCACTCTTGATTGTTTTGATATCGATTTCATCAAGTTTCTTTACAAACAGTTCGCGGTCCTCAGTATCCATGATAGCCTGCACAGGTGTTCCGAGAACCTGTACATTATATTTGCTTAAAATGCCGGATTGGTAAAGTTCCACACCGCAGTTTAGAGCAGTTTGACCGCCGAAAGCCAATAAAATACCTTGCGGCTGTTCCTTGGCGATAACCTTTTCAACGAAAAACGGTGTTACCGGCAAGAAATATATCTTATCTGCAAACCCTTCAGAAGTCTGCACCGTTGCAATATTCGGATTAATGAGCACTGTTTCAATGCCTTCCTCCTTCAACGCTTTCAATGCCTGTGAACCGGAATAGTCAAATTCTCCGGCTTCACCAATTTTCAAAGCTCCAGAGCCAAGCAATAATACTTTTTTTATGTCTTTCTTTTCCATTTTACTCATTGGGTTTAATATTACAACATGTTAATAAAGTCATCAAATAAAAAGTCTGTGTCCAACGGGCCACTGCATGCTTCGGGGTGGAATTGCGCAGAGAAGAACGGTTTGGTCTTGTGACGAATGCCCTCATTTGTTCCGTCGTTCATGTTAATGAAGAGCGGTTCCCAATCTGCTCCCAACGTATTGCTGTCAACGGCAAAACCATGGTTCTGAGATGTGATGAAGCATTTTTCTGATCCGACAAGACGTACCGGTTGGTTATGGCTGCGATGACCATATTTGAGTTTGTATGTTTTAGCCCCTGATGCCTTCGCCAATAATTGATTACCCATACAGATACCAAAGATCGGCTTATCACCCTGCAATGCAACTTTCAGGTTCTGCACAGTGGCTTTCGCCATATCCGGATCACCCGGACCATTTGAAATAAACAAGCCGTCATATTCAAGCTTGTTAAAATCGTAATCCCATGGAACACGCACTACCTTCACTTTGCGTTTTACGAGAGATCGAATGATATTGTTTTTAACTCCGCAATCGACCAAAACAACTGTTTTGTCGCCTTCTCCATAAGTTATGACCTCTTTGCAGCTGACTACCGCAACCTGATTGTCCTTGTTTGGATCGTAGAATGCCACATCCTCTGTTCCTTCAAGAACAATTTTGCCCAGCATTGAACCCTTTTCTCTCAAATGTTTTGTCAAAGCGCGGGTGTCAATACCATATATGCCGACAATCTGTTCTCTCATCAACCAGTCGCGCAAGCTTTCTTGAGCCAACCAGTGACTGTATTCCCACGAATAATCCGTGCAGATGATAGCTTGACAGTGAATGCGCTGACTCTCCAAATAGTCGCTCATACCATTGTGTTGACTCATTGGAGGAACTCCATAATTGCCTAATAAGGGATAAGTGGTTACAAGGATTTGTCCTTCATACGACGGATCCGTCAAACTTTCAGGATAACCAACCATTGCGGTGTTAAATACAACTTCGCCGGCACACGATTTGTTGTACCCGAACGATTTACCTTCGTAGATTGTTCCGTCCTCCAGTATCAAGGAGGCTTTTATTGTTTCTCTCATATATATATTTAGGGATTACTTACACATGTTTTAGGTTTGCAAGATTACCATCGAGAAAACCATACAAAATTACTGCTTTTTTCTCTATTTACTACTATATGATTACAAAAAATAATATTATCGCTACTCATTTTATACATTTGTTCTAATCTTTATACTGAAAAATATTCTCAACAAAAAAACGTACTCGTTTTATTGTTTTTTTATAACTTTGTTCAACACTAAGAAAAGCACCTAACTAAAACCTTAATATTTATGAAAACCAAATTTATTTTTGTGGCGATGATTCTTGCCAGTTTTATTGGGCAAGCACATCCAAAAGTTGAAGGAAGCCCGCAAATGCTCCTTAAATCGCAAGAAGGCTTTATGGCACCCGTATGGTCTCCCGACGGACAGCAACTGGCCGTGACCGGGAACAACTACACTGGCATTTGGATTGCTAACATTGACGGAAGTGGGATTCAACAAATCACATCCGATGCCGGAGCCGGCTATAAAATGGCATGGAGTCCGGAAAGCAATGCTATTCTTGGAAGGACCAATGTCGTCAAAGACGGGCGTGTACTTCACCAAATCAAAACTTACAACACCCAAACAGGAAAGAGCGCCATTGTAATGGATGCTACCAGGAATTTATGCGGCACTCCTACTTGGGGGAAAGCCGGTGAAGTAAAGTTTGCAAAAAAAGACGGAGCTCAAAAAATTCGGATTTCCGAAAAACAGGCATCCCCGATTGAGCTCAATGTGTATGAAACAATGTTGTCCTACCCTTTTGAGGCAACACGACTGATTCCCAACTTGTCTGAATTTGCAGGAAAGCCCATTATCAATCCAACAATGAGCCCCGACGGTTCAAAAATTGCATTTCAAATAGCAGGCAAAGGTGTCTTCGTTTGCGCAACTGACGGCAGCCAGCTCAAACATCTTGGTAATGGCTCTTATCCTTCATGGTTGCCCGACAACAAACACATCGTTGTAGCTGAAGTTAAAGACAACGGAGAAGTTTTCACCTCTTCCAAACTTATTTCTTTTGATACTGAATCAGGAGAATCTGCCTTGCTTTTTGAAAACAATGACATGATACCCGTTACCCCGGCTGTATCACCAAAGGGCAATCAGATTGCTTTCGAAAACAGCCGAAACGGATGCATTTACATTCTCAATCTAACCTTCTAAACACATGTTCTTATGAAAAATTTCACACATATTATAAAGAACTCGCTACTATCGTTTTCTTTATGCCTCATTGGCGGCTCAAGCCTGTTCGCGGCCGATGTCAACGGTTGGGGCGATTTCAAACTATATTTGGACCCCGGACATGCTCAACGCGAAAATGGCGGTCTGTACAATTATTCGGAAGCGGAAAAAGTACTTCGTGTAGCTTGGTCTATCCGTGACTACCTATTGAAATATACGGATATGCCGGCCGAAAACATCATGTTATGCCGTGAAACCGACAACGACTATATTGACCTTACTGACCGTGTGGATGTTGCAAACGCTTGGGATGCCGATTTCTACTACTCCATCCACTCCGACGCAGGTGATGCCACTACGCCCAACACCACCCTCACCATGTTTGGAGGCTGGCGAAACAACGGTGTTGAAATTGAAAAAACACCTAACGGAGGCAAAGCATTTGGCGAAATCCTTTGTCCAAACCTTAGTGGAGTAATGCAGGTTGACACCCGTGGCAACTGGTATGACCGATGCTACTACGACAAAAGTCCGGCAACACACACCAACCAGTACCCATACCTTGCCGTAAACCGTCGTAGCAACATGCCTTCACTGCTTAGCGAAGGCGGATATCACACACACGCTTTCCAACAACAGCGTAACATCAACGACAACTACAAAAGACTCGAAGGCTACGCAGCGTTCCGCTCCATTCTTCAATACAGAGGTCTGGACATTCCAGAACAGACAATTTTGGCGGGAGTTGTTTCCAACTCGGAAAACGGCGTTGCAGCAAATGGCGTAACCATTACTGTCGACGATCAATCTGTCACCACCGACTCCTACGAGTCCATCTTCAACAAATACAGTCGTGACCCCAACATGCTTCACAATGGATTTTTCATGTTCGAGAATCTTGAAGCTGGAAAGGAATACACGGTAACATTCTCATCTCCCGAATACGGGAAAACTGAAAAGAAGGTTACCATCGTTTCCAATCCGGAAGGAACTGCTGCTGAAAATGTTACATGGTTCGACGTGCAACTTACGTCCATCGCACCGGCAAAAGTTGACCAAATCTCGGTTTCCGACCTGTCGGCTGTCAGCAAACGAAATCCGTTGACAATCACTTTCTCCCGCAACATGGATCAAGAAAGTGTAAAGCAGGCATTCAGCATATCAAACAACGGAGAAGTGAATCTTAGTTGGGAAAACGGATATACTCTGAATGTTGACATCAGCAAACTGGAGAACGAACAGACCTACAAAATCACCATTGACGGCGCAATCGCTAAAAACGAGCAGACAGGTCAATTTTTCGACGGTGACGGAGACGGAGAAGAAGGTGGAAACTATGAACTGGAATTCACTATTGAGCCGTTCGACGAAACAGCACCTGAAATTGTCTCAGTCGACCCGGCAATCGACGGTGAATCGCTTTGCACATACCGTCCTGTTATCCGCGTTGAATTCAGCGAAGAAATCGTTTGGAATGAAGACAACACCAACGACCTTATCACATTGACCGACTCTGACAACAACATTTATGCAGGAACGCTCACTCATGACGTTGTCAACGGAACTTCTGTCATCCACTATTTCTTGAATGAAGATCTTCCTCTCGACAAATGTTTCCAGGTAAAAGTAAAAGGCGGACTTGCCGACTATAGCGGCAATCTGTCGGAACCTTTCTCATGGAAGTTCCTGTCGGAATATCGCGATGCTACCAATACAATTGTTGTCGACAAGCTTGATTCCACCAGTGGCTGGTGGGCTCCAAGTGGTTCGGGTAGCACCGAAGGACTGATTGTGGACGACAGCAGCTGGAACACCTCGTCTGAAACCTATTCAGCAGAAAGCTCAGCAAGTTGTGAATTAATTTACGCATTTGACCAAATGGCGACATCTTCCGTATGGCAAATTCGCGAATACCGCCAATCAGGAGCCAGCACAGTTATATCCGACAATATCAATGGCGTGCTTCAATTCTGGCTGTATGGCGACGGTTCCAACAATCAGGTATCGGCCATGGTTCGGGCAAACAGCGCATCCGGCGGTTTGAAACACCGCGCCATGTACCCTATTTCATTCAAGGGATGGAAGCTTTTGACATGGGATATGGCCAACGAACCATACGAAACATTTACAGGAACGGATCAATTGAACGGAAAATGGATTCTTGACAGTTTCTTTATGAAGCATTTTGACAAGAGTTCGACTCCAGAAGAACCGCAACAGGCATGGACCGGCAGAATTCTGTTTGACGATCTCACATTTGTCACTTATGACAATGCAGCACAAAGAACAGCTTCTCTTGACGACATCAAAGACGATTCTTCTGTTGAGAATATAACGAATGGCATAACCGTCAAACAGCAAGGCAAGACTTTGACTATTGCCGGCGAAGGAATTCAAAGCATTCGCGTGTTCAACCTTTCAGGAGAAATGATTGCCAACCCTGCCTCATCTCATTACCTGAATGTAGTGGACTTGTCTCAATTCTCAGATGGCGTGTACATACTTGAAGTGCAAGCTCAATCAGATCGCTTAGTTAAGAAGATTATACTCTAATATTAAATCCTTATTAAAAAATGGAGTCTTGTTCCGATGTTGGGACAAGGCTCTATTTTTTATCGGGATTGCGAACACTGTAAAATAAAAAAGAGGCCACTTGCGTAACCTCTTTTATTTCGCCATTTAAAGAATCGCTCAAATTATTCAGCAGCTGCTTCTTCAGTTGCTTCAGTAGCGCCTTCAGCGTTCTCAGCGGCAGCAGCTTCTGCTTGTTTTGCAGCTTCTGCAGCAGCCAATTCAGCTTTCTTTTTAGCAACCAATTCAGCCTTAGCCTGGTTCTTAGCTTTTTCTTCTTCCAAGCGCTGGCTTTCTGCCTGCTTCTTGCTGTCAGCCAATTTAGCCTTTACTGAATTTACAGAAGCATCTTTAGCTTGCTTCCATGCATCGAAACGACGTTGTGCTTCTTCAGCAGAGAAAGCACCTTTCTTAACACCACCTTGCAAGTGCTTCATCATCAAAACGCCTTCTTGAGAAAGGATTCGACGAACTGTGTCAGTCGGTTGTGCACCAACATTCACCCAATACAAAGCTCTTTCGAAATTTAAACTTATTGTAGCAGGATTAGTGTTCGGATTATAAGAACCTATCCTTTCAATAAATTTACCATCTCGTGGTGCCCTGCTATCAGCGATAACAATTGGATAGAACGCATAGCGTTTACGGCCATGACGTTGTAATCTGATTTTTGTTGCCATTGAATTGTAGTTTAAATTTAGTATTAAGTTATTCGCGTGCAAAGGTACAACAAATAAATTATACCACAAAATATTACTCTCTTTTTTCAAATAATCAATTAAAAAACTTACCTTTGTAATTAATCAAACATGATAACTATGGAAGAAGACATAAAAAATGCGATAGACATATTAAAAAAAGGAGGAGTAATCCTATACCCTACAGATACGATTTGGGGAATTGGTTGTGATGCAACCAACGCTGATGCAGTGGATAGAATATACAAGATTAAACGACGTGCTGAAAACAAAGCAATGCTCGTACTATTGGATTCCGACAAAAAACTGGACAGATACGTTTCCGACGTACCAGAAATGGCCTACACGCTAAACGAACTCAGCGAAAAGCCGGTAACAATCATTTACGACAACGCCTACAATCTTGCCCCGAATCTTTTAGGAGAAAACAACAGTGTTGGCATAAGAATTTCACGGGAAGAATTCACGCAGAAGCTTTGCGCCGCATTGGGACGACCCATAGTTTCCACTTCGGCCAATATAAGCGGACAACCCTCTCCTGCCATTTATGCCGACATCCAGGATGAAATTAAAAATGCGGTTGATTACATTGTTCATTATCGGCGTGACGACACCTCAAAGCATGCGCCATCCAGTGTAATAAAGCTTTCTTCTGACAATACGATTAAAATTATCAGGCCTTGATAAAACCCGGAAAGTTTAAAGCCGCATATGTTTTATGCGACTTCGTTGCTGCGCATATAGCTTGGTGTCTTTTCTCAACAGCACGCTATTACATGACAATTGACATTGTGACGGAACACGGTTTTTCGTCATTATGGTCATTTCTGACAGCGCCATCATTGGTTGCCGGACAAATCATCATACCCTTTTTCATACTGTTTGTATCTTATTTATCAGGCTACTACAACGGTTCTGTCCTTAAATCCCGCCTACAGGAATTTCTGACGACCGGCGTTTCGTCATTCGTAGCTTCATTGGTCGTTTTTTTTACAATTCTTATCAACGATGCCTATCAGGAGCGACTCAAGAACTACGAACTGATAATTATCATGTGGGGCATATTGTTCATATCCCAATATTTTTTCCGACTGACCATAACAAATATCGTTGCAGGGAAAGTAAGGACCGGAGAGTTCGAGATCAACACCTTGTTAATCGGATACAGCAAATATGCCATTGAATTTGCCCGCAAGCTGATAAAGGCTAAAGACACAATGGGCTATCGAATCAAAGGATTCGTACGATTGGAAAGTGACACTTATACTAATTCTAATGAATGGAAATTGCCTGTATATGAATTCAACGAGCTGGACCAACTGTGCCAGCAGGAACATATTCAAACACTCATCATCACAACACAGTCCAAAAACCGGAACAACACGTTGAACCTGATCAATCATCTGTTCAGATATAATCTTCCCATTAAAATCCATCCGGAACTCTACGACATTCTGCTGTCGAGAATCCGACATGCCAATATTATTGGAGAACCTCTGATTGACATTGCTCAAAGTAATATGACCGAGTGTCAAAAAAGTGTCAAACGGACGCTTGATATCATTATCTCAACCATGGCACTTGTCCTGTTGTCGCCTTTCTTGGCAGTCGTCGCCCTGTTGATTAAACATGATTCGAAAGGTCCGGTTTTTTATAGGCAAGAAAGAATTGGCAAATCCGGAAAACCCTTTTATATTTACAAATTCCGAACGATGGTCTACAATGCAGAATCGGCAACCCCCCAATTGTCATCCGAGAATGACCGACGCATCACCAAAGTTGGCAAAACCCTTCGCAAATACAGAATCGACGAAATACCGCAATTCTGGAATGTGATTAAAGGAGAAATGTCCATAGTAGGACCAAGACCTGAAAGAAAATACTTTGCGGATCAGATAATAGAGAAAGCGCCCTATTATGCCCTGGTTTATCAAGTACGTCCGGGCATTACTTCATGGGGAATGGTGAAATTCGGATATGCCACCAATGTAGAAGAAATGATTGCACGTGCAAAATATGATTTAATTTATATTGAAAACATGTCATTGCTGATCGATTTGAAAATCATTGCCTATACTGTGAGGACAGTTGTGACAGGAAAAGGTTTATAATATTATGCTAGCTGAATTAAAACTAAAAGACAAATTCAATGCGGGATTGATGTGGCTTATCCAATGGCGGGAAAACCATATCAAAGAAAAGACATTCTTACTGATACTCGCATTTATTACCGGTATCCTTTCCGGTTTTGCCGCATTGCTGCTAAAATTGCTGATTTCAGCGATAGCCTCCATGCTTAGCACCCATTTAACAATCTCGGGCGCCAACTACCTGTATTTGATATATCCTGTTGTTGGTATCCTGATTGTCGGACTGTATGTGCGTTATGTCGTCAAAGACAATATCTCGCATGGTGTCACAAGAGTCCTGTATGCCATATCGCAAAACAAGAGCCGATTGAAATTCCACAATACCTATACGTCGTTAGTCGCCAGTTCCGTCACCATCGGCTTCGGTGGTTCTGTCGGTGCGGAAGGTCCTATTGTCTACACCGGAGCGGCCATTGGCTCAAATTTGGGAAGCTTCTTCCGAATGTCACCCCAAATTTTGATGATGTTGGTAGGCAGTGGTGCAGCAGC
Organism: uncultured Porphyromonadaceae bacterium; assembly: GCA_900548875.1. Taxonomy (GTDB): domain Bacteria; phylum Bacteroidota; class Bacteroidia; order Bacteroidales; family Muribaculaceae; genus Limisoma. The sequence continues at coordinate 19,508 of URMA01000011.1, read as the reverse complement.
CGGTGTCGCCGGCATTTTCAAGGCTCCTATCGCCGGAATGTTGTTTGCTTTGGAAGTACTGATGATTGATCTGACCACCGTTTCTGTCATGCCGTTGTTGGTATCATCCATTACTGCAGCAACCATCTCCTACATATTTACAGGCTATAGTCCCGAATTCGTCTTTGACCAAAGCGAGGCTTTCACTACAGCAAGAATACCTTTCGCCATTGCACTGGGTATTGTTTGCGGATTTACTTCCCTTTATTTTACGAAGGTAATTGGCTTCATGGAAAACACCATATCAAAGATGAAAAGCCCATGGACAAAATTCGCATTTGGCTCTGTTATTCTTAGCGGCCTGATATTTTGCTTTCCACCGCTATATGGCGAAGGCTATGAAGCCATTACCGAAATGTTGAAAGGAGACCCTTCCACCCTTTTCGATGGTAGTGTGTTCTATGGTTTCAAAGACAATGTATGGTTTGTCCTGCTGTTCGTTTTACTGATTATTCTGACGAAGGTTTTTGCAACCAGTGCAACCAATGGTGGAGGCGGTGTCGGCGGTACGTTTGCACCTTCACTGTATGTCGGATGCATGACCGGATTCTTCTTTGCTTTTCTTATAAATACTGTCGGTATTTTTCCAGGTGTCGAACTTTCCTGCAAAAACTTTGCATTAATGGGCATGGCCGGCGTAATGTCAGGCGTAATGCATGCCCCATTGATGGCCATCTTCTTGACTGCCGAAATGACGGGAGGATATCAATTGTTCCTGCCACTTCTCATTGTCTCAACCCTCTCCTATGTGACAATCAAACTGTTCGTTCCATACAGCATTTACACCATGCGTCTGGCCAAACGTGGAGAATTACTTACCCATCATAAAGACAAGGCCGTGCTTACTCTTCTCAAAATGGACAGTGTCATAGAAAAAGACTTTACAGAAGTGCACCCTGACATGAGTTTGAGAGAAATGGTCAATGCAATCTCGCAATCTGACAGAAACCTGTTTCCTGTTACTGACAAAAACGGGACACTGCTGGGCATTGTACTGCTGAATGACATTCGGAACATAATGTTCCGACCTGCTTTATACGACAAGATGTATGTTCGGAAATTCATGTGTACGCCTCCGGCTAAAATTGAGATAAACGAAAACATGGAAAATGTCATGAAAATTTTTGACCGCACAAACGCATGGAACCTGCCAGTCGTAGAAAACGGCAAATATATCGGATTTGTTTCCAAGTCAAAGATTTTCAACTCATATCGCCGTGTTCTCCGCCACTATTCTGATGATTAAACAACTTGAATTCTTGATAAACAATGACTAAAGAAGAACTAAAAATTGTATTTTTCGGGACTCCCGAATTCGCTGTGGAAAGCCTCTCCCGTCTTGTAGAAGGCAGCTACAACGTAGCGGCTATTGTCACCATGCCCGACAAGCAAGCCGGACGAGGACACCACATGATTCAATCGGACGTTAAAAAATATGCTTCAGAAAAAGGTCTGCCAATATTGCAGCCTGAAAAATTAAAAGATGAAACCTTTGTCAACCAGTTACGGGAAATCAATGCAGATCTGTTTATAGTTATTGCATTCCGGATGCTTCCCGAAGTCGTTTGGGGAATGCCACGATTGGGCACATTCAACCTTCATGCTTCTTTGCTCCCGAAATATCGGGGTGCTGCCCCCATCAACTGGGCCGTCATTAACGGGGAAACAGAAACCGGCGTCACTACCTTTTTCCTCAAGCATGAAATTGATACAGGCGACATTATTCAGCAAAAGCGGATTTCAATAGATGCCACTGACAATGTCGGAATTGTGCACGACAGATTAATGGAACTCGGTGCAGGTATGGTAATCGAGACTGTCGACGCCATCATCAACGGTACCGTAAAAACCATTCCACAGGACGAACTGCTGAATGGAGCAGAGCCGACTCCGGCACCCAAAATTTTCAAAGATACCTGCCTGATTGACTGGAACCGTCCGGCAACCGCCGTCTACAACCTGATAAGAGGCCTTTCCCCATATCCTGCTGCATGGACACATTTCAGCAAAGATGACAAAGATTATCAAATCAAAATATACGAGACGTCCCAGCCTTTGGACAACTCTCTGAATTTGCAACCCGGACAGATTATGGTTCAAAATCGGAAGGCGTTTGTAGGCTGTTCGACTGGAGTGTTGGAACTAAAATCCATCCAACTATCCGGGAAAAAACGAATGGACGTGTCCGACTTTCTTTTAGGTTTCGATTTGAATAATATCAAATTGGCATAATTCCCTTTCCATCAAACAAAAAGCTGTCTATGCCCCAAATTACAGCATGGACAGTTTTTTGCAGTTACACCCTAATCAGGTTTGGGTTTAGCTATTTTCTCCAGTGTCAGGCAGCGACTTCGTCGTCTTAGCACCCAATTCCTTGATTTTCTCAACCCGGGAAATCAAATTGCCTCTGCCCTCGCTCAACTTATTAAAGGCCTGATCGTACACCGCTTTGGTTCGTTCCAAATTCACTCCTACGCTCTTCAAATCATCTACCAATCCGACAAATTTGTCATATAATTTTCCACTCTCTTCGGCAATAGTGAGCGCATTCTTTGTCTGTCTGTCACGTGTCCATAATTGAGCTATCAGCCGCAATGTTGAGATGACATGGGCAGGACTGATAATCACGACACGCTTGTCATAAGCTTCCTGCCACAGATTCTTATCCAGCGACATCGCCACCATATAGGCCTGCTCATTTGGAATGAACATCAGGACGAAATCCATTCGGTTTTGCGGCGACACTCCTATATAATCCTGATAACTCTTATTTTGTAATTCTTTCAAGTGCGCACGGACAGACTGGACATGCAATTTTCCATACCGCATTCTTTCTTCTTCGGTTTCTGCATTGACAAAATTTGTATACGCCGTAAGTGATACCTTTGAGTCAATCACCACATATTTTTTGTCGGGCATGCATACGACAACATCCGGACGCAATCCGTTTCCATTTTCCGAGACAAGCGTCTCTCCATTGACATTCTTTGCCGGTTGAACAAAGTAATTCTCATCTTTAATTAGACCTGATTTTTCAAGAATTGACTCCAAAATCATTTCCCCCCAATCGCCTTGTACCTTGGAATTTCCCTTCAATGCTTCCGTCAATTCACGGGCTTCCTTGCCTATCGTATGATTTAAGTCCATCAACTCTTTGATATGCTCCTTCAAGGAATGACGTTCTTTCGCTTCTTCAGTATAGTTGCTCATTATTGTCTGTTTGAAGTCATGAATATTGTCTTTCAAAGGCTTCAAAATTTCACCCAAACGATTCTCGCTCGATTCACGGAATTGTTTGGATTCCATTGCAAAAATTTCATTTGCCAACAATCGGAATTGTGTCTCCGATTCTTTCTTCATCTTATCTTTCTCAACCTCTATGAATGACAAGCGTTCAGACAACCGGGCATTCTCCACCGACAAAGAACTGTTTTCTTTCTGTAATGCACCAATTGCCTCTTCATTCTTATTGTTCAAACCGCGCAACTGCTCAGCATTTTTCAGACTTTCTTCCGCCTCATATTTCACACGCGACAGATCACGGCGCGCAACATTCAATTTCCCGACCAACACAAAAACGGCTACAACAGCCACACCTAAAAGACAAAGTAAAACTATTTCCATTTGTTTTTTATTTGTAAAATTACAACATAACGCAGACATAAAAAAACACTCACTCCTTTATGTAACATTATTTCAAGAAATTTTCTACTTGAAGGATTATACATTAAATTTGTATCAAAACAAAAAACGAACTATGGCAAAATTAAAAATTGGAAATGAGTGGTGGACTTCCCCAACAGAAAGTGAATCGGGAGCTTTAATCATGGTCACCGGCCGACAGGGAGTTGAACCCGTCATGGCATCAGGAAAGTACAATGACCGGATTGAGATTACATGGAAATATACACCGGAAAAAGACGGAATGCCGGATTTCAAAACTTCATCCCTTATGGAACAGGTGACGGATGCTATCAATAATGCTTTTGCCAAAGACTCTGCAGCTGTCATGACAGGAATCTACACTGGAGACGGAGAAAGGAATTGGATATTCTACACTCTTAACCCCAGAAAATTCCAATATATGCTGAACGATGCACTTAAGGATTTCGAACTTCTTCCCATCACGATATATGCCGAAAAAGATCCGGATTGGAACGAATATCGTGAGATGAAAGACTTGTCAGAAGTTTTTAGCGATGATTAAGCCTTTTTTAAACTGATTTTTACCTAATATGATGCATTTTTATTACAAAACTTTACAAATCGGACACGTAAAGACACATTCCCATTAAAATATCTTAAAAGTAAAGATTAAACTTGCCGGTCTAAATTTTTTTGATGTATATTAGAACCGTTAAATCGTTAAATTTAACAGTTGAAAATATTAATACGAATTCTATTTAACATTTTTGATATGAAAACGCCTAAGAAAAAAACAATACTTATTGCAGCCGCCGCTGCAGTTGTATTGGCTGCTACGCCCGCATTGTGGGCAGCTGTCGAAAGACAGGCAGAAAACGGGGAAAATGATGTACAATTTGAACAGGATGGATTTATCCGTACTGCTGCCAGTTCATCACTAACGGCTGCTCCTACAGATTTTACGAAAGCTGCAGAGAGCACTATCAACTGCGTTGTAAGCATTAAAAGTTTTGCAACTCCACGCCAAAACAGAATGTCCGGATTCAACGATCCGTTCTTTGAATTCTTCTTTGGTCCTGGATATGGCAACCGTCAACAGCAAAAAGAAGCAGAGCCACAACAGCTTGGCTTAGGTTCTGGAGTAATTATTAGCGAAGACGGATACATTGTAACGAACAATCACGTAATTGAGGGAGCTGAAAAGCTGGAAATTACGCTGAACAACAATAAGTCATACAATGCAACGGTTATTGGCAGTGACCCTGCCACCGACTTGGCCTTACTAAAAATTGACGAAAAGAACCTGCCGGTAATAACTTTCGGCAATTCTGATGATCTGAAGGTTGGAGAATGGGTTCTGGCAGTAGGCAATCCCTTTGGATTTACATCGACTGTAACTGCGGGTATTGTCAGTGCAAAAGCTCGAAGCATTTCCAGCTCTACACACAGCCAGCAAATGGGCATCGATGCCTTCATTCAAACGGATGCCGCTGTAAATCCTGGCAACAGTGGCGGTGCATTGGTCAATACTCGCGGTGAACTGGTGGGTATCAATACAGCCATTTATTCTCAGACTGGAAACTACGCAGGCTATTCGTTTGCCATTCCTACTTCTATCGTAAAGAAAATCATTACCGATATTCGTAAATACGGAACTGTGCAACGTGCCGTCTTGGGCATATCGTTCACAGAATTGTCTCCGGAAATCGCAGAGAAAGAAAAAATCACAGCAGTAAATGAAGGTATTTATGTCGCTTCGGTTGAAGATATGAGTGCGGCTAAAGAAGCTGGTGTTCAGAAAGGCGATGTCATTACAGCCATCAACGGTTCTAAAGCAAGAAACAGAGCTGAGCTGCAAGAGATTATGAGCCGTCTTTCTCCAGGCGATAAAGCCACACTGACAATAATTCGTGACAATAAAGAAATCAAATTGGATGTCACAATGAGAAATGCTCAAGGCAATACAACCATTACCAAGAGTTCGGACTTCACAGCCCTCGGTTGCGCGTTCAAACAGGTTTCAGACAAGGTAAAAGCACAATTGCACATCAGCAACGGTGTTCAGGTTGTCGGATTGAAAGACGGCAAATTCAAATCTGCCGGAATCACCGAAGGGTTTATTATCCTTGACATTAACAATGTTACCGTTAAGTCACAAAAGGATGTCGAAACCATTTACAACGAAATCATGCGCAGTTCGTCACCCAACAAAGTAATGTTCATCACAGGTGTCTATCCGACCGGCAAACGTGACTACATGGCCGTTCCATTGACAGAAGAAGAATAACCGACCACATTCCCCAGTAAGGGAAATATGAGAACAGGTCCCTCAAAGTTCCAACAGAATCTTGAGGGACCTTGTTGTTTATCATACATAAAAAATGGGCAACTCATCATTGGGCTGCCCATTTTTGTGATTATTGTTTCCGACTATCGTCAACGTCCGCTGTTAGTTATTTTCGATTCAACTATCTTATTAAAATTAGTTTGCTTCAGCAGTTCTTCGACAGTCATATGCATACGATATCTCCAATAATGACGGGAAATAGCCGGTATATTAATCTGTTCATCTTTCGGGTTTGCTCTGCGCAATCCTCCGTCAATCGACATCCAATCCTGCCAAGGCAAAATGGACAGCATGGCCGGCGACTCCATATGCTGGCTCGTTATAATGTCACAAATCCATGGTTCAGCGAAATACGGAGCTTCACCCGTTTGACCAAGCATCTGGTTATAGAATCGCTGCGTCTTATCGTGGTTTTCTTCCCACCATTGACGAATACCGCCCATGTCATGGGTTGAAGTCGTACAGACGGAAAGATACGGATAATGATACGGATTTCCAAATTCAACATGCGGATCCTTAGGCATTCGCTGAATCTCCAAAGAAAGAATTTGCAGTTGATTCATAACAGCCGGTACACAATCTGGAATCATACCCAAATCCTCTCCGCAGACCAACATATCAGTGGAATTTACCAATGCCGGTAACTTCATCATAGCCTTTCCATACCAAAAATCATTATGGCGGTGATAGAAGAAATCATTGTACATGCGGTCAAAGCACCAGCGTTCGTAATCGTTCAACGAACGGTAAATATAGGTAAACTGAGCGGAAATGCGTGGATGATATTTTCCTTTTTGTACAGGATCTTCAATAAACAACACTTCGTCAATCAAGCCAAGCAGTGCATCTTCAATCCGCTTGTTCTTGTCACTCTTTTCCTTATCTTTAAAATATGCTACGACTTTAGCCTGGGTGTCAACAAAGTCTTTCAAATGGTATCGACCGTAACCGGCATCATTCAAAAATGCCTCCTTCACTTCATCTGTATAGTCGCCAAAGAAATCATGCAGGAAATAATCCATGATATACGGACGTGTCTGCAAATCGACATCTATCCAGAAATCATAATTATATTTCATTTCGTCCGGTGTATATGGCAATGCCGGATTAAACGTACCCAACAGACCATGCACGGCCTTCTGTGGAATCTGCCAAATGCGGAAGAATCCCAAAATATGGTCGATGCGATACAAGTCAAAGTATTCCGCCATTTTGCGCATACGGTTTTTCCACCATTGGAATCCGTCCTTCTGCATTTCCTCCCAATTATAAGTAGGAAGCCCCCAATTTTGTCCCAACACGGAAAAATCATCAGGCGGTGCTCCTGCCTGGCAATCCATATTAAACAAATCAGGATCTACCCATGCGTCTGCACTGGTACGGCTTATGCCAATTGGAATATCTCCTTTCAAGACGACATTGTGTTCGTGTGCATAATTGCATGCATCACGAAGCTGTTTGTCCAAATGATACTGAACAAAATTATTGATATCTATTTCCGTTTTGTTTTCTGCAATCAGTTTGTCAATCTTTTCGGCATCATAAACTGAATATTCCTTCCATTGAGAGAAGTCCGGAGTATTGAACTTGTCACGGAGCACACAGAATGCAGAATATGATTTCAACCAATATTCATTACGTGAAACAAAATCCTTATATTCGGCACTGTTCAACGTATCTTCTCCAATTTCAGCAAACAACTCACGAATATACTGACGCTTCCCTTCGTTCACCCTTTCATAGTCAACAACAGGCAATGAATTCAATTCGCGTGCCAAGCCGTCATAATACTCTTGGCGGGCCGAATCTTTTAATCGCCCAACTGCCTTCAAATTCAAGAACATGGGGTGTAGAGCAAATATTGAATTCGCGCTATACGGATAGGAATCCGTCCACGTATTCGTCATTGTTGTATCATTGATTGGAAGAATCTGAAGCACACGCTGACCGGTCAACGCCAACCAGTCAATCATCTTTTTAATGCTGACGAAATCGCCAACACCGAAATCATCCTCTGTCCGAATAGAAAAGACTGGAATAGCAGTACCGGCACCCTTCCACAGTTGCGAGCCATCGCAAAAACGCAAACCGGCTACCGTAACAGCTACCGTTTTATTTTTTTGGGTCTTGAGATTCAACATGCGATTGTTGCAGTTCTCCCAGACGACAGCACCAGTGTGCTTGTTTTTCTTTACGAACTTATATTCCAACGGAAATTCCAAAGTCGAAAGCGGCAAAACTATCTGCCATTCAGGATATGTTGCATCACTTAATTCCAATGCATTTTCAACAGTCCATTCACCAAGGCCCACTCCTTTTCCAACTAAGAGCAGCGTTTCTTCAGACCGTACGGTTGGTGCAAAAACTCTGATTTGCAAACTTTCTGTGGATATTTCGGGTTCTGGCTGTCTGTTATCTCTGCGGAAAACAGCATCGGTAAACATGGACGAATAAAAAGACTTGTCCATTGGCTGATCCTGCCAATGATCGAAAATTTCATAGGTGCGAATCTTTTTGCCGGCTTTAAACCAGTGAGGACGTCCCCACTCTCTGCGGATATAGCCGGAATCGGATTTAACAACATAAGAATAGGTAAAATCTTTGACAGAGCTTCCTAACTCTATCGATACCGACCACGAACCGTTATCATAAGACAATCGCAACGCATTGTCCAGATTATTATTTCCCAGTTCATTAATGTCGCCGACTAAAAATACCGACTCGCCCCATGCCGTATTATAGTCGATATGAAAAGTTAGTTTCATTTGGATTATAAATTTTAGGTTATTATTCAGTGAATCAATTTTATGGCATAAAATTACACATTTCTAACGAAAAACACACAGACAAAACAAAAAACTTGCTTTATCTGTGTGCCTTTTTTATACGAATGTTTTATGTTCTAACCACATCTTGAAGTTCCACAGGAAGTACAGATCAAACATCCTTCCTGATAAACCAATGTCTCCTGTCCGCAATTTGGACATTTCTGACCGCTTGCCTGAGTTCCATTGGGCAGATATTTCTTTAATGCGCGTTCCACACCCATTTTCCAAGTATTGATGGATTCGCTGTTCAATTCAAGACTATTAACCAATTTGATAACCTTGTCGATAGGCATACCATAGCGCAATACTCCGGAAATTAGTTTTGCATAATTCCAATATTCAGGATTGAACTTATCGGACAAACCTTCGATTGTCGTCTTATAGCCGCGTTTGTTGATAAACTGGAAATCGTAGCGCTTGTTACCCTGCTCGTCAATCGCCTTAATGATTTTTCCTTTTGACACAGACTTCGGACAGAAAATACCGTCATCATCATCAGCCAAACCTGTGAAAATTTCATAAGGTTTATCATTTACAAGACCAATGAAAGCAATCCATTTTTCCTTATTGTTTTGGAAACGAACCACATCAGCTTCCAACTCAATAGGACGTTTCAATACTGTATGTTCTTCTACAGCAATGACTTCCTTCTTCTTCTCCTTCTTCTTCTGAGTTGCAACCAAAACGCCTGAACGGGAACCGTCGCGATATACTGTACATCCCTTACAACCCACTTTCCAAGCCTGAAGATACAGATCGTTAATCAAATCCTCTGATACATCCGACGGCAAATTGATAGTTACACTGATTGAATGGTCAACCCACTTCTGTATACGCCCTTGCATATTTACTTTTTCCAACCAGTTGATATCGTTCGATGTTGCCTTATAATACGGAGAACGCTTGATCAGTTCATCTATTTCTTCTTGTGTATAATCATGTTTTACCTGAATGCCGTTAATCTCCATCCATGTAATGAACTTATGATGATAAACGATATATTCCTCAAAAGCATCACCGTTTTCATCCACAAAGTCAATTCGAACACTCGGGTCATTCGGATTCACCTTTCTTCTACGTTTATAGACAGGTAAAAAGACAGGCTCGATACCGGAAGTTGTCTGTGTCATCAAACTGGTTGTACCGGTTGGGGCAATTGTCAGGCAGGCAATATTGCGTCGGCCGTATTTCACCATATCTTCATACAGCTTCGGATCCGCTTCCTTCAAACGATTAATGAACGGATTGTTTTTCTCGCGTTCGGCATCAAACACTTCGAATGCGCCACGCTCTTTCGCCATATTGACAGATGAGCCGTAAGCAGCCAATGCCAACGCCTTATGTACTTCTTCTGAGAAATCAGTTGCCTCTACTGTTCCATAACGAAGTCCCATAGCGGCAATCATGTCGCCTTCTCCTGTTGTACCGACACCCGTACGACGTCCCTGAAGTGTTTTGCGGCGAATCTTGTTCCACAAATTAAGTTCCGTCTGTTTTACTTCAAGTGTTTCAGGATCGGATTCTATTTTTGCCAAGATCTTGTCAATCTTTTCCATCTCCAGATCAATGATGTCGTCCATCATTCTCTGAGCTGCAGCCACATGTTTACGGAACAGGTCGTAGTCAAAATAAGCATCTTTTGTAAACGGATTTACCACGTAAGAATACAAATTAATTGCTATCAGGCGACAACTGTCGTAAGGACACAAAGGTATTTCGCCACACGGATTGGTCGAAATGGTTTTGAAACCCAAATCTGCATAGCAGTCAGGCACTGATTCACGTATGATAGTATCCCAAAACAAGACACCTGGCTCAGCGCTCTGCCATGCGTTGTGAACAATCTTACGCCAAAGAGCCACCGCATCTATAGTTTTCTTATATTTGGGATTTTCCGAATCGATCGGATAAGTCTGCGTATATTCCGATTGGGATTCCACAGCCTTCATAAATTCATCATCAATCCGAACGGAAACATTCGCACCGGTCACTTTTCCTTCTGTCATCTTTGCGTCAATAAACGCTTCGCTGTCGGGATGCTTTATGCTTACCGACAACATTAACGCACCGCGACGACCATCCTGAGCCACTTCGCGAGTTGAATTGGAATAGCGTTCCATAAACGGAACCAGACCGGTTGATGTCAAAGCGGAGTTTTTAACCGGTGAACCTTTCGGACGGATATGCGACAAATCGTGTCCAACTCCACCACGGCGTTTCATCAACTGAACTTGTTCTTCGTCTATCTTGATGATACCCCCATACGAATCAGGACTTCCATCCAAACCGATCACGAAACAGTTTGACAACGAACCGACCTGAAAATTGTTGCCGATTCCTGCCATAGGGCTACCTTGCGGAATTATATAGTTGAAATTTTTAATCAAGTCAAAAATTTCATCTTCCGACATCGGATTCTTGTACTTGCTTTCAATCCGGGCCAATTCTCTCGCTATACGACGATGCATGTCATCCGGTGTTTTCTCATAAATATTACCGAAAGAATCTTTCAAAGCGTACTTATTGACCCAAACCCTTGCAGCCAATTCATCCCCTCGGAAATATTCACAGGAAGCGTTAAACGCCTCCTCATAACTATAAATATTTTGTTCCACTTTTATATATTTTGAAGGATTGTTTATCACTTTTGCAAAGATTGCAAAAAAATATTTACCATCAAAATATATAACAATTATTTTTCAGATTATTTCAAAGTTTTCCAAATCAAAAAGTCAAACATCTGTAAAACAAATATTTAGATACATGTATATATATCTAAAGTTTTCCAAATCAACAAACATATATAATTTAAGGCAAAACCCATACGAAAATGAGCAATACTGACTGTCAATAAAATTTGTATATTTGTAATCGTAAAAAAACGACTGTAAAAACATGAATAGCAATTATTTCAAAAATCGAAAAACTGTCCGCAAATACCAGGACAAACCTGTCGACGAAGCATTGGTATACGACTTTCTTTCACAGGCAATGCAGGCACCGACCACTGGCAACATGCAACTCTATAGCGCAATCGTCAGCACAGACAAAAATATAATAGAGAAACTGTCACCCTGCCACTTCAACCAACCGGCTATTAAGAACGCCCCTATGGTCATCACTTTCTGTGCAGATTTCAACCGGTTTGTAAAATGGTGCGATCTGAGCAATGCCAAACATGGTTATGATAATTTCCAATCATTTATCGCCGCTTTGCTGGACGTGACAATCTTTGCTCAGCAATTCAACACTATTGCTGAAATGAACGGTTTAGGTTGCTGTTATCTCGGCACAACGACCTATAATGCTCCTGACATTGCATCCGTATTAAACCTCCCTAAATTAGTAGTACCCGTCATCACACTAACTGTCGGCTATCCAGACGACAATAGTGAAAAGGCAGAAAGACTACCCATTTGCGGAATCGTTCACAAAAACACCTACAACGACTATTCCGCCGAACAAATTCGGGAGATTCATGCCGAAAAAGAGTCATTGGAAATCAACAAAAAATATGTCGCTGAAAATGGGAAAGAAAATCTGGCCCAAGTTTTCACCGACATCCGATATACCAAAGAAAACAACGAACTGTTTTCAGATATATTCTACAAGTTTATTGAAGAGCAAGGATTTCATTTTCCCACTCATCGAAAAGACTAATCACAGAGCAATATCTGTCCGAAGAATTCCGGGCAATGAAAGTTTGGGGCTTCAGTTTTAATTGGAGCCCAACTTAAATAATGAGGCATGCTCGTACCTGATGCACATTTATAGAAATTTCCTTCTATGGTTACAGGCAAGGATTCCGCATCCAACCCAATCAAATCGAACGGGATGGCGATTGTCAAAGTCCATGGAAACAAGCCTTCCATTTCATTAAACGGTGAAGTTCCGCACGAAGCATAACGCTTTATCCGGCTAATTTCAGCATCAGTCAGACGTGTGGGATGCTTGCGGTCCTTACGATGCGATGCATTTACTGTACCGATGCAATTGAATTCAAAGTTCCAATATTCTTCACTGCCCGGCACCTTCAAGAAAAATTCCACGCAACTGTCTTCACATACGTTGGTATTGTTCCGATAGTTTACAGCTCTTAAATAATTGCAATGCACGAAGAAATTTACATATATATATTTTCCACTATGGGCAATTGTAATTTCTGTCAAGGGATGATAAGGGAACTGCTTTTCCCAATTAACACAATTGATTCCATACGTTGGGGCTTTTGAGCTCAACACCTCCGACACAGCGTCCATTGTCAATCCGTCAAGTTCCACCATTTTGGGAACTTTCATCAAGCAATCTTTATTCATACCAATTCAATTACTGACATTATAAAACCAATGAATGACATTAAACAAATCAAACTGCCAATAACAATATTGACAATCCACATACTACGCACATTAAAATGTCCTCGTACTTTATTGACAAAATAAGTTATCATCAACCACCACGAAACCGCTCCCAACAAAATCGACAGGAATCCGATTACATAATGATATAACTTAAAATCCGGAGCCGGAAAACCAAAACGGGCATACAGGCCAATAATAAGGAAAATAATCAGCGGGTTGGAAAATGTAAACAAGAATCCCGTTATCAAGTCCTGGTGATAACTATTCTTTGGGGGCTTACATCCCTGAGCTTTCAAAGCCTTAGCCGGATTTTTACGGGCAATGTAAATGCCAAAGCCCAACAATACGACGCTGCCCACCAATTGCAACATAATCTCATGGGCTTCAACAAATCCGGTAATCATCGACATACACAACCCAACCAGCAAAGCATAAATCAAATCGGAAAGCGTGGCACCCAAACCGGTATAAAATCCGGACAAGCGACCTTTATTCAAGGTCCTCTGAATGCACAACATCCCGACCGGCCCCATTGGAGCCGATATCAACACCCCGATAGCTATTCCGTGTATAATCGCAAATAGAATATCCATATCATTTAACCCTACAAATATACGATTATTTATGGAATTACACATACACCCGAACATCTTATTTATAGCCCTAATCCGTCAAAAATGCATTCCGAGATACAATCCGGCACACATATATTTTGCTCTGAAAACTTGCCAAACGCCTATCCTTCACAAAACTAACCGATTCCAATTCTACATTCCGTTGCTTTTATCCCGTCTTTTCGTCATCTTTGCATAAGATAGGATGCGGCTCGGAATAAAAAATATCTGAAACCAGTTTCGCCATTTTATTCTCCTCTCACCTTTCACCATCTTTGTATCGGCAGACCACATCTCTGCAAAAAAAATCAAGCCAGGTTGTTTTTTCTGCCTTCACATTGCACTATCTTTGCAAAAAGCCTTATTAATATTATGAGAAAAACAGTCGCATTTATATTGTCCATCCTCTTTTACAGCCAACTATGGGGGCAATCGGTTTATTGGGATTACCTTTCCGATGAACTGTGCGAAAACTGAATCACAGAGCCGTTTCCGGAAACAGACTGGAGATCGCAGACACGGACTGGTCATTGACTACATATCCCCAGATGACTACAACCTGCTATCCCTCAAATATTGCAACACCGCAGAATTTGACGATGTATTCAACGAACCGTATGCCCTACTCGAATTCATTCATGTGACAGGCAAAACGAAACACATACTACAGTCAACAAAAATAAAATCGGGAATAGACACACACGAACAATACAATTCGTTTTCCATCAACTATACAGACGGAATTTTATCCGCATATCTTGGTCACAAAGAACTTAAAAAGTGCCTTTCTTTCAAATGGAAACCCAATGGAGATACTTGCCGAATGGGATATTTTGTTTCGCCGAAAAATAGAATTACCGTCAAACGAGTCAGCTTTTATGCTTCAGAAAAGAAAGAATTGCAAAACCAAACGCAATACACATACGCGCATATCGATTCCATTTTACAACAGGCAAACAACCCCATTGTAGGCAATTGGACTTATCTGGACAGAAATATGAATGAATCGCTTCTGCGGCTTGGCGGCAGGTACACGATTGCAATCATTGAAAATTCTCCCGGAAAATATGACATTGTTTACATGACTGGGGCGAGTGCCCATGCTGTTTATTGGAAGCCGATGATGCTGAAGGGCGTTTTAACTGCCACTCCATTTGTTGATCAATACGACATCCAATGGTACGGTTCCAACAAAAAGCCATTAGTCGACGAAGGATATGCCACCCTTGAGAACAATATACTTACCATCCACCTCCCTGTCCATGACACAATAGTAAGATTCTACAAGATTGACAGCTTTGATCCCGAAAACTAAATCACAAGTATTCTAAAAAAAAATCGGGCAGACAATTCGAAATTGCCTGCCCGAATATTTTTCTCTCAAGAGACTGTTATGCCTTGAACAGATCGTTGAATTCTTCAACTGAAACTGTCTTTTCATCCAAACTTACAGCTTCTTTAATTGCAGCAAAGAGTTTGTCTTCAACGGCCTTCTCTACCAAGTGCTGACGATATTCTTTATTTTCAAGGAAATCCTTAGAATACTTTTCAATCAATTCGTCAGGTACGTTTGTCATACCATATTGAGCGAATTGCTGAGCGGCCAACAATTTGGCTTCATTCTTCAAATCTTCTTCACCAACCTTTACATCAAGGTTCTTAGCGATTTTTTCCTTTACCAATTGCCATTCAGCAGCCGGACGCATACGGTTGAATTCTTCGTCAACATTTTCATCGTTGATTTTTTCATTCGTTTTCTTCAACCATTTCTTCAAGAACTCAACCGGCAGTTCCATTTCGCCAACCTGAGCCATGATAACTTTCTGAGCGTCAATAGTGAAACGATAGTTGCTGTCAAGAATCAATTGTGAAGCGATTGTTTCCTTCATTTTAGCCTTAAATTCTTCTTCATTGCTTACGGCACCTTTACCAAACACATTGTCGAAGAATTCCTGGTTCATTTCAGCCAACTTCAAGACAATAATTTCAGAAATTGTCAACTCAAAGTTGGATTCAATATTTTCAGCTTCTGCTTTTTCAACATTCAGCATTGTAGCAATTTCAGCTGCGCTGCCCTTGCTTGCTGCTTTCGGATTGAAAACCACTTTGTCGCCAACAACCTTGTCCATGAATTTCGCACCTTCGTCTGTGCCCTTCAAATATTCCATAGACAAGATAGTATTTGTAGTGTGTCCACCCTCTTTTACGCTACCGTCTTCGTTCAATTCAACGACAGAACCTTTAACCAAGGCTGTTTCGTCAACCTTTTCGCCAGTCACCTGTGTGCCAAAACGACGGGCATAAGCATCAATCTGACGCTGAACCATTGCATCATCAACTGCAATAGTGTAATATGGAACTTTCACATCCTTGTTCAATTCCACATTGAATTCAGGAGCAAGACCCACTTCGAATTTAAAAGTATAGTCTTTCTTAGAAAGATCTACTTCTTGGGATTCGTCAGCCAATGGTTCACCCAGTACGCTGAGGTTATTTTCTTTGATAAAATTGAAGAGCGCATCTACAGTTTCACGATTAACCACATCCGCCAATACTTGTTTGCCAAACATTTTTTTCAAAATGCCTGTCGGAACTTTACCAGGACGGAAGCCATCAATATGGTGTTTCAAACCAATTGTCTTCAAATCTTTAATTACTTTATCCTGATAGTCTTTTTCTTCAAGCGATACTGTGATAACAGCATTCACATTGCCGTTTTTTTCAATTGTTACGTTCATCTCGTAAAATTTATTTTATTTTTCAGTTATTATTCACATTAAGAAAAAAGCCCTGTTCTTTCTGGACTGCAAAATTACATCTTATTGAGACTATTAACAAATTTAACACCACTTTTTTGCACGTCTTGCAAGTTAAAACTAACTAAATGTTGATTTTATCTGACAATCAAGGTACCCCAAATCTTCAACTTTCAACGAAAATTTCAAAAAGCATCTTTCCACGTCTTCTTTTTCTGATTAATCTATATTTTATAACTTTGCACCATTAAAAATCTAAAGAATTCAATCGTGGCACTTGGAACATCAAATAAAAGCATATTCAGGAATGTCGACTATTCCATCATAATCATCTATGCGCTGCTGGTCATAGCCGGAGCCATCAGCATCTATGCAGCTAGTTACGACTTCGACAACGCGAGCATATTGGATCTATCGGAATTTTCCGGAAAACAATTCGGTTGGATAATACTATCTTTTGGCATCGGTACCGCCATACTCATGCTCGACGACTGGTTTTTCGAAACGTATGCCTATCTCATATATTCAATCATCATTATCTTGTTGATTGTTACGATATTCGTTGCACCAAACATTAAAGGTTCACATTCTTGGATTGTACTTGGACCTGTAAGTCTGCAACCTGCCGAATTTGCGAAATTTGCGACAGCACTGGCATTGGCGAAACTTTTCAACTCCTACAACTTTTCCCTTAACGCCAAAGCGAGCAATTATGTCAAAGCCGCCGTCATCATTTTTCTGCCCATTGTACTGATCCTACTTCAAAACGAAACAGGATCCGCGCTGGTTTTCACCTCTCTGATCTTTGTCCTTTATCGTGAAGGAATGAGCGGATTGATCCTTTATGCAGGACTCTGTGCCATCGTCATTTTTGTTGTCGGTCTGAAATACTCGTCAATAGAAGTGTTAGGTGTCTCGGGCGGTGAATTTATTGTCATGGTGCTGATTCTTCTCATGGTACTCGGCATGGCACTTGTCTATTGCAGAAACAGCAGGGCAACAAGAATTATCTTTTACATATACGCTGGACTCAGCGCCATATATTTCGGACTGATGGCATGCAATATACAACTGAACGGCAGATTTCTGATCTATACTGCACTCGTCGGGGCCATTGGCTATCTGGTTTTCGAAATGACCAAAAGGGAAGCAAAAAAACTGGCAGTAACTGTAACTTTTGCCATTGCTTCCGTTCTGTTTCTATTTTCCATCAATTATGTATTCTCAAACATTCTTGGGAATCACCAGCAAATGCGTATTAAAGTGGCATTAGGTATAGAAGAAGACCTTAGAGGCGCCGGCTACAATGTGAACCAGTCAAAAATAGCCATCGGTTCCGGTGGTTTTTGGGGCAAAGGCTTTTTAAACGGGACACAAACGAAACTGAAATATGTACCGGAACAACATACTGACTTCATATTTTGCACAATTGGGGAAGAAGAAGGTTTTGTCGGGACGAGCCTTGTTCTCATTATCTTCATGATACTCATTTTGAAAATCATACAGATTGCCGAACGGCAACATACTGCTTTCGGGCGGGTATACGGATATTGTGTAGCCTCTTACCTGCTGTTCCACTTGGGGATTAACATTGGAATGGTCATCGGGCTTTGCCCTGTCATTGGAATCCCATTACCCTTCTTCAGTTATGGCGGTTCTTCACTGCTCGCCTTCACATTACTGTTGTTTATCCTGCTAAAAATTGATGCTTCGCGCACACAACATAATTATTAAAAGAGAAAATCGGACCCCTGAGAGGAGGGTACTGAAAAAGTAATCACTATTCAGAGTTCTCTGAGGATTATATGAAAAATATAGAGTTCGTCAACTCCTTATCCGAGGACTTGACGAACTCTGATTTTTATCGATAGGTAGGTTATATGACTCTGTATTGACTATAATCAGCCATGTGCAGCCTTATTCTGGGATAATGATGAGCAGTCCTCAGCTCAGTTTGAGGATTCTTTTTATATTTGCAACAAAAATCACCATTGCCCCTTGCATACGCATACAGTCCAGACCATACGAGTCTGCACGGTCGTATCCAAATACATTCTTCAATTCTGCGTTTTTGGCCTCGATTTTATATCGTATTTTAGCCTTTGTCTTGAACTCATCTGTTTGTTCAAAGTCGGCTTGCTGCAGATGCTCTCCCGATTTAATCTGCACGGCATAAGACTTGCTTTTGGCCCCTTCTTTATAACATCCGTTCCGCCGTGAACATGTTCTGCATTTCTCTACATCAAAGTAGAAGACAAGTGACTGGTTCTGTTTCTCTCCCTTCTTTCCCTGTCGCGCTTTTCTTATCGCCATATGCCCGGCCGGACAAACATACATTCCGGCATCCTTGTTATAATCAAAACGGTTTTCTTCCTTACGCGTGCCATTGCTGATTGTCGGATTTAATCTGGCAACCAGCTCAAAACCATTTTCTTTGTCATTTGAAAGTATTATGTTGTCTTTGCCCGAGTACGCAGTGTCGCCGACTACTGTATCAACGACCATGCCGTTGGTGCGGCTCTGCCCTACAAGTTCCTGAAGCTGGGGGCCGTCCCCTTTCTCTCCGGAGGTGACTGTCGCAGCCGTTATGATGCGTTCATCACTCATTGCGATATGGGTCTTATATCCGAAGAAAGAGGCATCCTTACTCTTGTGCCCAATCCTGGCATCCTCGTCCTTGGACGTTACATAATGGTCTTCAATATCTGAAAGTACCTCCTTAAGTATGTTAAGACGCTCCTTGATTTTAGGAACTTCTGCAAGACAGGGATTGGAACCTACGACATTCAGCAGATCTTTGGTGTAGTCAAGCTCATGTTCCAGATTATCATCCGTGTTCTTTTCAGGAAGAGTATTTTTGATAGTCTCGTCTGATTCATACAGACATTTGCGCAACTGCTTCGAGCGAAGCCGCAATA
>URMA01000010.1 GCA_900548875.1 uncultured Porphyromonadaceae bacterium | reverse complement strand
TATCTTTATAGAAGATAGGCTGCGCCTTGGAAATACAAAATTGAATAAATTCATTTTGTATTTCACTCGGCTTGCACTATCTTTGCAAAATAAAACATTAAAACAAAAATAGTTGTGGAAACTAAGTACATATTCGTGACTGGTGGTGTAGTATCCTCATTGGGAAAGGGTATCATATCATCATCTTTGGCGCGTTTGCTTTTATCACGCGGCTTTAGAGTAACTATCCAAAAGTTTGACCCGTATATCAATATTGACCCGGGAACGCTAAATCCTTATGAGCATGGCGAATGCTATGTGACAGTTGACGGTCACGAGGCAGACTTGGACTTGGGACACTATGAGCGTTTTACCAATGTTCATACAACGCGTGCCAACAACATTACAACCGGCCGTATCTACCAAAGCGTTATCGACAAGGAACGTCGTGGCGACTATCTTGGCAAGACGGTGCAAATCATTCCTCATATCACCGACGAAATCAAGCGTAATGTGAAACTGCTCGGCAATACGGGCAAATACGATTTCGTGATTACGGAAATCGGCGGTACGGTGGGCGACATCGAATCGTTGCCGTTCCTCGAAAGCATGCGTCAGTTGAAATGGGAATTGGGTTCAAACTGTATTTGTATCCACTTGACTTATGTGCCGTTCCTGAATGCAGCGAAGGAACTGAAGACAAAACCGACTCAGCACTCTGTAAAGCAGTTGCAGGAGGTCGGTATCCAGCCGGATGTGCTTATTCTCCGCACGGAAAAGGATATTCCTACGGCCATGCGCCGCAAGGTGGCTCTCTTCTGCAATGTGTCGCCTGAAGCCGTTATCCAGTCAATCGATGTGCCGACTATCTACGAAGTGCCGTTGACAATGCATGCACAGCATCTGGATGAAATCGTGCTTCGCAAGACTAACACTCCGTTCGAAGGCGAGCCTGACTTGACTCAATGGCTCCATTTCCTCGACATGATGAAGAATGCGAAGGAAACGGTGACTATCGGTCTTGTCGGAAAATATGTGGAATTGCAGGATGCCTACAAGTCAATTAACGAATCCTTGTTCCAGGCTGCTACATACAATGGCTTCAAACTGAATTTGAAATATATTCACTCTGAAAAGGTGAACGATGGAAATGTTGAAGAACTGTTGAAGGACATGGACGGTGTTATCATTGCTCCGGGCTTCGGCCAGCGTGGCATCGAAGGCAAGTTTGTTGCCTTGAAATGGTGTCGTGAGCATGACGTGCCGACATTGGGTATCTGTCTGGGCATGCAGTGCATGGTGATTGAATTTGCCCGCAACGTGCTCGGCATGAAGGATGCCAACAGTACGGAAATGAATCCGCAGACTCAGCATAATGTCATCGACCTTATGGAAGAGCAGAAGAGCATTTCGAATATGGGTGGAACCATGCGTCTCGGCGAATACGAATGTGTGCTCCGCGAAGGTTCGAAGGTGGCACAGGCCTATGGTAAGACCGACATCAAAGAACGCCACCGTCACCGTTTTGAATTCAACGAAGAATATCGTGCCCAATTTGAGGCTGCCGGCATGCAGTGTGTAGGCGAAAATCCGTCCACTCATTTGGTGGAGGTTGTAGAATTGCCGGACAAGAAATGGTATATCGGAACACAGTATCATCCGGAATACAGTAGTACGGTATTGTCGCCGAATCCATTGTTTTTGAGCTTCGTGAAAGCTGCAATCGATAATCGCAAGAAATAAGAAACTATCATAACCTATTTAAATTTTTTATTGACTACAATCGATGGATAAGAACACGATTCTCGGGCTGCTCCTGATGGGACTGGTTATCTTCGGTTTCATGTGGCTGAATGGCCCTGACGAAAGCCAGGTAAAGCAGGCGGCAACCGAAAATGTCGCGAAAGAAGAAAATGTCGGCAATGTGTTGGCCGACAGTTTGAGCACAGCGGAAATCAATACGATTAAGGAAGCTGTAAAACTCTACGGAAAAGTTGAGGAAAAAGAGGGGAAACAGATGTACAGCATCGAAGACGGAGCTGTAGCTTTTTCGTTGGCTGACGGTGAAGTTGCCGGTACGGTTACTTTGTCCGATACGGTGTTGCCGTTGAGCAGTCTGACAAAAACTCCGGAAGCGTCTTCCCGTCTGCTTCATAATGCGGCAGTGAAGGAAGTGCGTGATGCGGTTGCCAAGATGTCGAAGTATTCCAACTTCGTGAAATTTGTCAGCGGCGACAGTACGACGGTGAAACTTCAGAACAACCTGCTGGCTCTCGACCTTTCTACGAAAGGCGGTGTGATTTCGTCGGTAACGCTGAAAAATTATACGGCCTACTCAAAAGGAAATACGGTGCCTTGCGAATTATACCGCAACGACAATAATGCCTACGGTTTTGTGCTGAACACTCACACTCAGCGCTTCGACACGAAGGACTTCTATTTCAAGCCTGTTCAGGAAAACGACTCTACGGTGCTGATGCTGCTGGAATTCGGCAAAGGCGTTGAGTTCGGTATCCGCTATACTTTGCCGCAGAACAGCTATCTGGTGAAGATGGACATCGTTCAAAAGAACATGAACACCATCATTCCTGCAAATATTGCCACGATGGACTTCCACTGGTACCAGAAAATGGCCCGTCACGAAATGGGCGAAATGTTTGAGGAACGCAACAGCGGATTGTTCTATAAGCAATTGGGCGAGGGCGGCGACGTTGACAATCTTAGCGAAACGAGCAACGACCGCGAAGAAGTGGAAGACAAGTTGAAATGGATTGGCTTCAAGGACCAGTTCTTCTCTTCAGTCTTTATTGCCGACTCCTATTTTGTGGGAACCAACCATTTGACAAGCAAGGTCATTGAAAAGGATGCTCCCGACCATAAGGACTTCATGAAAGAGCTTTGGGCAGAGTCGCAGATGGAATATAGCTCTACCAACCCGAACCCGGCTTCTTTCCACCTGTTCTTCGGTCCGAACGAGTACAAGCTCCTTGCTTCCTACGACGATATTATTTCGCCGCAGGAGGACCTGAAGCTGACGAAGATGATTCCGCTCGGCTGGTCATTGTTCCGTTGGATCAATACGGGTGTCATTATCCCGATTTTCAACTTCCTCGGAAGTCTTAACCTGAACTACGGTATCATTATTCTCCTGCTCACTATCTTCATTAAGATTGTGCTTTTCCCGCTCACTTACAAGAGCTATTCTTCGCAGGCGAAGATGCGTGTGCTCGCTCCCGATATCAAGGAAATCAACGACAAGTATCCGGGTCAGGAAAATGCACTGAAGCGCAACCAGAAGATGATGGAACTCTATAGCCGTGCCGGTGCGAACCCGATGAGCGGCTGTCTGCCGTTGCTGTTGCAGATGCCTATCCTCATTGCGATGTTCTCCTTCTTCCCGTCGGCTATCGAACTTCGCGGTGAATCGTTCCTTTGGGCGAAAGACCTGTCGGCTCCGGATGTGATTTTCTCATGGGATGCACATATTCCTTTGATTTCCACATTCTTCGGCAACCACCTCAGCCTGTTCTGTCTGTTGATGACGGCTGTGAACATCCTCTACACCTATATTAACATGCAGTCCAACCCATCGGGCAACCAAATGCCGGGTATGAAATGGATGATGTATCTGATGCCGGTGATGTTCCTTGTGTTCTTCAACAACTACGCAGCAGGTTTGAGCTACTACTACTTCCTGTCGCTGATTATCACTATCGGTCAGACTTATGCTTTCCGTTTGATTATCAAGGAAGACAAGGTGCGTGCGAAGATGGCTGAAAACGCCAAGAAACCGAAAAAGAAGAGCGGCTTTATGGCTCGTCTGGAAGAGGCTCAGCGCCAGCAGCAGGCCATGCTCCGCG
Source organism: uncultured Porphyromonadaceae bacterium (assembly GCA_900548875.1). Taxonomy (GTDB): domain Bacteria; phylum Bacteroidota; class Bacteroidia; order Bacteroidales; family Muribaculaceae; genus Limisoma. The sequence continues at coordinate 49,956 of URMA01000010.1, read as the reverse complement.
AACAGCAGAAACGCAAAGGCGGAAAATAGTCCTTTTCCACCTTCAAGATATGAAAAAGCACTGTCCGTGTGTGGGCAGTGCTTTTTTCATGTGTTTTTCATGTAGAGGAAATCTCAAACATTGTTAGGCAGAGGCCTGTTGCTTCCGGCTGCAGAAGCGCACGCACTGCTGGCAGATGTCGTAGCCGAGCATTGCTCCCAGGATAAAATCCTCTTCGGCCGACAACTGGTTCAGCGGGCGGATGACAATTTTCCGTATTACTTCCATACACTCTTCCCGTCCGAAAAACAGATTCATTTTTCCCGGCGATACGGTTCGGATTTCATAACTGATGCCGTTGCTTTTTAGCCGTTGTGTGGCAAATTCGCGGTGGCGGCTGCTCATGGTGAGCAATACCATAGAGCGGATGCCTTTTTTGTATTCATAGATGCAGTTCATGAACAGTTGCAGTTCTGCCGGCACGCAGTCGGGATGAGGTTGAAGAATGTCGGTATTCATTGCCGTTGTATTAAGGAAGTCAGTTTATGTGTTTTTTTACGTTTTCAGCCCATTGGGCGATTCGTTCGTCGGTGAGGTCCGGCTGGTTGACTTCGTCGAGTGCCAGTCCGAGGAATTTCCCGTCGGCAACGGCCGTAGAACTGTCGAAGTTGTAGCCCTCCGTGCTGATACCTTCGGCGAAGGTACATCCTGTCGGTTTCAGTTCGTTGTAAAGTGTTCCGATGGCATCGCAGAAAGTGTCGCTGAACGATTCCGAATCGCCACAGCCGAAAAGTGCCACCGTTTTGCCTGACAGATTCATGGATTTCAGCACGTTTACGGCGTCATACCAATCGTCCTGCAAGTCGCCTGCTCCCCAGGTTGACGAGCCCAGTACCAGTACGTCGTAGCTTTCAGCCAGTTCCTTTGTCAAGTCGGCCGCACAGTGGATGTTTTCTTTGCCGCAGCCTAACACTTCCGCAATTTTTGCGGCAATTGCTTCTGTGGTTCCCGTGGTGGAACCGAAAAAAATACCTGTTTTTTTCATCGTGTTCTGTGTTTTTTAATGTTATATGCAAATGTAGTGACAGAACGGATGCTTGTAAATCACCATTTTATGCGATATTTCCCACACGAATACCGACAAAATGCGATAGCTGTTTGGTACAATTCCAAAAACGGAGAATGCTTTTTTACGGCTTTGTCGTGCGCCAGGGAGCCTGTTTTGTAAATTCAAAAAATTGAAAGGTCGGATATGAAAAAAGCTCCGGGAATGCCTCGGAGCTTTCGTTTATTCTTTCAGGACAAGTCCTAATAGGTCAGAATTTGCAGGCCGTTTTCGGTCATCACAAATGTGTGTTCCCATTGGGCTGACGGCAGTTCGTCGTCGGTTACCACGGTCCAGCCGTCGTCTTCGTCGATAAACACTTTCCATGTACCCATATTTATCATCGGTTCGATGGTGAACACCATTCCCGGAACGAGAAGCATGCCCGTTCCCTGTCGGCCAAAGTGCAGAATGTCGGGTTCTTCATGGAACTTCAGTCCGACACCGTGTCCGCAAAGGTCGCGTACCACTGAAAAACCGTTTTTCTTGGCATGGCGTTCGATGGCATGGCCAATGTCGCCCACAAAGCAGTAGGGTTTGGCAACTTTCATGCCGATTTCCAGACACTCTTTAGCCACACGCACCAGCTTTTCCTTTTGTGGAGTGGTCTTGCCGATGATGAACATGCGGGATGCGTCGGAGTAGTAGCCGTCGAGAATTGTCGATACGTCGACATTGATGATGTCGCCCTCTTCCAGAATCTCGTCTTCCGAAGGAATGCCGTGGCACACCACTTCATTGATGGACGTGCAGACGCTTTTCGGAAAGCCTTCATAGTTGAGCGGCGCCGGAATGGCACCGTGGGCGACGGTGTAGTCGTAGACAAGCTTGTCGATATCGGCCGTACTCATGCCGGCCTTTATTTCTTTTTCCACAAGGTCGAGCACTCCCGTGTTGATTTTACCGCTGCGGCGAATGCCCTCAATCTGTTCCGGAGTCTTGATCAGCTTCGGCGACGGGACCAGGTGGCCGTGATCCTGATAGTAGAGAATCTTGCGGTCCATTTCCGTGAGTTCGTGTCCCTTCGGGATAATCCAGTTTCGTTTGTAAGCTCCCATTTTTTAGTTACATTTATTTCCGGGTGCAAACTTACGGAAAATCGCCGGAAAATGTTTCCGAAAAGTTAATCGAAATGCATTTTGCCGGTTTAAGTTTCTGTCGGAGTAGTTGGCTGAGTCGGAAAATAGTCGTAAGTTTGTGTTGCAAATCGAGCATTTAACCTTAATTATGTCGCGTAGTATATTGAACCCTTTTTATGTCATTCTGATGATGGTGGCTTTCGCTTTTTCGGCCGATGCTTCGGCTTATAAAATTGTGCCGCAGCCTTTGGAGGTTGTGGAGGCAGAAGGTACTTACGAAATTTCACGAAATACACCCGTTTACGTCACCGACAAGTCGTTGTTGCCTACGGCGCGGTATCTTGCCGACTATGCGGAGACGTTTTTGGGTATTCCGTTGACTGTGGTGGAAAAGCCTGTCATCGGTGCGACGGGAGGTATTCTGCTGCGCCTGTCAGATGACGTGAAGGGCGATGAAGCCTACCGTCTTTCGGTGACTTCCGATGCCGGAGTGGTCATCACTGCGGGGGCAAAGGGGGGAGCTTTCTACGGTGTGCAGACGTTGATACAATTGTTGCCGTCGCGCTCGGGCATACGTGCCATTTTGCAGGCGGTGGAAATTAACGACCGCCCACGCTTTGCCTACCGTGGGCTGCTGCTTGATGTGGCACGCCACTATTTCCCGGTGGCCTATATCAAGAAATACCTCGATTTCATGGCTTTTCACAAGCTGAACTATTTCCATTGGCATCTTTCCGACGACCAGGGATGGAGACTTGAAGTGAAGTGCCGTCCGGAGCTTACGTCGTTCGGCTCTCTTCGCGAAGGGGAGATTGAAGGCCTTTATCCGGGCAAATACAAGGAACTTCCCTATGGCGGCTACTATACGCGTGAGGATGTGCGCACGATTGTGGAATATGCCGCAGAGCGAAACATCACGGTTATTCCCGAAATTGACATTCCCGGCCACTGCATGGCCGTGCTTGCCACCTATCCAGAGCTGGGAACAAATCCGGAAGAGGATAAGAAATGTGCCCTGACTTGGGGTATCTACAATAAATTTAATAATGTGTTGGCTCCAAAACCTGAAACTTTCGACTTTCTGAACGATGTGTTTACGGAAATCTGCGAAATGTTTCCCGGTCCGTATGTGCATCTCGGCGGTGACGAATGTGCACCGCGCTGGTGGAAGGAGTCGGACGAAACCCAAAAGTTCATGCGTGAACAGGGCTTGGACGACGAATCGGCTCTCCACAGCTATTTTGTCCACTATGTGCAGAAGGTGATTGAGCGGAATGGAAAAACGGCCTTCGGGTGGGATGAAGTGCTGGAAGGCGGAGCGTCGGAAAATTGTGTGGTGGTCAACTGGCAGAAGCCGGAGGCCGGGGTGGAGTCGGTCAAGTCCGGACACCGCACAGTGAGGGCAAATATGCGTTGGAATTATCTGAACCTGATTGAGTCGGCACGTCAGCCGGAAGTGGGGCATGCCTGGCCGCTCCCAATGAAGAAGGTGTATGATTTTGACATTGTTCCCGATTCGCTCAGCGCAGAGGAGGCTTCCCTGATCATAGGGGTGGAAGGCTGCATGTGGACAGAATATGAGCCGACGGCATGGAAGGTGGAATACTTTCTGTTTCCGCGCCTGGCGGCTGTAGCCGAAAACGGCTGGACGGCTGAGGAGCGCAGGGATTGGGACGACTTTGTCGACCGCATGCTCCGTCAGCTCGACCGTTATGACCTTTGGGGAATCCGTTATTCGGAACGTTTCCTTGAAACAGAAGACATTAAAAGGATGCGGTAAACACTCTCCTCTGGCGTGCTGCGACAAAATACCCCATTAACAGTTGTTAAAAGTGCTGCTCTCCCAATATTTTTGCCAATAAAAATGTGAATAGTATTAAAAATAGTTGTAGTTTTGCAACGTAACTATTGTTGTTGTATGAAAATATATGCTTATGATTCGAAGATTCCCTCTTTTCGTTTGTGGGGGAGTTGCTTGAACCTATGTTTGTATATGTGTATAACGACTAACAATTAGCGAAGAAAAACAATTAGTGATTATTAATACCAATGTAAAACTAAATCAATTCTTGAATGAAGAGCTTTTGTTTACAGTTGAATCGTAGGTCATTGCTTACAGTGCTTATGGCATTGTTTGTTATCATTCCTGCGTTTTCACAGAAGATAACTGTACAAGGTACGGTTATTGATGAAACCGGTGTTCCAGTCATCGGTGCGAACGTGATTGCTGTTGGAGCCAGTGCCGGTGCTGCAACTGACTTTGACGGTAATTTTACATTGTCTGTATCTCCGGACGCAGTGCTGTCTGTATCGTACATCGGTTACGAAACCCAACAGGTGGCAGTCAACGGTCAGACTCAATTGAAGATTACATTAAAAGAAAACAGCGTTGTTCTTGACGAAGTTGTTGCTATCGGTTACGGTACAGTCAAGAAAGAAGATGCTACCGGTTCTGTGTCAGTGATGAAACCTGACGAAATCGAAGCCGGTTTGGCTACATCAGCCCAGGATTTGTTGGTAGGTAAGTCTCCGGGTGTTGTTGTAACATCAGGCGGTGGTGACCCACAAGCAGGTGCTACAATCCGTATTCGTGGTGGTGCTTCCTTGAACGCCAACAATGACCCGCTTATCGTTATCGACGGTGTGCCCATCGACAACTCCAGCGTACAGGGTATGTCAAACCCGTTGGCAATGGTCAGCCCGGACAACGTAGAATCAATGACAGTGTTGAAGGATGCATCTGCAACAGCTATCTACGGTTCTCGTGCATCTAATGGTGTCATCATCATTACTACAAAGAAAGGTCAGGCTGGTAAGCCACAGGTTAACTTCACAGCCAACATGTATGTTAACCACGCCCGCAACACTTGGGAAGTGCTCGATGCTGATGCTTATCGTGCATTGATGACTCAATACTGGGGTGAAGGTTCAGAAGCCGTTCTTGCTATGGGCAATGCCAATACAAACTGGCAGGACGAAGTGCTCCGTACTACTATTTCTCACGACTATAGCTTGAGCGTAGGTGGTACTGCAGGTTTCTTGCCTTACCGCGTGTCAGCCAACTATACCAAGTCAAACGGTATCATCAAGACTTCAAGCATGGACCGTGTGACAGCAGGTATCAACTTGACTCCGAAATTCTTCGACGACCATTTGAGCGTACAGTTGAACGCTAAGGGTTACTACTTCAAGAACAACTTTGGTGACTCCGGTTCAGTTGGTGCTGCCGTTGCTATGGACCCGACTCATCCGGTTTATACCGACTATGCTATGGCTGAAGGTTCTGCCGGCAAGCTGTTCAACGGTTACACTACTTGGGAATCAGGTGGTTTGGCAAATATCAATGCTACACAAAACCCGGTTTCTATCCTGATGGACCGCAACAACTATGCTGATGTTCTCCGTTCAAACGGTAACTTGCAGTTGGATTACTCAGTTCACTTCCTTCCGGAACTTCACTTGAACTTGAACTTGGGTTACGACTGGTCACAGACTAACGAATACAACACTATCGCTCAAAACTCACAGACAGCTTGGCGTTCATACAAGAAGAACGGTGCGAGCGTAGAAACTTACAAATACGAACGTAAGATCAATACATTGTTGGACTTCTATGCCAACTATAAGAAAGACATCGACGCTATCGATTCTAACATTGATGTGACTGTCGGTTATTCTTGGCAGAACTTCGACAACTACGGATGGAACGACAATGGCGTATTCATGAGCGCCGGTTACCAAAATCCGGTAAATAACAACGGTGTTTACTCATTGGTTATCGATGAAGCTTCTAAAGACGCTATCGGAAGCGTGTTTGAAAACAAACCTCGCTATCAATGGATGTCAGAACTTCAGTTGGTTTCATTCTTCGGTCGTATCAACTACTCTTTGATGGACACTTACTTGTTGACATTCACTCTTCGTGACGATGCAACTTCTCGTTTCCACAAGGATTGCCGTTGGGGTCTGTTCCCATCAGCAGCTTTGGCTTGGAAGATCAGCAACATGGACTTCTTTAAGGATGCAACTGACGTGATGAATGAATTCAAGTTGCGTTTGGGCTGGGGTGTAACTGGTCAGCAGGATATCGGTTCTTTGTTCCCATACATGGCCGTTTACCAGAGCTCAATCCAAGGTTCTTACTATCCGGGCATCATCAACCCAGTTGGTTCGAACGGCGAATATGTTTACTATCCTACACTTTATCCGGGCGGATATGACCCGAACATCAAGTGGGAGGAAACAACTACTTACAATGCCGGTATCGACGTTGCATTCCTTGGCAACCGCATCACTGCATCTTTGGACTGGTACTTGCGCGACACTAAAGACTTGTTGAGCTATGTTACAGTTCCTATCGGTAGTGCAACAACCAACGAAATGAACAAGAACATCGGTACATTGCGCAACCTCGGTGTTGAATTCGCTATCAACGCCCGTCCGATTGTAACTAAGGACTTTACTTGGACCGTTGACTACAACGTTGCTTGGAACAAGAACGAAATTACTAAATTGAACTCTACAGACGACCCGAACTACTTCATCAATACAGGTGGTATTTCTGGTGGTACAGGTAATACAGTTCAAGCACACAAGGTGGGTTACCCTGCTTATTCATTCTACCTCTACGAACAGGTTTACGATGCTAACGGCAAACCAATCGAAGGTGAATACGTAGACCAGAACGGTGACGGACAGATTACAGGTGAAGACCGCGTATTGCGTCATCAGAAAGACCCGAAAGTAACAATGAGCTTGAGCAACACATTCAGCTACAAGAACTGGGATTTCGGTATCGTTCTCCGCTCTAACATCGGTAACTACGTTTACAACAACGTATTGTCAGACCGTACAGTGTTGGGTAACACTTGGAAGAACAGTAACTTGAGCAACTTGGTTGTAAATGACTTCTATTTCGACGGTACTCTTGAAGAAAGTAAGGAATTGAAGTTGAGCGACTACTACTTGCGTAACGCAAGCTTCCTCCGTTGCGACAACATCACACTTGGCTACACTTGGCAGAACCTTTTGAACAACAACTTGCGTCTGCGCTTGTTCGGTGCCGTTCAAAATCCGTTTGTAATCACAAAGTATAACGGTTTGGATCCGGAAGTGTTTGGAGGTATCGATAATAATGTATATCCACGTCCTACAACTTACTCTTTGGGATTGGTAGCAACATTCTAACCTTTAATTTGATTCTCATATGAAATATATCAATAAAATATTAACAGCAGGTTGCCTTGCATTGGGTATGGGGTTTGCAATGACTTCATGCGTTAACGACCTTAATGTTACCCCAAAAGACCCGAATTCATTTACTTGGGCAAACGTAGAAGCTGACCCTGACACATATCTTCCGCAGGTGTTTGCTAAATGTTATTCTGTTCTTGCCGTTTCCGGTCAGAGCGGTGAAGGTTCTTCGGATATGTCCGGTCTCGATATGGGTGCCGGCTGCTATCCGCGTGCCATCTATATGTTGAACGAGTTCCCGACTGACGAAACATTGTGGATTTGGCCGGATGCCGGTGTGGTTGATATCGTAACCGGTACTTGGGCTAACAACAACGCGAACATCTACGGTACTTATTCACGTCTTTACATTGCCATTGCTCTTTGCAACGACTTTATCCGTCAGACTTTGGAATCAGGCATCGATTTGACTCCGGCTGTACGTACAGACTATAACAATGTTGAACAATATCGTTTGGAAGCCCGCGCTCTCCGCGCTCTTTCTTACTGGTATGTGCTCGACTTGTTCGGTAACGGCGGTTGGGTAGACGAAACTATGGATTATGGCGACAGCCCGCTGCCTATCACTCGTAAAGATCTTTACAACCGTTTGACAACAGAATTGGAAGCCATCATCGCTGCATGGCCAGCTGCCAATGCAAAACCGTCATACGGACGTGTTGGCCTTGACGGTGTGAAAGCACTTCTTGCCAAAGTTTATTTGAACGCTAAGGTTTATACTAACGGTGAAGTTGACGGTTATGAAAAGTGCTTGAACCTTTGTAACCAGATTATCGATGCTCACAAGGGCAGCGGTTTCAAGAGCTCAGGTTTGGCCAACAACTATCATGCATTGTTTGCAGCCAACAACGACCAATACATGCCGGGCGGTTCAAACTCTGCTGAAAACGAAATCCTTTGGGGTATTCCTTACGATGCAACTAACATTCAGGCTTACGGCGGTACTCGCTTCCTGATGGCTGCAGCTTTCGTAAATGCTACAATGGCTGACCAGAAATATTATATGAGCTGTCTTGACTACGGTTTGAATGACCAATGGGGCTGTATGCACGCTCGTGCTGAATTCTCCGACAAGTTCAACTCAACAGACGTTCGCGATGACCTTTGGAGCAAGGAAGCTCAAGGTTTCACAAAGGAAAATACTGAATTCTCGAAGTTCAACAACGGTTATGCTGCTGTTAAGTTCACTAACCTTATCATGAACGCTGACGGTTCTTTCCCGAAAGCCGACAATTCTAAGCCTATCGCAGTTGACAACATCGCAGAATCTGCAAAAGTTCTGAATGTAAATGCTCACCCGGATACAGACCTTCCGGTGTTCCGTTTGGCTGATATCTATTTGATGAAGGCTGAATGCTACGTTATGGGCGGCAAGGGTAATGCTGACGAAGCAATTGCAGCAGTAAACGTGGTTCGTGAACGTGCCGGTGCTTCTACTTGGACAAATGTAACGGCTAACGACCTTCTTGACGAACGTGCCCGCGAATTGTACTGGGAAAATCACCGTCGTACCGACCTTGTTCGTTTCAACAAGTTTACAAGCGGCTATACATGGTCATGGAAGGGCTATGTTGCCGGCGGTACAGACATGGGCTCACACATGAACGTTTATCCTATTCCGGCTAACGTGATTGCAGCTCAACCTGAATTTGGTGCATATCAGAATGCAGGCTATTAATCCATTTAAAAAGTGAATACTATGAAATTGAAATATTTATTATTGGCGATAGCCGGTCTGTCGATGTTCACTTCCTGTGAAACCGATGAGCCGTCACTGATAGTGGCACAATATCAGAAACCGACAACTTTTGTGCTCAACACACCGCAATTTGCCAACGGTGTATATGATTTGCAGAATGCAGGTGCTCTCAACCTGACTTTCTCTCAGCCGGACTACGGTTATTCAGCTGTCTGCAAATATACGATTGAACTGTCAAAGACAGAGGATTTTGCCACTCCTGTAGCTATGTCGACTACTTACAGCGTATGTGACATCGATATCGATGCTAACGATTTCGCAATGAGTGTCTGCACAACTTACGGTTGGGAAAGCCAGGCCGACATTGATGCTGCTTTGGCTGAAGCAGGAGGTACAGTACCTGTTTACGTTCGCGTTAAGTCTCAGCTCAGCAATACACAGGTGAAGGATTCTGAAATCACTTCCAACTCTGTGAAGCTGAATGTAATTCCTTACTTTGCATTGCCGGCAGTTGAATTGCCAACTACAATGTACATGATTGGTAACTTCTGCGGTTGGGAATGGTTGAACGCTGCCGAAATGGTTCCGGTTCACTCTACTCCTGACAAGTTCTGGTGCATCCGCTACGTTGCAGAAGGCGAAGGCTTCAAGTTCAACACGAAAGCTGAATGGGGCGGTGACTTCGGATATGAAGGAACTACTTTGGTATCTAATGTTGAAGGTCTTGAATTTGCTGCCGACAACGACAAGAACATTACAGTAAACAAGTCCGGATGGTATATCTTCGGTGTTTCTGTTGCTTTGTCAGGTCGTGACCTTCTTTATACAGTGACAGTCTTCCCGGCTAATGTATATGTTTATGGTGCTTGTACAGGTTTGGGTGACAACGGTTGGAGCGATATGCCGGAATGGACATTCGTTGCTCCTGAAACTGCTGACGGTGATTTCGTTTCTCCGGCATTGGCAGCAACTGGCGAACTTCGCTTGTGTATCCACCCGTTGGATCTTGAAGGTAACCCATGGGCAGGTGACTGGTGGCACACTGAGTTCATCTTCTTAGACGGCAAGATTGCTTACCGTGGAACAGGCGGTGACCAGGAACGTGTAACAGCAAATCAAGGCTTGAAAGTTTATTTGAACTTTGTAACAGGTAAAGCAAGCGTAAAATAATAACCTTAAACGGCTGACTCCGGCGGACATTTTTATAGTCCGCCAGGCGGAAGCCACAAATGAAAACGATTGATATGAAAAAATTAGGAATATTTTTAATGTCTGCTCTCGCTCTCGGTTTTACTGCTTGCGACGAGTACGAAGAAGCAATTCCGCAAAGCAACCCGCAGGCTCCGGTCATGTCGGTTGATGGTGTGGAAGTGGCATCTGGCAATGAATTGGCAGCTTCCATCAATTTGAACACATTTGAAGGCGATTCTCTTGAATTGATCAAGACTGTCAAGAGCCCGGAACTGAACGAAGGTACTACTATCGTTTACAACGTTGAGGTTGCTTCTGCCGCTGATTTCAGCGACAAACTTTTGGTGGCTACTACCGAAAGCAAGGTGGCTAAAACAGATTTGGATAATGCTTTCCGCACATTATTCGGAAAGACTCCGAATGCCCGCACCGTACATTTCCGTTTTGCTCCTTATTTCACGGACGGTGATACCCGTGTGAAGATTGGTGGCGCTGATGTTTATCTGAATGCTTCAGAGCAGACGGTTACTCCGGTTGACTTGGGTATTTTTGTTGACGAAGCTTATTATATCGTAACTGACGCTTGGTTTGGTGAAGGTTGGGATGAAACGCTCATCAAGTTGGATCACAGCGAAGCTGATGTTTACGACGATGCAGTGTTCTCGTTGACGACTGTGCTGCAACAGGGCAATATCCAGTTTATGGGTGCCAAGGATGTTGAGGCTGCAAAGAACGACCCGGGTAACGAATACCTCTATGCATGGGGTCCTGGTGCAGAAAACGGCAAGTTGTATCAAGGTGAAGAAGCTTCGGCTTACACGATCAATACAACCGGCCAATACACGGTACAAATCAACATGCTGGAACGCACTTATCAGATTAAGGCCTATACTCCGATATTGTATGTCGTAGGTGCATTCAACGGTTGGAATGCAGCAGCCGGTACATCATATGTTTGTGAAGAAGAATCAAACGTGCTGACCGGTTTCGTTGACATGACTTTCGAAGGTACTAACGAATTCAAGTTTACGGCTCAGTTGGATTGGGAACCTGTTCAATACGGTGCCGGTGCTGAAGCAGGCACTTTGGCTGACCACGGAGGTAACATCGCGCTGGAAGAAACAGGTATCATGTACTTCAAACTCGACCTTAACGATTTGACTTACGTAGCTACTAAGATCAATTCGTTCGGAGTTATCGGTAACGCTACTCCTGGCGGTTGGGACAGCGAAACTGCCCTTACTTACAATGGCGGACTCGTTTGGGAAGGTACTGTAGTTTTGACAGCCGGTGAATTGAAATTCCGCGCCAACAACGCTTGGGATGTAAGCCTCGGCGGTAGCCTCGACGATCTCGGTACGCTCAATGCTCCTAACTGCACAATTTCCGATGCTGGTACTTACAAGATAACGCTTGACTTGAGCGACGCTAACCAGCTCAAGGCAACTCTTGTTAAACAATAAGATTTTTTCACTTGCAGAAATCCCCGTCAGCTCTCTGGCGGGGATTTCTCGTTTTTATGCAGTTGGGATGCATTATTTGTCGTTTTAAATTCGTATATTCGCAAACGAAGAATGTGTGCCTGATTAGGTAAATAATATGTTTAAAAATCGTAGATTGTAGTACTTAAATCTTTTTACGGATGAAAGCTTTTCGTTTTATGTTGTTGGCTGCCGTTGTTCTGATGGTTGCTGGATGTCAGTCTGAAAATATAGATGGCTATGTTCCTGTGGAGGCGGTAGCAATTAATCGCACAGCCGCAACGCTTTCTTTTGAAAAGGAATACGAAACTGTGTCGCTTTCAGCACAAGTATTTCCTGAAAATGCTTCGAATAAAAATGTCGTTTGGAGTTCCGAAAATGAGTCTGTTGCCAAGGTTGACCAAAACGGAGCGGTGACAGCCGTCGGTGTCGGCACGACTGAAATATCCATTCTGTCGGAAGATGGTTCCCGTTCGGCCACATGCTCGGTGACTGTCGTTGACGACATGGAACAGTTTACCAAAGGAATTCTCTATTCTGTTTTCAGTAAGTTGACTTCGGAAAGCACCCTTGCTGAATGGAATTGGAGAATGGATAGAAAATTGAGTGACTGGGAAGGTATCAATGTCAATAAAACGGGAGGAAAGAAGACATTTCAAATCAGACTCTTTGACCAAGGTCTGACGGGTCCTCTTAGTGGAGCGCTTTTCTGCATACCGGGGCTTGAGGCACTGGATTTAAGTGAAAATAATCTTAGCGGTGAAATACCGGTCGAAGTTGGCAATGCAGCTGATTTGACGGGACTTTACCTTGATGGCAACAATCTGACAGGCGAAATTCCGGCCGAGTTGGCAAATTTGTCGAATCTTGGGACCTTGATGCTGAGCGTCAATAGGCTTAGTGGCAAAATACCTTCAGCATTAGGCAAACTTTCCGAAACAATTTCAATGCTTGACTTGAGATTCAATCAGTTGACGGGACAGGTGCCTAAATCTTTGAAACGTAGTCAGATGTATTCTAATTTCTGGTTTAATCCCCAGCGGGAAGGTTATGAAATTACTGATACTGAATTCGGAGAGTTTGACAAAGTGGCTCTTTTGCTGTTGAGACAGAAATGGGGGGAAAATGCTCCTTTTTCGGTGAGGAATACGTGGAAAGAGGAGAATTCTATTGTCGAGTTTGATGGAGTGAGTGTTAATGGGATGGGACAGGTTGTGGCTCTTTCTTTAAGTCTAATGACGGAAGAGGCTGTCAGGACAATGCCCGATTTTTCTGTATTTCCTGAACTCAGAGAAATAATTTTAGGGACATCTCTAATATCCACATTACCCGAGTGGGTTAAGAATGTTAAAAAATTGCGCAACTTGAGAATTGTAGTGTGTCCGTTTAGTGATATTCGTTCAGTAACGGAACTAAAGACGTTGGAATATCTCGAAATTTCCTTTTCTACCGTATCAGCGGAATTGCCGGCAGAACTTGGAAATCTCGAACAACTTGAATATCTGATATGCATCGATAGTTCACTTTTTGGCGAAATCCCGGCGGAATTGGGTAATTTGAAGAAATTGAGGTACCTCGATATTTCCGGCAATTGTTTGTCGGGAGAAGTTCCGGAATCGTTGCTCAATAATCCGTATTTTTCAGACTGGAGCCTGTTGCCGCAACAAAGTGGATACGGATTCTCGAATTTGAGTGAGGAATAGGATTTTGATATTTATTTTAGGTTGAGAGAAAAAACAATAGCCGTTGTACTTTCAAGGGTATAACGGCTATTATCATCCAAGATGGTCAACAAAGGTTTTGTTGTTAATAGCGTGTTTGGGTGGCTCTTTAGTCGTCTTACGCACTGCTGGCAGCATTTTGCATTCTGTCTTTTCTCAATGCCAACTGCATTTTCGATAAAGGCAGAATGCAATCAGTCTGAGAACTGCGCAAAAGTCTATCATAAAGTCTAATGTTCGATTCGGTCATAGAGCATGGGTATCAATATCCCAGTTGCTTTACCCATTTCCGGATGTCATTGTCGTTTGCATGATTGAGTAGTTTCCCTTCTTTCCACTGAAGGTGGGGATATGTTTCTTTCAGCACTTTTATGCTGTTGGAAATGCCGCTACTGCCTGAGGTGGCAAACGGTATGATTGTTTTACCCTCGAGGTTGTGGCTTTCAATGAAGGTGTTGATGATTCTTGGTGCCATGTCCCACCAGATTGGATAACCCAAAAACACGACATCAAAACGGTCCGTGCTGAATGCCTTTCCTCCGATGGCAGGTCGTACGGATGGATTGTTGGTTTCCTTGGAACTGCGGGAACTGCTGTCGTTCCAGTCGAGGTCGGAGGAGGTATAAGGTTGTGCCGGAACGATTGCATGAAGTTCTCCGGCTGTTGCGTCGGCCAGTTTTTCTGCCACTTTGGCTGTGGTGCCTGTGGCGGAAAAATAGGCGACGAGAATTCGTGCGTTTGTTTGAGTCTTGTCCATATTCGTTTTTTGTTGTGAACACAGGGAAAATGGTATCCCTATCATTGTTAGTATTGCTAAAATAGTCTTGAACATAAAGGTGGTGTTTAATGTTTCAAACGGTTGTATTCTTCATCGGTCACGGGTTCGAGCCATTCGTTTGACATGTTTTCCCCGTCGATTTCAACTGCAAGGTGGGCAAACCAGCTGTCGGCGGCCGCACCGTGCCAGTGTTTGACTCCGGCAGGAATGTGAATGACGGTGCCCGGAAGGATTTCTTGTGCTTCCTTGCCTTCCTCCTGATACCAGCCGCGTCCGGCGATGCCTATCAACATTTGTCCTCCGCCTTTAGTGGCCTTGTGGACATGCCAGTTATTGCGGCATCCCGGTTCAAACGTGACATTGGAAATATTTGCCTGCTGGTTTGATACAGGGTAGAGGTAGCTGTTGCCGACGAAATATTTTGCATAGGCTGTGTTGGGTTCTCCGATTGGGAAAATCATCTCTTTTTGGAAGGCAGCTTTGCTGTCGCTGTCGGCTGTTTCGTCAGCCCACACATTTTTTGCGAGGTTGAATGCTGCCCAGGCTTTCGGCCATCCGGCGTAGAAGCCGATATGGGTGATTATTTCGGCTATTTCCGTGCGCGTGATGCCGTTGTTTTTTGCCGACTGGAGGTGAAATGTCAGAGAGTTGTCGGTTATGCCCTGGCTGATAAGTGCGGTAATGGTAACCAGGCTGCGGTCGCGCAGGCCAAGTTTGTCAGTGCGGCTCCACACTTCACCGAAAAGAACATCGTCGTTTAGTTCCGCAAATTTGGGCGCAAATTCTCCTAACTGGTCGCGTCCGGCTGTCTGTACTATCTTTTTCTGTGCCATAATGAAATTGGTTGTTATTGCTGAAAGTATCAGCATGATGAATATTTTCTTCATTTTGATAAAGGTTTTATAGGTGTTTTCAGTTGTTGCATGGAATTTGATACAGCCTTTCGACTTCGGAAGGCGCATGAAGGTCAAGAATCAGGCTGTGTCCGGTATCCATTGCGGCAATTGTCTGCATTTCTTCTTCGGACAGACGAAAGTCTGTGACTTCGAAATTCTCCGTCATACGTTCCTTGTGGACCGATTTTGGAATTGCGACAACCCCGCGCTGCAGATGCCATCGCAGCACGACTTGTGCCGCCGTTTTTCCGTATTTCTGTCCGATGGCCGACAAGACAGGATTGGAAAACAGGCCGTTTCTTCCTTCAGCCAGCGGTCCCCATGCTTCCATTTGTATGCCAAGCGACTGCATGATGTGCATGGCTTCTGTCTGCTGGGTATACGGATGGGTTTCTATCTGATTGACTGCCGGTATAATATCCGTGTTTTGACACAAATCGAGCAGGCGGTCGGGTTCGAAATTGCAGACTCCGATAGCACGGACCCGTTTTTCAGCGTATAGTTTTTTCATCGCACGCCAGGCACCATAGTAGTCGGCAAAAGGCATGTGAATCAGATACAGGTCGAGATAATCAAGGCCTAATCTTGCCAGCGACGAGTCGAACGCTCGGAGAGTGTTGTCGTATCCCATTTCGGAAATCCATGCTTTGGTGGTGATGAACAGCTTCTCACGAGGAATGCCGCTTTTGCCGAGCGCAGCACCTACGGCCCGTTCGTTTCCATAGACAGATGCCGTGTCGATAAGGCGGTAACCGACTGCGAGGGCATCGCTGACTGCTTTTTCACAAGTGCCGTTGTCGGTCACCTGGAAGACGCCGAAGCCAAGCATCGGCATCTTTATGCCATTGTTGAGTGTAATAAAGTCCATAAGTCTGAATATTATTTGTCGATTTGACTTTCTGTAAACGGGTCGGCACGATGTCCCATCAGGTCGATTTTTGCATATTCCTTGTCGAATTCCTCCATTTCCCATGCCGAAA
Organism: uncultured Porphyromonadaceae bacterium; assembly: GCA_900548875.1. Lineage (GTDB taxonomy): Bacteria > Bacteroidota > Bacteroidia > Bacteroidales > Muribaculaceae > Limisoma. The sequence goes on along the minus strand of URMA01000010.1, from coordinate 33,794 downwards.
GGCGGACAGTGGCGGCACCGAGGAAATCGTCAAGATGTAGGGGATTCGTTGTGCCGGGTATCGGTGCAATCCATGATTTGCGCGACAGCATCCAAGTGAGCGCGAATTGAGCGAGAGTGATGCCTTTTCGTTCAGCCCAACGGCGGACAAGTGCGACGAGTGGCATATTGTGTTTCAGCGCTTCCGGGGTGAATTGAGGTAGGTTCCATCGGCGGTCGCCGCGCTCGAATCGGCTGTTCTCGTTGATAACGCCAGTGAGAAATGCCCGGCCTAACGGACAATAGGGAACGAAGCCGATTCCCAGTTCTTCAAGGGTAGGGAATATTTTCGTTTCCGGCTCGCGCCACCAGATGGCATACTCGCTCTGTACGGCTGAAAGAGGACATACGGCATGGGCTCGGCGGATGGAACGGGCACTAGCTTCCGACAATCCCCAATGCAGCACTTTGCCTTCCTGCATCAGTTCTTTCACAGTACCGGCCACGTCCTCCATCGGAATTTGTGGGTCGACACGATGTTGATACAACAGGTCGATGTGGTCGGTACGCAGTCGTTTCAAAGAACCTTCGACGGCGCGGCGTATGTGGTCGGGGCGGCTGTTTAGAGCGGTCGGCTTGCCTTCTTCAACGCCGAAACCGAATTTGGTGCCGATTTTCACTTCATTGCGGAACGGTGTAAGAGCTTCGCCCACCCATTCCTCACTGGTGTAGGGGCCGTAGACTTCGGCTGTGTCGAAAAAGGTCACGCCTTTTTCATATGCTCTGCGGATGAGGGCAATCATTTCCTTTTTCTCATATTTTCCGCCATAGTAACCCACCATCGGAAGGCATCCTAGGCCAATGGCCGATACGTCCAGCTTGCCGAGCTTGCGGTGTTCCATGTCTTGTGACGTATTCGATTGGCCGGGTGTACGGTTCTCTGTAGTTGGTGCGGTTTGTGGAAGAACATTCGATAAGCCTGTCCATGTGCCTATGGCCGATAATGTTGCCAATGATGACACTCTTAAAAAATCTCTTCTGTCCATAATGCGTTTCTTTTTAAATGAATATAATCCGTCAGCCCCCTCAATATCTCCATTTCGTTTTCTTCCAGAACGATAGGTTTTTGTCGGTCGGTTTTTGCATTTACTCCGTCCTGGATTAGGAAGCTGGCTATTATGTGCTGTGTCGTCGTGTGATAGCGGTCGGCAATGAAGCTGACCGTTTCATCATGATACAGCTCGGCGGGTATATCTTTAAGCATTTCCTTTTTATTTACAATGCAAAATTATTTGCCACGGCGGAAACGTTTGTAACGATATGTGGGGAGTTTGTACCATTTTTACGGATTTTCCGTATCTTTACATGTGATAGGATACGTTGTGGGATAGATGTGCTTGAAAAACAAGTTGTCGTTTGTCTCTCTGCTCTCTTTTCGCTATCTTTACAACGAAGATGGAATTTGATTTTCGGATAAAAAATGTTTGGGACTGAAATGGGCAGGATTAGGAAAATTCGGAATGTCGGTGACTACAGCAGTTGGCTTGGGCATGTTGATACCCATCCTTTGGTCAGTGTCATAAGTTATGAGGCTGTGTCACCCGTGCGTCACAGTCTGAACAATTATGATGTCTACGGAATCTTTTTCCATGATGAGGCGGATATTGATTTGGCCTACGGATGTGGAAAGTATGACTATAAAAAGGGAACCGTCATTTGTGTTGCTCCCGGGCAGATTGGAGGTAAGGAAGACAATGGTGAACAGGTGATGCTGACGGGTTGGGCGTTGCTTTTCCATCCCGATTTGCTGCACAACACTCCTTTGGAGAAGAAAATCAAGGAATATTCCTTTTTTGACTATCGGGTGAACGAGGCTCTGCATATGACAGACGAGGAACACGATATTTTTGTGTCGCTCATGCGGCAGTTGCAGGAAGAACTTCAGAAAAAGCACGACGAACTTCAGGATGCCATTATCGTAGGATATATAGAACTTGTTCTGAACTTTTGCCAACGGTTCTATAATCGGCAGTTTCTGACCCGGAAATTGGCGAATTCGGATATTCTGATGAACTTCAATGCTCTGTTGCGCGACTATTACGACAAAAATTTGCAGATGGAATCGGGGCTGCCCTCTGTGCAGTATTGTGCGGACAAATTGTGCCTGTCGTCGAATTATTTCGGTGACGTTGTAAAGCGGATGACTGGCGACACTGCCAGCAACTATATCCGTCAGTTTATTGTCCAATGTGCGAAGAACAAACTGGCGGACGGAATGACTGTTGCTCAGGCGGCTTATGACTTGGGGTTTGACTATCCCCAACATTTGAGCAGAATGTTTCGGATGCAGACCGGAATGACTCCGTCGCAGTATTGCGACAAATTCCGCCGGAAATAATCATATCATTGTGTCTCCATTAATATTCTTCCTCGTTGAAGAAAGTTGTTTAGTCGTTATGTTCAACAAGTTGTCTAAATTACATGTTATTTTGACAAACAAAAGTAGAATGGAGTAAGCTTCATTGTTTCTTTTAATGATTAAAGTAACTTCTCCAATTCTTCAATTGGTGGAAGTAGCTTTTTGAGTCGTTCATCCATATCTGCAGAGGTCTTATAGGTTGCAACACCCATAGGCTTATCGTAATCTTGGATAACATACTCAACAAATCTTTTATTTGCGCTTTTACAAAGAATAATGCCAATGGAAGGATTTTCATTTGGTTTACGGACCTCATCGTCAAGAATACGAAGATATGCAGCCAACTGACCAAGATATCCGGGCTTAAATGGACCATCCTTCAATTCTACACAAACTAGAGATGCAAGTTCTCTGTTGAAAAACAGCAAATCAGGAAATTCTTCAACTCCATATTTCTCTAAATGATATTGATTTCCCACAAATGTGAAGTCTTTGCCGAATGTCATAATAAATTCTTTTACATTCTGCACAATACTTTGCTCGATCAATCGCTCATCTCTGTCTTTATCACGTACAAATAATTCTTCCACATTAATAAAGTCGAGTAAATATTCATCCTTAAACATTGAGATGGCTCGATATGCTTGAAGCTTATCTGGAATATTTTTTTGAAATTATTCGGTATTTGGCCCTGATGATTATATAAATCATCATTTTATCATTTTCTCTAATTCATCAACCTTGGCTTTGGTTTCAAACGCAAACTGAATATAAAACTTTCTCTGTTCCATATCCTTTACTTTGCTTACTATGGCATAATGGTGGGTGAATCCTATGCCCATAAATGCAGATATAGGGAAATCAGAACCTACATTAAAATGAATGATGGGTAATTCATTCGTTTCAACGAACGAATTTGATTTGTTCGTTGCCAATTTGTTCGTTTCAACGAACGAAATATTAGAAAGACTTTTCCATTCTTCGTAAAAAGTTCGCATTTTTCGTAGACTAGGGGCAGAAAATCCTCTCAATCCAGGTAGTTCTTTACGCAACTGTTCACTAAGTGCCTCTATAAATCCTTTACCCCAATTCTTATTTCTGGTATTAACTGATATAAATCTTCCAATGCCATAGTATAATGCCAATTGCTCCTGATTTATTAGACCTAAAGCACGTTCCTGACTATTAAGAATCGCATTCTTTATGATATGAACTGCATTATGAAGCTCACCCAATTGATTTAAACCATTATTTTCACCCATAATAATTTCTTTATTTAGTCGTCCCTTAAAAATATGTTTATTTGCTGGTATTCATTAATTTAACCAATAAAACTCTTTGATAAATCTGCAAGTTTTCTTATCTTTATGCTAAGAAACTTGCAGATTTTATGATTAAAAACACGAATAATAGCCCTTCCCTATTCAGCAGCCTGTCTGACATGCTGGACCAATCCCCCCCACTTTACCGGTTGGCAGATAAAATAGACTGGGGTAAATTTGAAACAGCTTTTCAACCCTTGTATTGTCAGGACAACGGCCGTCCCGGCAAGCCAATCCGTTTGATGTGTGGTTTGCTCATCCTGAAACACCTTCGTAATCTGTCAGATGAGTCTCTGGTAGAACAATGGAGCGAAAACGCTTATTATCAGTATTTCTGTGGCATGCAGGAGTTCACTCCGTCAGTCCCATGTGCCTCTTCAGAACTGGTTCATTTCCGTAAACGTATCGGTGAAGCCGGGATTGAACTTATTTTTCAGGAAAGCATTCGTGTGAATAACGAGGACGATGATGACCACCATCATGATACGGCCTTTATTGATTCTACGGTTCAGGAAAAGAATATCACTTACCCCACGGATGCGAAGTTGCATAAGAAGATCGTGAAGAAAGTTCTTGGCATTGTGAAAAAGCATGGTCTTCCCCTGCGTCAAAGCTACACCTTTGTGCTGAAGGCGATCTGTCGTGACCAACGTTTCCGGAATCATCCCAAGAACAGGCAAAAAGCCCTTAAGGCAGACAGGCGTTTGCGTACGATAGCCGGAAGACTGGTCAGGGAGCTGAAGCGTAATCTTAAAGAGAATCACGACTATGACAAGCAGCTCGACCTCTTCGAAACTGTTCTATCCCAAAGACGGAACAGCAGGAAAAAAATTTATTCCCTTCATGAGCCGGAAGTGCAATGTATCAGCAAGGGCAAAGAACATAAGAAATACGAATTCGGCAACAAGGTATCCGTCATACGTTCTGTCACAGGCATTATTCTTGGAGCCATGTCCTTTCGCAATGAATATGACGGGCATACCATCGAGTCTGCCCTGGAACAGGTAGAACGGCTAACCGGAAGAAAGATTAACGTACTGGCCGGTGACAGAGGATACAGAGGCAGGAAGGAAATTAACGGGACGAAGATTATACTCCCCGATGTTCCCAAGAAATCGGACAGCCGTTATCAGAAGCTGAAAAAACAAAAACTCTTCTGCAAGCGTGCAGGCATAGAACCAACAATAGGTCACTTGAAGTCAGATTACCGATTGGGCCGCAACTTTTATAAAGGTGTGGTGGGAGATACTGTGAACGTTCTTCTGGCGGCAGCGGCCTATAACTTCAAAAGAGCAATGAAAGCTCTTTGGTGCATGCTCCAAAAAATATGCGAGATAATGTGTCAGAACAATATCTCGCAAAAATTGGCTTTTTAAGGGGTGACTATTTAAGAATTACATAATGACCAATAACATAATCTGGAACGGTCAGAAACAAAGATAACAATAATAAATGCATCTATATCAAATTCTATAATTCTTTATTCTTCAATAATGCTATTTTCTCAATAGAGGAACAGGGGCCGTAAAACAATCAGCGCGGCAGACAAATGGATTGTCTGTCGCGCTGAGATTTTTGTTTAGCCTATGCGTTGCTATTAGTATTCTTCCTCGTTGAATAAATTATTTATATTGATTATCAGTGTGTTATGTAATAATCAATGAATTTGCACAAATAAACCACGCCGTCTGGGGCGATATAATTAATAGTGGTGACAGGTAGAATACTATTCCATGATTCTACCGATACGCTCAACAATCAGCTCTGTATATTTGTCTTTAAACTCATCATTTAGGAACGAATTGCCGATAAGCATTTTCATTTCAGGCAAAAGTTTTACATACTTGTCGATAAGACGTTCTATCGTCTTTTGTTCAACACCCATTGTCATACCTGATGTTATGAAATCCGACCGTTTCAGCTTTTTCTTTTTCCCATTCAAAGTCAAGGCCAACTCCTCATCGTCATTCGGATTCAGGATTACGGCATTCAGCATATCGTAAGCCGGAGTCAGGCGTATATTGCCATCATTCGGTTCAAACAATGAAAAATTCTTCAGATGCATGTCATTATTGCCTGTAATCCATGAAAATAACACAACTTCAAAGAAATTTGTCACATCCATTTTGGGCATTGAAGAATATTGTACTATCGCTTTGGCGATATGTTCATAACTGCTTCTATATTTATGTTCAGTCAGTCTTTCTGTCAACTGACACATGTCTTCCATCGCCACCTTTTCACCGGTACTTGAGCGGTCAATCCTCTTTGTCAGATAACACAGACTATTGTCAGCCATACGCATCAATGTATGCGGCACTATGTCGATTTTAGCCAATTCTGCCAAATGCATGGTCAGGTCTTCTGTTTCCGGCATCTGGTCAAATTGTATTGTTTGAGGCTTACATATAAAGCCTCCCCATAATCCCACAATAGTCAACCGTTGACTTCCTTCATGTTCATTAAGATGCAAGGACAATTTTGGCTGGACTCCAGTAAGGGACGTCTGGTCTTTGATGACCTGCAAGGCCAGATTTTCCAATTCTTCACAACTGTAATCCAGAGCCGGAGCTTTTTCAGTGCCAAAGAACTTCTTTGCACATTTGACATGAAAATCCTTCTCCCCCTTTTCAAGCGGACGGTAACAATACAAGCATTTACTCATTTCCACTTTCCTCCTCTTCTACAGGTTCAACACTTACGGCTCCTATACAGTCCTGGCAGCAAAGCAGCAGCAGAGACATTCTGTCAAGCAGACTTATATCTGTATTACGCAATGCTACATCCAACAGCCATCCCTCTGGTATAAGTCCGTCAAAGAAGGGGAAGAGCACATTGCTTCTGTAAACCTCTTTCCGCAAAGGCATGGTCAGGCTGATTGGTTTCGCTTCATTCGATGTCAGATATTCCGGAAGATAATGGAATTCATAACCGTCATCCCCTTCCGTAAGGACTCCTGCCAATATATTCTTATAATATATATTTGCCCGTTTCATCGCTGTTTATATTGTTTCGGTTGCGGAACCATCTCATAATTGAAGAAATCAAGCAATTGATTTACCTTGTCAAGACGCAAGGTAGGTTTTCCCTGTTCCAGATCACGGACAAACCTTAGTCCGACACCAGACTTGATGGAAAGCTCCTCCTGTGTCATATTGAATTGCTTGCGCAACGATTTGACTGTGGCTGATAGCATATTCATATCGTAAATTATATCAGTTCGGGTACAAATATACAGAATTATTTTGAATTATATCATATTGGGTATAAAACTTCTGTCTAATAAGTGCTTTATACCCGATGTGGTATGATTTATGGATTTTAGCAAAGTCTTTCATTTTAACTGAAAAAGGCCTTAAAAACAATCAGCGCGGCAGACTAATGGATTGTCTGTCGCGCTGAAGTTTTTGTTTTGCCTATGCGTTGCTGTTAGTATTCTTCTTCGTTGAAGAAGAAGTCTTCTTTGCTTGGGTAATCAGGCCATATATCTTCGATGCATTCATACACGTCGCCCTCATCTTCCATTTCCTGAAGGTTTTCAATTACTTCAAGAGGTGCACCCGAACGCATAGCGTAGTCGATAAGTTCTTCCTTGGTTGCAGGCCAAGGTGCATCTTCAAGTTTTGATGCAAGTTCAAGAGTCCAATACATAATTTTTGTCGATTAAAAAACGTCGCAAAAATACAATATAAAACATTATTTGCAATCTTTATCCCAGAAAATTTCTTCAATTTGATTGTGAATATTGTTAAATCTTGCTAAAACGAAGAAGAAGTCGCTCAAACGGTTGACGTAGACAATCACATTCGGGTCGATAGTGACTTCTTCGGCGAGTGCGACAATGGTTCGTTCGCAGCGGCGGGTGACGGTGCGGCACACGTGTGCCATCGATGAAATCCGGCTGCCGCCCGGCAAAACGAAGTTGTGCAACGGCGGAAGTTCGGCATCGAGACGGTCAATTTCCGATTCGATGCGTTCGATGTCGTCGGTATCAAGTCCGTCAGCTTTCGCCTGTTTTTCGCTGGCCAGATAAGCCCCTATGTTGAAAAGCTTGTTTTGCACTACGCGCAAAAAAAGTTTGGTTTCGCTTGGAATGTTGTGCAAATTTTCGAGAAGACCGATGAAAGAGTTCAGTTCGTCTACCGTGCCGTAGGCTTCAATGCGGATGTCGCATTTGGAAACTCTCTTACCGCCGACCAAAGAGGTTGTTCCTTTGTCGCCGGTCGCTGTATAAACATTACTTTTTTTTGTCATTGTCTCAAGAATTTATGGTTTTTATTAGATTTATGCATTCGTCGGCTGTGTTGACCACTTTAACTACATTAACAGCTTCGGGGTCGGCAAGGTTCAGTTCGGTGAATTTTTTCAACTGTTCGATGAAGGGGTTAAACAGGCCTTTTACGTTGATGAGAATGATGGGTTTCGTGTATTTTCTGGCGATGGTCATTTCCGCCAGCGTTGCCATCACTTCGTCGAGCGTGCCGATGCCGCCGGGCAGTGCCACGTATATCTGCCCCAAAGCAATAAGCTTGTTTTTACGTTCGTTCAGGTCGAGCGTGTAGATCATTTCGTCGACAACCGGGTCGGCAATGTGGCGGAAGGTTTCCGGTATGATTCCGGTGACAGTCGCTCCTGCGGCTTTCGCCGTTGTGGCGAGCAGGTGCATCTGTCCGGCGTTGGAACCGCCGTAAATCAGGCGTGCCTTCATGGCTCCTATACCTTTCCCCAAGTCCTCAACGGCTTTGCTGAAATCTGGGTCGATGTTTGTTTTCGATGATAAATAAACGGTAATATTCATTCTTTGTCGTTTTTGCTGATTTATAGCAGGAGACGGCTTTGGCTGCATGTGCCGTCCGCCTCCTTTCTTTTTCAAAGGTAAGAAAATTGCGTCAAATTTCCAATAGTGCATTATGAAAGACTATACGGTTGCGAGTTTTTCGTTGCGCTGGTTGCGGAAGGCCTTGAAGGTTTCGAAGATGTCGTTGAGGGCGATGGTGGCGTTTTCGATTTCCTTTTCGTAGAGCTGTATGCCAGCGCCCGGCTGCGTAGTCTGTCCTTTCAGCACGCCCGACACGCCGGAAATCTGTTCAAAGAGTTTCATCTGCAAGTCGAGCATTTCGTAGGCCCCGATATTGGTGGCGTTGGCCGACACCTGCTGCGGCTTGTCGCCGGCGCCGCGCGGATGGTAGGGGATAATCGAGTCGGGTTTCGACCATGCGTAGCGGAGGTCCTCCCATGTGTAGCCTTCCGGCAGGATATTGTCGGGGTAGAGCAGTGCGCCTTTCGCACTGGCTCCCATTATGTGGTCGACGAGGGTGATGAGGCGGTTCACGTATTTCTGCTGGTCGATTACGTCTTCTACCATCGAGTGCACTTCGCCGTCGGTCAGCGGATAGAGCTTGAACGCGAAAGGATGGGAGCGGTGGCGGTAGGGCGAATCGTATTGGCTGATGATGTTGCCGGGGGCCAGCCAGTAGCATCGGCAGTGGCGTTGCAGCGTCCAGCGCATGGTCGTGGTCGGTTCGCCGTTCTGTTGGCGTTGCCGGTTCTCTTCCTCGATGGCGGATCTGTTGTGCGGGCTGACGGTGAAAATTTCTCCGGTTTTTCTGTCGTGACATTCATACGCCTCGCGGCTTTCCCTTTTCCAAAGTTCTATGATGCGAATCTTTCCGGGAACGGCACATTGGCTGAAACTGCCGGCTGTTGCTGACTCGGCCGGCAGCTGCGGACCGGCGGTATTGCCGGTCTCGTCAAACAATTGCAGCAATTCGACGGCCCTGTTGCGGCTGCCTTCTGAGAAGCGTTCCAGCAGGTCGGAGGGGGAGAAGTCGTGCAGCTGGCCAATCAGTTCGCAGTCCCAGCCTCTGACATCAGCCGTAGGGTTGAGGAACATCCGTTCAGGGTTGACGTTGTCGATGCGGACAAACGGCCGGCCGTTGGAGGCCGATTGCCATACTTTCTGAAAACAGCAGCCCGAAATGAGAAATTCCTCGAATGCTCGGCTGTCGATTTCCGTTGCGGCATTTTCGGCCAATGCCGGGTTATCTTCTCCGTCGTCGGCGTTCATTGCCTGGAATCGGCCGATTATGCTTTTCACCAACTGGCGGATGAGATTGTTCGACAGCGGGTCTTTCCCGTTTTCTTTCAGGTGGCGGTATTCCGTTGTGCGGTTGCCGTATTCGTCGGTCATGATGTCGCACCACTGGTTGCCGTAGGTGTAGTTTTTGTTGCGGTGTCGTTTTGCACGCATGGGTTCCAGCGTTTCCCATGCTTCGCGGGCGGCATCGGCAAGTGCCTTGCCGTAGTTTTGTTTTTCCTGTGTGTTCATGGCTTGTTTTTTCGGCAAAAATAAAACCGTTGCCGGCATAAAAATGCGAAAAGGGAACAAACTCAAAACCGCTGGGCGGCAGTTTTGATGAACAATTTTGCCATTTTGTTGTTACCTCAATATAAATTCCTTTGGAACAAAGGTTTTAACTATATTTTAAAAATAATTGAGCCAAAAAGGAGAAAAGCTATTTATATTTGCATTCGATAACGGCAAAAAAGTCAAAAAAAATTGCAATATTATCTTAATATATGACGGATTGCATTATCTTTGCATAAAGAAAGAATTCTAATTTCAATACTAATAACTATGAACAAAAAATTAGGTATGTATCTAATGGTCGGTGCCGCTGTAGCATTGACCGGTTGTAACAAGAAGATGAGTCCTTTCGCTTCTGATTATTTTACAACTAACCCGACTCCGCTTGCAGTTGTAGGCGATCAGGTTCCCGCTACGATTACAGCTAATGTTCCTCAAAAATTCTTCAAGAAGAATGCCGAGGTAACAGTTACTCCGTATCTTGTTTACGGAACAGACTCTACAGCCGTTGCTTCTCAGGCTTACACATTCCAAGGTGAAAAGGTAGAAGGCAACAACCCGGTTATCAGCTACAATGAAGGCGGAACAGTTTCTATCCCTGCTACTTTCGCTTACAATCCTGGCATGATGGACAGCGAACTCTATCTTGATTTCAATGTTGTTCAAGGCAAGAAGTCATACGTTCTTCCTCGTGTAAAGGTAGGTGAAGGCGTTCTTGCAACAGCTACTTTGGCTGACGCTTCTACAGTTGACCCTGCAACTGCAGCCGACAAATACCAACGCATCATCAACGAAAAATATGATGCCGACATCATGTTCCTTATCAACCAGGCTAACATCCGTTCTAAGGAATTGAAGAAGGAACAGGTAACTGGCTTCAACGATACAGTGAAGGCTGCAAGCGCTGCTGCAAATAAGGAAATCGAAGGTATCCACGTTTCTTCTTTCGCTTCTCCTGATGGTGGTGTGAAGTTGAACGAAAAACTTTCTGCAAATCGTGAAAAATCTACATTGAAATATGTAGAAAAGAACTTGAAGGACGAAAAGGTATCCAACTACGGTGACCTGACTTCTGAATATACTGCACAAGACTGGGACGGCTTCCAGAAACTCGTTTCTCAAAGCAATATCCAGGATAAGGACCTTATCTTGAGCGTACTTTCAATGTACAAGGATCCGGAACAACGTGAAAAGGAAATCCGTAACCTTTCTTCTGTATTCGATCAGCTCGCTGACGAAATCCTTCCGCAATTGCGTTACTCTCGCATCACTGCTTCCATCAACACAATCGGCCGCAGCGACGACGAAATCAAGGCTCAATACAAGGAAGATGCTTCCAAGCTTTCAGTTGACGAAATTCTTTATTGTGCAACTTTGACTAACGACAACAAGCAAAAGGTTGAAATCTACTCTACTGCCGCTAAGTTGTATCCGAACGACTACCGTTGCTTCAACAACCTTGGTAAAGCTCAATTCGTAGAAGGTAACTACGACGAAGCTAAGGCTAATTTCGAAAAGGCAGCTAAACTTGCTCCGGAAAGCAACGAAGTGAAGATGAACCTTGGTCTTATCAAGATGTTGAACAAGGACTATGCAGGTGCTCGCGAAAGCTTCGGTAGCGCTGCAGGTGTTGACGGTTTGAATGACGCTATGGGTGTTTACTACATCAAACAAGGTGACTATCAGACAGCCGTTAAGGCATTTGGCGACACTAAGTCAAACAACGCTGCTCTTGCTCAGATCCTCGTTAACGACTATAGCGCTGCTCAGGCTACTTTGAACGCCGTTAAGAACCCGAACGCTACTACTTACTACATGATGGCTGTTGTAGCTGCTCGCACAAGCAACGAACAAGGCGTTTACGCTAACCTTCGCAAGGCTATCTCTATGGACAGTTCTTTGAAAGCTAAAGCTGCCGTTGATAAGGAATTTGCAAAATACAATGTTGCAAACTTGTAATCAACAGTAAATAGCATAAACCAACAGAAAGGCATCCGAAAGGGTGCCTTTTTTTGTTGGGTTAGGGATTAGAGGTTATGGGTTATAGTATATGGATTATGGTATATAGGTTAGAGTGGGTGGTTTAAGGTTGGTATTTATGGGCTATTGGTGGAAGTGTGTGCCTTTTCTGGAAATTTGTAATCTCAAATCCGTAACCCGTAACTTCTAATCGCTAATCTCAATACTATAACCCATAACCGCTAACCCATATACTATAACCCCCACCCAAAAACATTCTTTTACAAAAACTCGGAAAAAGCCGTCAGATTTTCGTATCTTCGCAACAATAACCTTGAAATGAAATTTTAATTAATAAATAAACAATGCAAGACGAAAAGAAGAAAGAGGGATTGAATATCCCTGAAAATGCCTTTCGCGAGCTGAAACCGGGCGAGCAGTATATCCCGGTGATGCGTCCCGACAAGGCGTATCCGGAGGTGACTCCTTATTCTGTGACTATGGGTCTGCTGATGGCCGTGATTTTCAGTGCAGCCGCTGCTTATCTGGGCTTGAAAGTGGGACAAGTGTTCGAAGCTGCCATTCCTATTGCCATCATTGCCGTAGGTTTGTCGGGTGCGATGCGAAGAAAGAACGCTCTGGGCGAGAATGTCATTATCCAGTCCATCGGAGCTTCGTCGGGTATCGTTGTGGCGGGTGCCATTTTCACGCTTCCTGCGCTCTACATTCTTCAGGCTACTTATGGCGACGCCATTACGGTGAGCTTCCTTGAAATTTTCCTTAGCTCCCTGCTGGGCGGTGTGCTGGGTATTCTGATGTTCATCCCGTTCCGTAAATACTTCTGCTCCGATATGCACGGAAAGTTCCCCTTCCCTGAAGCTACGGCAACTACACAGGTGCTCATTTCGGGCGAGAAGGCCGGCAATCAGGCAAAGCCGCTTATCGTAGCCGGTTTGGTGGGCGGTATCTACGACTTCCTGCTGTCTACATTCGGCTGGTGGAGCGAAACGCTTTCCACTAAAGCCACAGCCCTCGGTGCAGAAATTGCCACACAGACTAAAATGCTTTTCAAAATCAATACCGGAGCCGCCGTGCTCGGTTTGGGCTTCATTGTCGGTTTGAAATATTCGTTCATTATTTTTGCCGGCAGTGCGTTTATCTGGTATGTGATTGTTCCGTTGTTGGGCATGAGCCAGCCCGACGTTGCCGCTGAAACACTGTTCTCCGAACAGGCCCGTTATATCGGTATCGGCGGTATTGCCATGTCGGGTATCATCGGTATCATCAAGTCGTGGGGCATTATCCGTGGCGCAGTCGGTTTGGCCGGCCGAGAATTGAAAGGCAAGGGCGGAGCCGCTCAGAAAGTGGTGCGCACGCAAAAGGATATTTCCATGAAAGTGCTTACGTTTGCGCTTATTGCGGCTCTCGTGGTGACTTTCGTGTTCTTTTATTTCGGAGTAATCCATAACCTGTTCCAGACTGTCATTGCCTTTATCGTGGTGACTGTGATAGCCTTCCTGTTTACAACCGTAGCGGCCAACGCCATTGCGATTGTGGGAACAAACCCCGTTTCAGGTATGACACTGATGACGCTGATTATCGCTTCGGCCATTTTCGTGGCTATCGGTTTGAACGGAGCTTCCGGCATCGTGGCTTCCATGATTATCGGTGGTGTGGTTTGTACGGCATTGTCAATGGCCGGCGGTATGGTGACCGATATGAAAATCGGTTACTGGCTGGGCAGCACTCCGCAAAAACAGCAGTCGTGGAAACTCGTCGGGACATTCGTTTCGGCTGCAACCGTAGGCGGTGTGATTCTTATCCTTGCCAAGGTTTACGGTTTCTCCGGTCCTAATGCGCTTGCCGCTCCGCAGGCAAATGCCATGGCAGCCGTTATTGAGCCGTTAATGATGGGCGGCAACACTCCGTGGATGCTCTACGGTGTCGGCGCTATTCTTGCCGTGCTGTTGAACTGGCTGGGTGTTCCGGCTTTGGCATTCTCTTTGGGTATGTTCATTCCGTTGGAACTCAACGCTCCGCTGTTGGTGGGCGGTCTTATCAGCTGGTTTGTAAGCAACCGTTCAAAGGATAAGGACCTCAACAATGCACGTCAGGAACGCGGCACGCTGCTTGCTTCCGGATTCATTGCCGGCGGTGCATTGATGGGCGTAGTCAGTGCCGGAATGCGTTTTGCAGGATTCGAATACTCGCACACTATCGACGAAACAACGTCGCAAATCACAGGCGTTGTGATGTACTTGCTGCTTATCGGCTATCTCACATGGGACAGCCTCCGCGCAAAGAAACAAGGCTAATCGTTGAAATTCAACCATACTACCTCCGGGGCAACTGCACACAGCAGCTGCCCCGGAGTTGTTTTTTATAGAAAGGGAAATTAATGAAAATCTTGCATTATGTAAGATTAGTAGTAAAAAGTTTGTGTTTACAATAAAATATAGAGGAATTTTATTAAATTTGTATGTGATATCATATTTTCGGATAAAAAGATGAATTAAATAGTTGGCATCTTTATGCAGTTGGGAATTTGATAAATCTCAGTATATTAAGTAGGTTGTAGAAAATTAATACTAAAAATTGATATGATGAAAACACTTAAACATTGGCTTTTAGTAGTATTAGCAACATTGTTGTTTTGTAGCTGTGGCTCATTAAAAGCCCCAGTTGTTATCAAAAACGCTCCAATTGAGAATTATAGATATGCATTTGTTACACCAACAAAGGAATTGACATCTAGCTCTGGTGGCGCTTATGGTAGTGTCTATGGTATATATGGTTCGACAATAAGTAATAGTGTCAATCCAAGTGATGTGATTTCTGGAGAATTAATAAAGAATGGTTTTATTATATTGCCAGAACTTAAATCAGATCTTAGTAAAGAAACTCTAATTGTAAACTATGGTGAAAGTGGAAGGAGAAATAAAGGGCTAGGCTATACGATAGAGGTCACCATACAATTTATTTCAGCCGATACTCATGAAGTGGTTTGCATTTGCACAGCAGAAGGACAAGGAAAAACAGAGGCTGATGATATTAGGTTAGCTATTAGGCGAGCTTTATCTAGCTTGTTTGAAAATCATAATTAATATGATATAATCAATATGCAAGCGCATTATAAATATCAACATTTTGCATTAGACACAAGTAATAATATTATTGATGTGAAATGTATTGAAAAGACTAATAAACAACATTATTTTTGTCCTTATTGCCACCAAGAAATGATTGCGAAGTGTGGTAATGTTCGTCAATGGCATTTCGCTCACAAGTCAGAGAAATGTTCATATGATAAATATTTACATTCTATTGCAGAAATAATGCTAGTAAACTGGTTTAATAAAGCGAGTTCTGTAACATTAAGCATGAATAGTTATGAAAAATGCAATAATTATGATACTTGCAGATTCCATAATGATGAAGATTGTAAAAAGACTAAACAGGTTGAGTTTAATTTAAAACAATATTATTCAAAGTGCATAAAAGAACATCCTTATAAAGGGTTTATTGCAGATATCTATTGCGAAAACAATGCAGGTTTTGATGCTCCTATTTTCATTGAAATATTTGTGACCCACGAATGTAGTAAAGAAAAGATTGATTCTGGGATTCGAATTATTGAGATTCCTATACAAAAGGAAGAAGATATTTTAAATATAATAAATTCATCAACTTTAGTTGAGGATGTGTCCGTAAGATTATATAATTTTAAGCGAAAAGAAGAAGTTACAAATAAATTCTATAGACCGTTTCAAAAATTTATATTGTATCCTACAATGAAATGCTATATTGATAGAAACACTATTACATGTAAAAACTACAATAGCATACGCAAAGGACTTTATGAGATAAGTATGCCCTACAATGATTGTATTCCTTTTTTTATCAATAGTGGGGGATTATATGTAGTAGGTAAAGTCAAAGCTTATCTTGCGGGATACTTAGAAAAAGATTGTCAATTATGCAAATGGCAAACAGAAGATATGCTTGGGAATAAGCTTTGTAAATTGTACAAAAAATGTGGGAATCCCAAATATTGCAATGATAATAATGCTATAGCGTGTAAAATGTTTAGAGAAAATTCGGACCTAATAAGAATAGCTACCTTAGAATGGAGTGACTCTAATAATTTTCTTAATAGTTCAAACGACAGAATTGTTGATATTTGGCAACATCACGAGATTGTGACAGAAATGTCAGATTCAGAAAAATCAAAAAAATAAAAATACCCAACTTTATATTTTAAAGTATAAAATTGGGCGTTTTTAATTCCTTTATTTTAAAGGTTTTTTGCGGAGGGAGGGGGATTCGAACCCCCGATACGCTTTTGACGTATACACGCTTTCCAGGCGTGCCTCTTCAACCACTCGAGCATCACTCCATAGATTGAATTATGTTGCTGATTTCAGCGAGTGCAAAGATAGGAATGTTATTTTATTTTTCAAACTATTTGCGGAAAAAGTTTTGAAACTTTCGCGTATGCGGATTTCCTGGTTAAGCGTTTTGTTGTGGAGATATCTGGATTTTATTGTGGATTATGAGTGTAAAAAATGCGGATATTATTTGTTTGAGGAAATAACATTGTTTACATTTGTAATTGAATAATATTTGCTGTTGAGATAACCTATGAATTTCCACCGTGAAGTGAATACCTTATTTCAAACCTTGTAAAGAAAATTGACAATTCTATTATAAACTTAAAATTAGTATTATGAGAAAAAAAACTACACTTATGTCAGTGCTTTTAGCACTGGTTGCTTTTGTTGCAAATGCCGGTAGCGGTATTTATTTAAGAGGAGACGTAAATGGTTGGCTTAATGATGCCACGGACGAAACCAAAGCTGAATGGGAGTTTCAGGAAACTGCCGATCCGAACGTATTTATTCTTACTGGTAAATCATTGCCGACTGGGCAGTTTAAAATTGGTGATGCTAACTGGAGCGAGATCAATTTTGGTGGTGATGGTTCGGCCGTGATTCCTGGTGTAGAGTATGGATTGGTTGGAAATTCAGGTAACAATTTGTACATGCTCGGCGATGCGACCTGTTCGGAAATTCGATTTAATAAGGATAACAAGCAGTTACTTATAACCCTTGCCGGTGAGGATAAAAATTATCGGATAGATTTTGTTAATGAACTTGTTAAGGACCTTGAGTTTACCCGTATGGCTGATGCCGTATATACGTTGGGTGAGGTTGAACTGAATGGTGAATTCTGTATTACATCATTGGATGGAACTATCGTGTACGGTTCAAATGGTGAAGATTTGGGTTTTGGCGAGGAATATGCTTTGGCTAAGGATGGCTCAAATTTCAATTTGACCTCAGCAATGGCGTGCAACAGTGTAAAATTAACAGAAACTGCAGAAGGTGCTACTTTGGAACTTACTGAAAGCGGAGTACAAGAACTATATTTGAGAGGTGATGTGAACAATTGGAGTACGCCGGATGAGTGGAAATTTAAATATGTAGGGGACGGTTTATACAAATTAACTGACAAAATTTTATCGAAAGGTAAATTTAAGATTGCTGATGCAAGCTGGTCAATTGGAAGCAATTATGGTGGAACAGAAACTATAGTGTCAGGAGAATCGTTTATTCTCACTAATAAAACAGCTGCATCGGAACCTGCTGATTTAGTTGTTGCATCTGACATTGTTTGTTCGCAAATTTTGTTTGATATAAAGACGGGCACTCTCTTAATTAATTTCCCAGAAAATGTATATGTTATTGGTGACAATACAGGTTGGCAATGGGCTGATGCTAATTCAATGTTGGCCGCAACAGAAAATGAAGGAGAATATAGCGGCACGATAAATTTGATTGGAGCAAACGAAGACGCTGTTTATAGCTATTGGCGTGTTTATGATAAATTAGAAAATCAATTGGGATATTCTTGGGGGTTGGCAAAAGAAGCCGAAACAGGAAAATTGCTAAAGGGGTATGATGGATGTGTTATAACTCCTACGGGCTGGTATGTTGTATCAGTTAATCTTAAAACCGGTGAGTTTACATTGGAACCGACTGGCGATCCTTCTTCCGTAGCTGATGTTGAGGCTGCCGATGTGAAAGTGATTGGCGGTGCTGGTGAAATTCGCGTTGAGGGTGCTGCCGAAGGTGTGAAAGTGTTTGCATTGAGCGGTGCACTTTTGAGCGAAGGTGAAACAATTGTTAAAGTTCCGGCCGGTATCTATCTTGTGAGCGTAGGCAGCAAGGTGGTGAAAGTGGCTGTAAAATAACGATAACGAATATTCAATCAGACAATAAGAAGAAGCGGAAGTTCGGGTGACGGACTTCCGCTTTATATTTTGGTCGGGCGCGTTTGTGAAAATAGATTGCCCGGACAAAATTTTTTTTGTAATTTTGTGGGAGTGGGTGAGGATACAATTCCTATTGCCCTCACATTCCTACTAAACAAAGATTTATTTGTATGATATTTTTGCTTTGAGAGAGGACCTTCGGGTTCTCTTTCTTTTTTATATCGTTATGCGGAACAGGTTCTGCGCATTGCGGTCGGTAGTTTCCGACACTTCGTCAATGCTAACTCCCAACGTGTCGGCTACTTTCTGTGCGATGTAGGGCACATAGGCGCTTTCGTTCCGTTTGCCCCGGTGGGGAACGGGTGTGAGATAAGGGCAGTCGGTTTCCAGCAGTATGCGGGCAAGCCCGATGGCAGGAAGTGTTTCCGAGAGTTTGGAGTTCTTGAACGTCACTACTCCATTAATGCCGAAATAGAAGTCGCCGAAAGAGCGGATAAGTTCTACATCGTCGTTTGTTCCGCCAAAGCTGTGGAATACGCACGAGGGAAGCGTGCCGCTGAAGTTACGGAATACGTCGGCTATTGTCTGTAATCCTTCCCGGCAGTGGATAATGACCGGCAGATGGCGTTCTTCGGCCCAATGCAGCTGGGTGTCGAAGGCTTCCATCTGCTGTTCCTTGTAGGTCGTGTCCCAGTAAAGGTCGATGCCCACTTCGCCTACGGCCACGCAGGAACAGCTGTCGAGCAGTTCGCACGTCTTTTCCAGATCTTCGCGGAAATTTTCGCCTACCGATGTGGGGTGCAGCCCCATGGCGATGGAGGTGTATTTCGGATATTGCTTGTGGAGTTGCAGCATCGGTTCTACCGTTTCCAGGTCGACATTCGGCAGAATCAGATGGCGTAAACCGGCAGCGACCGCACGTTGCATAGCCTCCGTGCGGTCGTTGTCGAATTCTTCCAAATAGAGATGTGAATGAGTATCGATCATTTGTTGCGTCCCATTATCATTTTGTCAAACTGTTCGAAACATGCCTGTTGCTCTTCGCCGAAGCCCGAGTCATGGAGATAGTCGAGGGCGGAAGCGTTGTAGCGTTCGATGGCCTTCCGGCAGAGTTCATCTACTCCCAATTTGTTGTAGAGTGCCGTAACGGCCGCAATTTTCTCTCCGGCAAAAGGCGCGTCGGCATTCAGCCAGTGTTGCAGTTCCGCACGGTCGTCGCCTTCGGCCAGTTTCATGGTATTGATGAGCAGGAATGTTTTTTTATTGTTGAGGATATCGCCGCCGATGGCCTTGCCGAACACCTTCGGGTCGCCGTACACGTCGAGCAGGTCGTCCTGCAGTTGGAAGGCAATGCCCAGATGGATGGCAAAGTTGTAGAGCGCCTCGCATTGTTTTTCCGTAGCGTTGCCCACCATTGCACCGATTTTGCAGGCACAGCCCAACAGAACGGACGTTTTCAGGCGGATCATGTGGATATATTCGTCGATGCTCACATCGTTGCGCGTTTCAAACTCCATGTCATACTGCTGTCCTTCGTAAACCTCGATGGCTGTGCGGTTGAACAGGCGGAGCAGGCTGACTGCTTTTTCGGCTTCGATGCCGTCGACAAGCAGCTCAGTGGCGAGGGTGAGCATGGTGTCGCCCGAAAGGATGGCCGTGTTGTCGTCCCATTTGTTGCATACTGTCGGTTTTCCGCGGCGCAGGTCGGCCTTGTCCATCACGTCGTCGTGAAGAAGCGTGAAATTGTGGAACATTTCGATGGCGGCTGCCTGTTTCGTGGCCTTTTCCGCTTCCACACCGGCGGCGTCGCAGGCGGCAAGCAGGAAAGCCGGGCGCAGGCGTTTTCCGCCTTGTGCCATTCCGTAGCGGATCGGTTCATACAGCCCGTTGGGCTCTGTCGGATAGCTGATATTTTCGACGGCCTTGTTGGCCAGTTCTATGTACTCTTCGATTTTTTTCATAGGTGTGACGATTTAGTTAGAATTTAAACGCCGTCAGCCATTCGTCGCCGCCTGCTGAAAGCAATGTGCGCCCGAAGGCGTTTTTCATACGTTCGAATTCCGAAGGTTTATAGCTTGTTTTTAATGAGGAAATGCGTTGGTTGACGGTGTCGAAAGCCTCCTGTTGCTGCGGCGTTTCGGCAGAGCGTATCACGTCGTCGGCCATCACTTCGCCAATCATTTCGGGCGACGCTATGGCGCAATAGATTTTCATTTGCTCGTCGATGCTCAGTCGGTCGATGCCTTTTTGATAGGCCTGATTGAATAGTACAAAGTCTTCGCTGTCAAGATGGGAATACAGCATTTGTACGGTCGACAGCGTGGAGAGGAACATCTCCTTCGTGTTTTCTTCCGACCGGTTTTCGATAAGACGGTTCACCAGCAGTTCGCCACATTTATCAGGAAGTTGTGCTACCAGCAGAATGGCAATGCCGACCGTGTCATTGTCGGCATCGTCGGCAAGAGCGGCGAGGGCAGCACGTTGTTCGCGGCGCGTGTCCTTGTCGTCGGACAGCGAGGCGCGGAAGGCCGTGTTGATTTCCGCAAGGCGGTTGAAATCCTTGCTCTCTACGGCTTCGGTAATGTCGTCGGCCACGGTTTTTGCCTCGTCCCCAAATCGGAGGCAACTGCTGACAACGGCGGCGAGCATTAATGCGGATAATATGTATAGTTTCTGAAATTTCATCGTGTCACAAAGGTAATTAAAAAAATGCAAAGACGGGTGTGTGCCGCGGTGGTTTTGTTATCCTCTCCCCAGGTAGGCGATAATGATTTTCAAAATTTCCTTGCCGTAGAGTTCCTGCTTTTGCTTTCCGAATCCAGGCATTCCCTGCAGTTCCTTTTCTGTCGTCGGCAGTTCTTTTACGATGGCGACAATCGTGGCCGTGCGCAGGATTCTGACGATGCGTTCGCCCGTTTCCTTCGATTTCTCCCGTCGCCATTCCGCCAGCCGTTTGTAGAGCAGCGGGTGGCTGATGCCTTCGGGTACGACAATCGGTTTTTCGAGCTGGGCGTGGGCTGTTGTGCGGTTGTCGGCAATCAGGAGCAGCGAGCGTTGCCGTTGGTAGTCCAGCACGTGGAAGCCCTTTTCGTTGACGTGGTTCAGCAGTCCGAGTTTCACGTTTGTGAGCTGATTCAGTTCGCCGCAGATTTCTTCGATGCGCTTTTGCAGGGCCGAGTTGTCGGTGGTGACGAATGTTGCTTCCATCAGTTTTTGCAGCGGTTGCATTTTTTCTGCAAAGTAGGCTGTGGCGCGGTTGATGCGTTCCTGCAGCAGGGTGTCGCTTTCGGGGTTTTCGCTTTGCAGCGTCAGTGTACGGTATTGGTTGTGGAAACGCTGTGCCACCTCTGCCAATTCCGTCCGCATGCGTTCGTTTTCCGCCTGATAGTCGGTTATCAGTTGGGCGCACTTGTCGGGAAGATTCACGCTTAGCAGCCGCTCCATGCGTTCCAGAGCCTGGCGCAGTGGAACGAAGTCAAACAGGTCGTCGAGCAGGGCGATGACATAGTTCTGCTTCATCGCCTTACACTGTTCCGAGTCGGGAATGTATTGCTGAAGACTGTTGGTAAAATTCCTGACGAGCCGGTCGTTGATAATGGCGCTTGGCGGAACGGGTTCGCTCAGCACCAGCCCCTCCAGCGAACGGCAGCGGCTGAGTGCCACATACGTTTGTCCGTGGGCGAATGCCGCCGAAGCGTCGATAATGGCATGGTCGAAGGTCAGTCCCTGACTTTTGTGGATGGTGATGGCCCACGCCAGTTTCAGCGGATATTGCACGAAAGTGCCCAGCACTTCCTCTTCGATGTTGTTTGTTTCCGGATTCAGAATGTAGCGCGTGTTGCACCATTCCGCCCGCTCGATGCTGATGGTTTCGCCGTTGGAAGCCAGTTTTACGTCAATCGTGTCGTCGATGCGTACCACTTCGGCAAGCGAACCGTTCACGTAGCGGTGTTCGGGAGAGTCGTTTTTCACCAGCATCACCTGTGCGCCTTCTTTCAGTACCAGTTCCGTTTCCGTCGGGTAGGAGTAGGGTGGAAATTCGCCTTTGATTTCTGCTGCGAAGGTATGCGTGTCGCCCGGCAGGTCGTCGAGTTCTTCGGTGTTTATTTTCTGCGCCTGGCTGTTGTGGGTAGTCAGTTGGATGTAGTTGTCGTCCTTGTCGGGTTCAAATTCCGGCAGATAGCGGCGGTTCAGTTCGTCGAGGTCGGCTTGCAGGCAGCGGTTCTCGCGGATTTTGTTCAGAATGTCCAGAAAACGGCCGTCGCTCTGGCGGTAGACTTTGGTCAGTTCCACGGCCTGAAAATCGCCTTCCTGAAAAGCCCGGCTGGAAAAGAAGTAGGGCGAGTCGTAGTATTCCGAAAGCATTTGCCATTCCTCGGGCTTGGCAACGGGCGGCAGTTGCTGGATATCGCCGATGAGCAGCATCTGCACGCCGCCGAACGGCAGGTTGCAGCGGCGCACATGGCGCAAGGCATCGTCGATGGCATCGAGCAGGTCGGCACGCACCATGCTCACCTCGTCAATCACAATCAGGTCAAGGCTGCGTATCAGCTTCAGCCGTTCCTTTCGGTAATGGTAGTTGTATTTGGCTTCCTTCCCGAATGCCTCGTTCGGGAGGTAGGGCAGGAACGGAAACAGAAAAAAGGAATGAATGGTCATCCCTTCGGCGTTGATGGCGGCTATGCCTGTCGGGGCGAGCACCACCATGCGTTTGGGCGAGTCGGCACGCAACTGCCGCAGGAAGGTTGTCTTTCCCGTGCCGGCTTTACCGGTCAGATAAAGATTCCTTCCCGTCGATTCGATTAAATCCCGGGCCAAGTCGCGTTCTCTGTTTTCTTCCATTCTTCTGTATTTCGCAAGTCTTATCCAAGGGTAAAGGTAAGAAAACTTGCGGGAATCGTCGCCCTCTCCGTGGCGGAAACTCATATTTTTTGCCTGTGAAGGCGGAATATTGCCGTGGATATGCTAAATTTGTAGTTAAACCCAGCGTAACGATGGACAAATTTCAGGTAACGATATTAGGATGTGCATCGGCGAAACCGACTTTCCGGCATCATCCGAGTTCGCAGATAATCAATTTCCGCGACAACCTTTTCATGATTGACTGCGGCGAAGGCACGCAGATGCAGTTTGCCCGCATGCGTTTCAAGATGAACCGTTTGCGGCATATATTCATCAGTCATCTGCATGGCGACCATTGCTATGGTCTGCCCGGGCTGTTGTCGACAATCGGACTGACGGGCTGCGGCGGACGGGTGACGGTGCATCTGCCCGAAGAGGGTGTGGCGCTGTTGAAGCCGCTGATCGACTATTCTTCGCATGACCTGGACGTGGATTTCGCTCCTTATCGCTACGGAAATAACGTGATATTCGAGGACAAGGCATTGACGGTCAACACCGTTCCGTTGAAACACCGGTTGCCGACAGTCGGATTCGTGTTTCGCGAAAAGCCGAAATTGCGGCATCTGGATGCCGCGATGGTGAAGTTTCATGAAGTGCCGGTGCGTTGTCTTGCAGGAATCAAGGCCGGTGACGATTATGTGAAGCCCGACGGAACGGTCGTTCCCAACGAACGCCTGACGACACCTGCCGACCCGGCACGCATCTACGCCTATATTTCCGACACCCTTCCGCTGAAGGCTGTCGCCAATGAGGTGAAAGGCGCCGACTTGCTGTATCACGAAGCTACGTTTTTGAATGACCTTGCCGCTCGTGCCAAAGAAACCTGCCATACCACCGCACTTCAGGCAGCTACCCTTGCACGCGATGCCGAAGTCCAGCGGCTGCTTATCGGGCATTTTTCTTCCCGCTATGACGACGACACGCCCCTCCTCGACGAAGCCCGCAGCGTATTCTCCGAAACCCTCCTCGCCAACGAAGGCCTGACGCTGGATGTGTGAATGTTAATAAGTGCTAATTGAATAGGTGCTTGAATATTAGATGTGTTGTTTCGGCTATCTTTGTAAAAGATAGGATGCGGCTCGGCATAGTCAAATTTGAAAACTGCGTTTTCATTTGCCTCTGCTCTCGCCTTTCGCTATCTTTGCATACAATAATGAATATTTAAAAATAGCGGAAATGAAATTGAAGAAAATAGCAATATGGTCAACCGTATTGCTGGTTGTAGTTCAAATTATATTGATAGTAAAATTCTGGGGTGTACAGCAAGGCAGTGACCAGGGAGAGTATATAAAATTGGCTCAGGATTGTTTCAATCGGGGAGAATGGTATCCGATGAGTGAACATCTGTATTATTCATACTTGTGGGCCCCCGGACTTATCAATTTTTTTATACTTCAGTTGAAATTGTTCGGAACGGTTAATTTCAATATGGTGTTCAACCTGCTGATGAATTTGGGTATTGTCTATGAAATTTATTGGCTGGCTAAGCGGTTTTTCTCTACGCGTACGGCATTGTTGAGCGTAATATTCTACAACCTGTTGTATTCTAATTACTTTGTCGTAGTACCTGCCGGTACGGAAGTTCCGTTCCTGTTTCTGTCACTGACTGCTTTTTGCCTGTGTGTAGTCGGAAAGATGCGTCATGTACTGATAGCAGGTTTGCTGTTTGCATTGGCCAATTGGATTCGTCCGCTGGTTGTTATATTTGTGCCTGTGGTTATTCTGTATTTCCTTTATCACCGTTATAATTGGAAGCGTTATCTTGCCCTTGTTGTGCCGATGGTTGCCTTTGCATTGGTGGTTGGTTTCGCCACTCAGCAGAAAATTGGATATTTCTGTTTCCAGTCGTCAACCTCGGGCTGTAATTTGATTATGACTGCCAACGACAAGGCGTATGGCGGCGTGGCTACGTCTTTGTTCCGCGATTCGACAAGCACTTGCTATATTGAAAATGCCAAAAGTCTGACTTTTGTTGAAAAAGATGCCATTTGGAAAGAGCGCGCTTTTGAATGGATAAAGGATAACCCCGGACGATTTGTGAAACTCTATCTGCTTAAAATCGGCGGATTGTTTGTGGAAGATTCCTGGGCCGACCGTCCGATTCTTGGCGGTAACGGCTTTGTCGACAGTGTGGCTACCGGAGGTGCCTCTGTGGGAGTGTTTGAGCGTTTTGCGAAAATGTTTGCCAAAAGTATCGTCTACTATTTGGTCGGTATTCTGTTCTGCTACTCGCTTTTTGTTCACCGTAAGGAAATCGTTTCTGAAAAAGGTTGGCTGCTGTTGATTTTGCTTGCCGGAATACTGCTGACGTGTTTGTTCAGTGTGTCTCCCCGCTATCATTATCCATTCCTTTTCACCATTGTGATTTGGGCAGCCTATGGATTCGAACATCGTTTTATCGCTAAAAGAAGCAAAGAATGAAAAGTGCAATATTATTGATACGTCCCCAACAATGGGTGAAGAACTTATTTGTGTTTTTACCACTGTTTTTTGACCGCCATTTGTTGGATGCGGGCTATTTGATGCCTGCCATAGTTGTTTTTTTGGCATTCAGTTTTGTGGCAAGTTCCATTTATTGCTTCAATGATGTATGGGATGCAGAACTTGATCGGTTACATCCGAAGAAGTGCAAGCGTCCGGTTGCTTCCGGCAAAATATCTCCGGCCGTTGCCTATATCATTATGGGATTGCTGCTGGTGCTTGCGTTTGCCGGAGTCGCAGTCTTTTTTAGTGCGGACAGGCAGGTGATGACAGGTGTTATCGTCGTATTGGCAAGCTATTTTGTGCTGAATATACTGTATTGTGTCAAGTTGAAACAGATTGCCCTGATAGATGTTTTTATCATTTCCGTGGGATTTGTTCTTCGAGTGGTTGTCGGTGGCATTGCTGCAGGCATCTATATCAGTCATTGGATTATTCTGATGACTTTCCTGTTGGCGTTGTTTCTTGCATTTGCCAAGCGTCGTGACGATGTGGTAATGTACGAAAAAACGGGATTGGTTGCCCGCAAAAATGTGGTCCGTTATAATGTGCAGTTCATGAATCAGGTTATCAGCATTGTTGCTACCGTGACAATGGTCTGCTATATCATGTATACGGTTTCGCCGGAAGTGGTGGAGCGTTACAGCTCGAATTATCTGTACTTGTCGGCTGTTTGGGTATTGTTGGGCATTTTGCGATATTTGCAGCTGACTATTGTTGACTTGAAAAGTGGCAGCCCTACAAATGTGCTGTTGCGTGACCGGTTCATACATTTTTGTATTGTGTGTTGGATATTAACCTTTGTCGTCATTATTTATGTGTGAAAAACCGACAGTTGCCGTTTTTGATTTTGACGGTACGCTTATCCGTAAAGACTCATTTCTTGAATTTATCAAGTTCGTTTTTGGAACAAGGGCATTTTTGATCGGTTTCTTTTTGAACAGCCCTTATCTGGTAGCTTTCAAGCTCAAACTTTATCCTAACTGGAAAGCTAAGGAGCGGGTGTTCTCCTATTTTTTCCGTGGAATGTCTTACGAACGATTTTTTCGTTTGGGGCAGGACTTTTCCGCCGTTTTGCCGGCTATGCAGAAATCGCAGCAGGTTGCTGCGCTTCGTGGACATAAATCAGCTGGTCATCGTGTTTATGTGGTCAGCGCAAGTGTGGAGGAGTGGGTTGCTCCCTGGTGTTTGAATTTGGGCGTTGACAAGGTATTGGCTACAAAAGTAGAAGTGAAAGATGGTCGGTTGACCGGTCGTTTTTTGTCGAAAAATTGTTATGGTCAGGAAAAGATAAACCGTTTGTTGGAAGTTGAACCGGAGCGGGATTCCTACATCCTGCATGCCTACGGCGACAGCCGCGGAGATAAAGAAATGCTTGCTTTTGCCGACTTCCCGGTCTGGTGTAAATAATTGTTGGATTTTTGGGGAGAGGCGGTTCGGCGCAGCCATGCCTGAAAACTGCGTTTTCCTTGTCTATTTACTCTTCTTTCAGTATTTTTCCGTATCTTTGCACCTATTATGGCAGGTTCAAATTTTATAGACTACGTTAAGATTCTTTGCCGTTCGGGCAAGGGTGGCGCGGGTTCGTGCCACTTTCATCGTGCTAAATATGTGCCGAAAGGCGGTCCCGACGGTGGTAACGGCGGGCGTGGAGGACATATTATCCTTCGCGGTAACCGTAACTTGTGGACGTTGCTCCACCTGAAATATCAGCGCCACATTTTTGCCGGCGACGGACAGCCGGGTTCGGAAGGACGCAGTTTCGGTAAGGACGGCGAGGACAAGGTGATAGAAGTGCCGTGCGGAACGGCTGTCTATGATGCCGATACGGGCAAGTTCCTCTGCGAGGTGACCGACGACGGGCAGGAGATAAAGCTTCTGCGTGGTGGTCGCGGCGGTTTGGGCAACTGGAATTTCAAGTCGCCAACGAACCGTACGCCCCGTTATGCGCAGCCTGGTGAACCGGCTATCGAAAAGTCGATTATCCTCGAATTGAAGTTGCTGGCCGATGTTGGTTTGGTTGGTTTTCCGAATGCCGGAAAATCCACATTGTTGTCAGCCATTTCGGCTGCAAAACCGAAAATTGCCGACTATCCGTTTACTACATTGGAGCCGAATCTCGGTATTGTAAGCTACCGCGGTTCGCAGTCGTTCGTGATGGCCGACATTCCGGGTATCATCGAAGGAGCAAGCGAAGGCAAGGGCTTGGGACTGCGTTTTCTGCGCCACATTGAGCGCAACGCCGTGCTGCTGTTTATGGTGCCTGCCGATGCCGACGACATCAAGCGTGAATATGAAATTCTGTTGGGTGAACTGGAGCATTTCAATCCCGACCTTGCGGATAAGGGACGTGTGCTTGCCATTACCAAATGTGATATGCTCGACGAGGATTTGATTGATGAAATGCGCCGCGACCATCTGCCGGAAGGCATTCCTGTCGTGTTTATTTCTTCGGTCACGGGATTGGGCCTGACGGAATTGAAGGACGTGCTTTGGCGGACTATCAACGATGAGGACAACCGAATCCCGACACGCATTACTCACCGCGACCTTGATGTGCGCCACCGTGTGCAGGAAGAGGATGAGTTCGTGCTTGAAAACGAGTCTTCCGGCGAAGAGGAGGAAGAATGGGACGTGGAATGGCCTGACGAATACTGGGCGGATGATTATAAGGATGATGACGATTAGACAACTTGATATAAACGGAAACGACGGCAGCGTCTTCGCTTTTACGACAGAGCGGGGCGCTGCCGACTGTTTTGACCCTTATTCTGAATTCAATTGTTGCGACTACACGGGCGATGTGCCGGAACACTATGAGGCTTGTCGCGAAGAATTGCGCAGGGGGTTGGGCGTGGACCGTCTCTTGCTTCCGCGGCAGGTGCACAGTGTGAAGGTTACCGTTGCCGACGATGCTTTTTTCTCCTTGTCGGAGACAGAACTGAAGCAGTGTCTGGACGGTGTGGATGCTGTTGTTACCGACCGTTCCGGGGTAATGGCCGGTGTCTATACGGCCGACTGTGTGCCGATGTTGTTCTACGATGTTCGCCGCAGAATCGTAGCCGCTGCACATGCCGGTTGGAAGGGCACAATGAACGGAATAGCCACGGAAACATTGAAGGCCATGGCCGCGATGGGAAGCCGTATGGAAGATGTGAAAGTGGTGTTCGGACCGTCGATTTGCCGCGATTGTTTCGAGGTGGGCGATGAGGTAGTCGAACAGTTTGCCGAAAAGCCCTATGTGATGGAGGATATCATGGTGCGTCATCCTGTTACGGGAAAAGCACATATCGACCTTGTTGCCGCCAATCGTTTCTGGATGTTGCGTGCGGGTGTTCCCATGGAAAATATTACGGCATCCGGGCTGTGCACGCGCTGTCAGCCCGAACGGTTTTTCTCCGCCCGTGCTCTTGGGGTGAAATCGGGCCGGATTGTGACCGGCATCGTGTTGCGTTAGCGCCTGTGTTCGGAGATGTAGACTCCCAGCAGTACTCCCGTTATTCCGATTAAGGAGAGCAGCGTAACCTGTTCTCCGAGAATGAGTGAGGCCGTAATCATGGTGACCACCGGGTTAATATACAGATAGTTGGACGGCTTCACCGTGCCTATTTTCTTTACAATCAGGTTCCATACGGCAAAGCAGGCCATTGAGGCAATCAGTCCGAGGAACAGCAGGTTGGTCCATACGCTTGTTACGGTTAGTGCGCTCCAGTGGAATGTTGTCGGATGGACAAGCTGGTAGAGGAGCATGGTCAGAATGCCGTAGCCGAACACCTTTCGGGTGACAAACACCGTGGGGTAGTGTTTGGTAATCCTTTTTATCAGCAGACTGTAGACTGCCCACGACAACGCTGCGGCAAACGAAAGAACATCGCCCAGCGGATTGATTTTCAGCACGAAATTACCATTGTAGACAACTGCTGCAACGCCGATGAGAGCAATCAGCGAACCGACTATGACGCGTATTGGATGGCGCAGCCGTTCCGACTTGAAAAACAGTGCCGACAATAGCGTTGTGAGGAGCGGCGTTATTGCTATAATCATGGCCACATTTGATGCCGTGGTGAGTTGAAGTGCCGTGTTTTCGGTGATAAAATAGAGCGATCCGCCGGTAATGCCTGCGAGCAGGAGCGTGAACTCGTCCCATAGGTTGTTGGCAAACATGCGCTTGCCCGCCACGAACAGGATGCCGGCATAGGCAAGGACAAAGCGGTAGAGGAATATTTCCGTCGGATTGAGTCCGTTGCCGATGAGAATCTTCGTGGAAACGAAAGTCGTTCCCCAAATGGCTACCGTGATGACGGCAAGAATGTGATACCAGAAATTTCGTGATTGGGCCTTTCGCATGAAATGTTTGATGGAAAGATTTTACGATATATAAACTCAAATCAGTCATTAGACCGTCAATTGTGGATTTGCGTTTGTTCGTGCGTTTTCTGAAAGCTCCTTGTTGTTGTCGATATCTTGCTTTTTCATTTTCGATAACAGCGGAAATCAATCTGCCGGACATCCGCGCGAAACCCGTCTAAAGTCGAATGACAGAACTGGAATAAAAAAATGACGAAAGCCGTTAGCTATCGTCATTTTTTTATCTTTTTTGCAAAGATACTGTGTCGCGGTCGGCGCTGATTAGTTTTCAGCTGTTTCAACCGGCTTCACATTGATGAATTGGCGTCCGCCTTTTCCTTCTGTGAAGACTACAGTACCGTCAACAAGTGCATACAAAGTGTGGTCTTTGCCCATGCCAACGTTCAAACCCGGGTGGTGTACTGTACCACGTTGACGTTTGATGATGTTGCCTGCCTTTGCATATTGACCACCGAAAATTTTGACGCCCAATCGTTTGCTTTCTGATTCACGTCCGTTCTTAGAACTACCTACACCTTTCTTATGTGCCATTTCTTTAAACTTTTAGTGATTATGCAACTACGTCTTTGATCTCTACTTGGGTGAAGCATTGGCGATGGCCGTTTTTACGACGATAGCCTTTGCGGCGTTTTTTCTTGAAAACGATTACCTTGTCACCTTTCACGAGGGGACGTTTAACCTCGCAAACAACTTTTGCTCCTTCAACGGTAGGAGCGCCTACCTTAACGGCACCGTCGGCATCAATCAAGAGAACTTTTTCGAAGTCAACTACATCGCCTTCTTTTACGTTCTCGCCGAGATAGTGGACATACAGGAATTTACCTGCTTCTGCTTTGAATTGCTGTCCTTGAATTTCTACAATTGCGTACATCTGTTTAATATAGATTTACTTGTTAACCCGTGAGGCGGATGCGCAAATGACATCGCTTGTAGAGCCTATTCGGAAAAATTAGCGCACAAAAGTACAAATAGTTTTTTATATATGCAATATTAATTGGCTGGTTTTTATTTTTTGTGTTTTTTATTTTCAAACGGGCAGTAGGCAGAATCGAGTTCTGTGGTTTTAATGATATTCTGTATTAATTATTGTAAAAAAGCAAAATGAATGATAAATAGTTTTTATATTTGTAAAAAGGTAGCTAAAGAGTTTTGTTGCCTGATCCAATATATGGAGAACTGCCTTAACCTTTTGTAATTTGTTAGTCGGATTGCTGTAGGAAAATTTATGCTGGTGGATTATGGTGCTTTCTGGCAATTCAGTAGTTTGGGGATGTGAAGGAGTGTTTTTCCCGTGTCTTTCTCTAATTGGGAATTAAGGTGGGGTATCGTGTGTGTTGGCAGTAATTTTAAACTAATATTTATATGAAAAAGTTCTTGTTTGGGCTACTTGTCAGCTTGCTGATTAGCCCGTGTGTGATGGCTCAGAATTACAAAATTCCTGAGAAAGTAGTGGCTATTACAAAGTCTGGTGTAAATGTCCGCAATGCTCCAAGTTTGGATGCGGATGTCTTGTATAAGACGCATAAAGGTACCTTGTTTGAATTTGTTGCACAAAAGGGCACTTGGTATGAGGTTAAGGAAGCATATACAGAAAAGACTGTGTATGTTTCAACATCGGTTTCAAAAATCTTAACGGGAGATAATATTCCTAGAACGGAAGGATGGATACCTTATTCAAATGGGCCTAAGCTTTATCTTGATTTCCAGTATAGCGGAAAGGCTCCTGACTATAATTTCGATACAGGACTTTCTTTTTATTATGATGATGATAAAAAGGATGGCTTTCTGTATTTGACTAGTGTGTCAAGTTATTCTTATCATAACGGTAATTACAGAGAAAGAACCTATACTTTCCGGGGTTATCAGAGAGGTTGGTATATGGTGTTTGATACTTACGTAGATGACGAAGGAAGAGCTAATCCGGTGACTAGTCCGTTGATTTACTATATGATGAATGATGGATTGCTGTGCAACGACGGTGCTGTTTTTAAGGCTGTAGAATGGAATTAATTAGATACTTACAAACTTTATATTCTCGTTTTTAGATATTGAAAATAATAGCGGGGCGGTATCCACTGAAGATGCCGCCCCGCTGATTGTTTATGGATTTCTGAGTAAATAGTTTACGGAACCATTACTTTCGTTGTCTGTACGCCTGCTTTCGATACGGCCTTGAGGATGTAGGTTCCTGCTACGATGCCGTCGGTAGCCTGGCGGAGGTTCTTGCATTCCATTACGGTCTTCACTGCACGTCCGCTGAGGTCGTAGACGGTTACGTCGGGCGATGCTTCGAAGGTGATGCTCACGATGCCGGAGTTGTCCTTGTTGTTGACAGATACCGGAATATAGACATCGGCTGCGCCGCGTGACGAAACTTTCACATACGCTTCGTGAACGCCGATTTCGTCCGACTGGAACTTAACGGCAAACTTGCCGCCTGTAGCCGGAAGTTCGGTAACGGTAAGTTCGAAGTTGCTCTTGTTCGGTCCGCCTAATGAAAGGGTGATAGGCTCGGTTGTGTTGAGCGTTTCCAGAGTGATTTCTTCGGAAACCGTAGTAGCGCCCTTCGTCGATTCGAATGCGAGCTGGGTTGCGGACGGAGTAATCATCGGAAGATCGTCGCGGCCGTAAGTCACGTCGTCGATATAGTAGATAGCCGAATTTTCGCGTCCCAACTGGCTCTTGAAACGGAATCCCATGAAGAATACGTCGGCAAGGTCCTGTCCTTCAAGGTTCAGGTGGTATTCCTGCCATTCGTTGTTGAGGTCGGCAATGTTCGGCATTGTCAGTTCAACCGGGAATACGTTCATTTCGCCGCCTTCAAGGTCGATGTAGCAAAGTTCGAGCAGGTCGGTCATTCCTTCAGTCAGCAGGTTGCCCATTACGCGGAAGGTGAACATTTTGGTCTTGGAGTTGACAAAGTCGAGTGGCGGAGTGACGAGCAGCATTTCGCACGGAGTGGCCTTGCCGATTTCCACATTGGAGTCGTAGGCTGTCACTTTGGCTGTCTTTTCGCCGTCGGCATCGCTTCCCCACCATGCGCGTTTGCCTTCCATGGCAACATTCTTCCAGCCTTCGATGGAGATAGGCTTGTTGTTGGTGATGTTGTCGAAGTTTTCGTTGAGCAGTGTCAGCGGGTTTTCAGCCGTCAATGGGAGGTCGTCGCCTTCCTTGTCGCCCGGGTCAGCACCGCCGGATGTAGTACCGGTGATGGTTACATAGAATGTTTCTGCTTCCAGAGCGGAGAACTCGAGGCGTTCAGTGAATGAGCCTTCTGCCTTCGGCTTGAAAGTGACGGTCAGAGTCTGTTCCATTTCCTTCATCAGCATTGTATTGTTGATGAGGAATGCGCCTTCGCCTTCACCCATGATTTTCACCTTGCCGTAGTCGGGCAGGCCTTTGGTAGTCACTTTCAGCGTCTGTTGCTGCTGTTCGCCCACCTTAGCCAAGAATTCAGGCAGTTCCATCGGCTCGACGATGATTGTCGGCGGATTTGCCGGGTCGATGCAGACGGTGTTGAGCGTAAAGGCGGTGTTCAGTTCCGGCATATCGGCTGATTCGAAGTTGATGCGTGCCGTGTGTTTGCCTACTGCTGTCGGCGTGTAGGTTACGATAACGTCCGTTGTGCTTGTTCCTGCCGGAATTTCTTCGGTCGACAGTGAGAACATCTTGCCGTTTGTGCCCGTGATATAGATGCTTACGGCTGACGGCAGATTGGCGGCTT
>URMA01000009.1 GCA_900548875.1 uncultured Porphyromonadaceae bacterium | reverse complement strand
GGCAGCCGGTTTGTCGGCTTCAGATTCTGCCGGTTTCGTTTTTGTTGTTGATTTAGTTGCGGCTTTCTTTGTTGTCTTTTTCGGGGCAGTTGCTTTTTCTTCTGCTTTGACATTTGCTGTATCCGTAACTGTTTCTTTTGCTGCCTTTTTGCTCTCAGAAGTTTTAGTAGCTTTTGTCTTTTTCGTTTTCTTCTCAGTATTAGATGAAGACTTCTGGGCAGCCTGGATAGCTTGCTGGTCAAGAATCTTGAAGATGAGTTCTTCTCCTTGAATGTTGTCGGTAATGCCTAACGAATTCGCCACTTCATTCAAAGCGGGAAGATCCATTTGTTGTAGATCTGAAAGTTTGTACATATAAATAAAATATTCGTTGCAAGAAGCAAGCATCTACAAATGATGTGGATGTTGCTGAAAGTGTAAATTTTCGATTATTGTTAGAGTAGAATCACGGATGCCAAAATGGAAAAACAGAATCTGAGACATCCGTTTGATGTCACAAAGATAGCGATTAAATTTAATGTAGCAAAAAATGAGCCTGAAATTTTTCTATTCTCCGTATTGTTCCAGGTATGCTTCGCATGCTTCACAGAGTTCGTCGTACCATTCTTTTCCGAAACGGCGGATGAGCGGTTCCTTCAGAAACTGGTAGAGGCGGATGTTTTCTTTCCGTCCCAAAACTTCGGCAGCCTTGCATATTTTCCATCGGTGGTAGTTGACCGCTGTGAATTGCGGATATTCTATCAGACGAACCGGGTAAAGGTGGCACGAAATGGGCTTGTAGTAGTCGATGCGCCCTTCGCGGTAGGCTTTTTCGATGGCACAATAGCACATGCCGTTGTTGCCGTAACAGGTGAATACACAGTTTTTGCCGTCGACAATGGAGGTTACGAGATCGCCTTCTTCGTCGATATATCCTACTCCCTGCTTTTTGATGACTTCTTGAGCCTGCGGCAGCAGGTCGTCCCATATTTCAGGAAGTATTTCCTTTATTTTTTCATATTCCTGTTTGCTGATGGGCGCGCCAGCATCGCCTTCGATGCAGCATTCGCCGAGGCATTTGTCGAGGTTACAGCAAAAAAACTGTTCGATAAGGTCAAGACTGACCAATGCATCGCCAATTTGTAGCATAGTTTCTTCGTATGATTCTTCCACTGGGAAATTAGATAGTATTTGAGATTCCTGTTGCAAATTTATTCATAAAAATCGGTAGAAAGGCGAAAATTGTTGATTTTGGTATGAAAATATTTCAAATTGGCATATAAAATGTAGAAAAAGTCAAATAAGTTCGCTGAAAAGTCCGAAAAATATACTTGACTTTGGAAAATAATTTTATTGATACTAATTTTGTAACGTGAAGATTGTTTGTGTAATAAATTGTGAATAGATAATAATTAGTTTGTTTTTTTAATGTTTTAGGTAAAATCAATTGAGATGAGAAAACTTTTTATTCTGATTATCTTTATCCCATTGGTTGTTTTAGCGTTTACGAACAGAGAAAAGACACCATCGCCAGAGTATCTGCGCAGTAGATTGGAGTCTATCCCTGATTCTATGTTCCAGAATGTTAAACAGGAGGATTTGTTGCTTGATGAAGTCTATGTGAAATTGGCGCGTGATGGATGGAGCGCCGATGAAATCAAGAGAATTATGGGTGACTACATCAGCCGCAACCGTTCGAAGGTGCGCGGTTCGTTGGAGTATGGACGATACGCCAAGCAATGGCTTCCGACTTATGGATATATGCCGGGAGGCGATACGCTGTATCAGTTTATGGATCCCGCCTATACGGCCGAACTGTTTAAGGCTGCCGTAAAGATGGCGCCGCGTTCCGCTGATGTACCTTATAATAATTATCTGCTGACTGAGGACTATTCTCCGGCTCCGCGAAAAGCCGGACAGCGTCAGCCGGGCATTTTCCGCGCGTCGAAGCCGAAACCTTCGTCGGGACGTATCCATTGGATTCAGGTGCATCCTGAAGACCCCGACAAGATTATGGTAATACCCGACGGTTCGGGCATTTACCGTACGGACGACTGCGGACGGACTTGGGATTTGATCACTGACCGTATCCCTGACCGTGAGTTCCGCAACTATGCCACGCATTCGGCCATTCCGGTTGACCCCGACAATTGGGATCACGTCTATGCCTTTATGGGCGGGACGGGAAATCCTGTTTACAGAACGGTTGACGGTGGAAAGACTTGGACGCGTGTAGAGGGGGCTACGCACAAGGGCTTCAAGCGCGGCCATGCTTTCCGTGATGCTGACGGCAATCTGAAATTTATCGGAGCCGTTCAGCGTTCGGGCAGTAGCTATTGGTCGAGCGACCTGTGGATAAGTGAAGACACTTGCCGCACGTGGACTCGCGTGAATGTACCGGATTCCCTTCTTGACAACCGTGCGGAAAGTACGGTTCGGGGACTTTGGTTCCAGGAATCGGTATTTCATCCTACGGACAGAAACAAGATATTTTTCCCAACTTCGAAGAGTATCATGTATTTTGACGACGGCGCAAAAAGCGAAGTTGTCAACGGTGTACGTCAGTATACTATCAAAAAGTTGCATTTCAAGGTGTTCAACCAGGACAGTACGGAACTTCGTTGCGAAGGGGTGAATTTCCCGTTTGAGGCTACATCGCAGGCGTTCTTGAATATCAATCCGAACAACCCGAATGAAATGTGGTTTGCTTCGGCTTCTCGAAATGTCAGCTACAATAATAAAACGGCTCTATACCGTTCTCGCGACGGAGGCAAGACCTGGATTACCCTTCATGAACCCTATGCAGGAATCGGTTCCGGCACCATTTTCGGAAACGAAGCGCCTTGGGGATGGTTGGGCGGTTTCGGTGTAAACTACATCGATACGAACTGGATTTACGGCTGTTCGATGAGTTCGGCCATCAGTAGCGACGGAGGAAAAAATTTCAAGGAATATGCCTGGGGTAACAGAATGACTTCCCTTCAGGATGACGGCAATTATTATTCGGTGTCGAATGCCCGCCACAATGCGGACAACCATTGCATCGTCTCTCATAAGTCCGGTCGTGTGTTCCGTGGTTCGGATGCCGGTCTGCTGATGCGCGACAAGTCGGTCAAGAATAACGAATGGGTGAATATCTGCGGTAACATGGGACAGCAGCTGTACTATTCCATCAAGACCAATGAATTTGGCGACCAGCTGATTCTCGGCAATACTCAGGATGTCGACGTTCAGACTTATTTTGACGGCCGTTGGGGAAACTGGCGCGGCTATGAAGGTAGCTTTGCAATGATTGGCCCTTATGGCAATACCTGCTATTATCCGTCGGGCGGCGGAGGCATTTCCGGCTTGGAGTTCGGAAGTTGGGTTGCGAGTATTTCGGCTGCGGATGTCTGTACCGGAAACTGGTATGTGTTGCAGAATCGGAATTTGTTCATCATTGAAGATTTCGGCCGTTCTGCACGCCAGCTTGACGTGAAAGGCCGTTATGTCAACATGTATGCCTTGTCGCGTGATGCACGTGACGGTGGAAAATCGACCTTGTGGACCGGAACGGGAAACAATATTCTGAATTATTCGAAAGACAATGGCGACACCTTCTCGGACGACATTCAGCTTCCGGGCGTTTCGGAAATTCAGGCGATTGCCGCCGATCCGGACAACAGCAATATTCTGTATGTGGTGCACAAAAAGAGCAACCGCAGTTATGTGACGAAGTGGGATGTTTCCACATTGACATTGCTGGAGGACTTGACCTATAATTTGCCTTGGATGAATACGGTCAACGACTTCGTGTTGCACGAAGGCAGCGGCGACATTTATTTAAGAAACAAGAATACGGGAATCTATTTGCTTGAAAACGGTGCTAAGGAATGGCATTTCTGGATGCAGGGCTACAATGCTTCGAAAACAGGAGCCATGTCGTTGAGCTACACGACGCAGGAAATGGTGATTGCCGACTATGGTCGTGGTGTATATATCGCCGACCTCGAACATCCGCGCGACCGTTATTTTGACAACGGATTTGCCTTGAAGGAGATTTCGAATGTCGACGGCCGCCGTACGATTGGCATTGACACGAAATGGACAGTTCCGTTATACTATAATTATGAATGGACAGTCAACGGAAAAGTGGTTGAAAATCCATATCAATATCTGACTTATCCGCTGGCTGCGGGCGACGTGGTGAAGTTGAAGCTTACATTGCGTGAATCGCCCGACGTTACAACCGAATCGGCAGAATTCCGTGTGAAGGAAACGGCTTCTTCAACGATTGACCTGAAAGCCGGAAAGGCTTTGTATTCCAATGGCAAGGGCCGTGTGGATTTGGGCTATGTGGACTATTTCTTCAATGACTTTACGCTTGATTTGTGGGTGAAGCCGATGAGCAACGGTACGATTCTTGCCAACCGTCAGAAAACTCCTGACCGCGAAGTGAAAGGCTGGTGGCTGGGATTGGAAAACGGCTCCCTGAAGTTCCGCCTTTGTCCGGCTACCTATTTTACCCGTCCGACGTATGAAGCGGACTTTGTTCAGCAGGTAACGCTGGATGGAGGTGCGCTGACGATGGGTGAATGGTCGCATATCGCCGTGACGGAAGCCCGAAACGGAATGATTGCCATTTATGTAAACGGCGTGAAACGCGGTGAGCAACAGCGTATCCGTCCGGAATTCTCGTTGAACAACAGCCTCTATCTGTCGTTGTTTGCCGATGCCTTTGAATGGCAGGAGCTTGATGGCGCTGTCGATGAGCTGAAAATATGGAATTATGCTTTGTCGGAAGATGAGGTGAGAAAAGCCGCTTATTCGCACAAGACGGACAATGTGAACGGTCTGGTTTACTATAACGGTTTCAACAATGGTTCGCTGGCAGCCGACAAGGAAGCGTATACGGCTGTAGAACCCAAAATACGGACGCGTGCGGAAGTTTCCTATGTCGATATGCCGATTTCTGTAGGTGCGAATTACGTGGCATCGACAACAGTCAGCGAGGCTACTGCTTTTGTCGACGGCGGGCAGACATTGCTTACGCTTACTCCAGGCGAAGGCGTAACTTCGGCCGTGAAGATATGGGCATACGGTTATAAGAATCGTAATTGGCTGGAACTCAGTTCGTCGAATCTCGATGCCTCTAAGTATATCGTACAGCCGATGGCCTACCAGCTGAAATCGTTTGATGGAACAGTCGGTGAAAATGATTTGTATACCATTACGATACCGGCCGAAAATGTGGATAGCAGCAAGGCCTACCGTCTGTATCAGGCACCGGCCGACCAAATGCCGGATTACTGGCAGGAAGTGGGCGATATGACCTACGATGCAGAAAATAAGGTGTTGAAAATAGAAAATGTGGCACTTCGTAAGTTGCTGGGCTCCCGCCTGATCATTGCCCATTTGGAATGCGGCATTGAAGTCAAGGTAAAGGGTGTGAGCAATACAGGTACGATTGACCTGTATGACGAAGAACCTGTCAGCTTCGATTTGGAAGCAAAATTGATGGGTACGGAACCCGAACCGACAGAAAGCTATGCTGTCAAGACTGACCATCAGTTTGCTAAACCTTTAGGCGACTTGTCGTTTGTCAAGGGAACGGCTTCCACTCAGTTGCGAATCAATCCGTACGGCTTTGGCGATTTTGGCACAGAGCAGGTGGTGAACATAACCGGTGAGGACGACCGCATGATTGCCTATCCGCTGAAGGTGGTCAATAAAATTACGACAAAATCTATCGGCGACGGCCTTGTTCTCAATAATGGCGGTGCCTATTTGGGATCAGCTTCAATTTACACACCGTTGAACCAGAGCAACACTGTTACGCTGATGGGATGGGTGAGAATCGACAGTGCAAATGTATTGTCAGGCAACAAGCCTTTGATTTTCTTCCGTAGCAACTCTGTCGGTGCTACTGGTATTCACCTGAACAACGGTCAGATGCGTTGCCACTGGAACGAAGAATCGTGGAGCTGGAACAATTCGACGACGTTGAAAGTGACTCAGGACGATTTG
Organism: uncultured Porphyromonadaceae bacterium; assembly: GCA_900548875.1. Taxonomy (GTDB): domain Bacteria; phylum Bacteroidota; class Bacteroidia; order Bacteroidales; family Muribaculaceae; genus Limisoma. The sequence continues at coordinate 49,583 of URMA01000009.1, read as the reverse complement.
GGACGCTGGATTCATTTCGCATTGGTAGTAAGTCCGACAGGAGTGGATTACTATATGAACGGTATGCGCTATCGTACGCAGCGCAATATGTCGAAAACACGAATCAATACGGAGTTGATGCTGGGACAGGACCTCAGCGGTGACAAGTGGTTCAAGGGTGCATTCGACCAGGTAGCCGTGTGGAACCGCTCGTTGTCACAGGAGGAAGTAATTTATTACATGCAGCACGGTGTCCGTCTTGACGATGAGGCTTTGCTGGCATACGGAAATATGGAATCTTACGACGACCAGGGCTATCTCGTAGAAGCCAAGAGCGGTGATCGGGTACGAATTTCCGGGAATGCCGAATATCGCCATTCGACCATGTTGCCGTTCAAGCCTATCGCAGTGGAGGCACATACGGCAACGACTACCGACAGCAATGTGCTGCTCATCACGTATAACGGAACATCTTTGACCGGTACGCTGAGTGTGTTCGACAAGTATCCCTATAACTATGTCGACTATACGCGTTCGGTTGAAATGCCGCTGTCGCAGAACAGCTATACATTTATTTCGACGGTCCGTAAGGCATATACCAGCAGCGATATGTTTGAATTTGCCTTCAAGCATGAAGGTATCAAGGCGGGTGAGAGCTACACGCTGAAAATTCGTCCGTTGGGTTCACAGAAGGTATTTGCCGACAACTATACGGTAGAGGCAACGGCCGATGGAGCTGTGACATTTACCGTTCCTGCTGTCAGTGTACCGGAAGCTATGGAAATGATGGTTATGACACATCCGTCAGACGATGTTCCGCCGGTAAAAGCTGAAATCTCGCTTGTCGACACCGACCGCGACCCGCAGGCGTATATCCTGTATGATGCATACGATAATATTATTCTGAATGTGCAGAAGGTGGCATCCGGCAGCGTTGACAATGATATTCTGGCAACGGTGAGTGAAACGGAATATGCTTCGATTTCCGACAGCATCATTTCTCCGTCAACCGGCACATCTACGATTGTAGTGAAGATTGACAAGGAGAAGATAAACAAGTTCGCATGGAATCCTGTGACGGTTGTATTGCAGGGCGCTGAGGCTGAGCCTTTCCGACTTATGGTGGCTCTTGAACCACGGGTGCGCCTGTCGCTCGAAGACGGCGGTAACGAAGTGGTGGCTACTGACCGCGTGGTTACGCTTCCGGTGAAAGTTGAGGTTTTGCAGGGTGTAATGCCTGAAAATGTTGAGTTGGAAACGCTTGCCGACATTTCAACCGGATTGAATACCAACGGAGCTTATCTGTTCTCCAACGGAAAAGTGCAGATTACGGATATGGAATTTGCAAACGCCGCCAATTCGACCGACGACGGATGGAATCTTGTCGGAAACCCGTATGCGGCCAACATCAATCTGACCAAGGAGCAGAATGTTTCGTTCAACAGCGACGATGTTGTCAAGTTCATGTATCAGTATGACCCGGATATGAATGCATATCTTGCCTACGACATGACGATATATGATGCCGGACAGTATGTCCGTCCGTTCGCGCCGTTCTTTGTTCAGGCGCTTCATTTGGCGGCGGAAATGACAATTACACCGGTGGCCAAGTCGACAAGCCTTAACCGTAAGGTGTATTCGTACGACATGGCAGAAGAGCAGAATGCGGTCTACATGTCGCTGATTGCCAATGGAAAAGTGGCTGACCGCATGAAGATTGTGTTCGACGATGATGCCAGCGAAATGTTCGTGCAGAACGAAGATGCCATCAAGATGTTCAGCATCAATGAGAATGCAAATGAGATGTATACCAAAGTGTACAAACATAACTTGTCCATCAATACGATGCCCGATAAAAAGTGCGACATTCCGGTAGGATTGCGCCTGGCGGACGGCGGTGATTTCCGGGTGGAAGTTGACCGTGTCACGGGTCACCTTTCCGGCAGCCTCTCGCTGGTAGATGCCGAACTTGGCTTCAGCGAGGAAGTAATGGAAGGCATGGGCTATGACTTCCACATGATGGCCGGCGGTGAACACGAGAGTCGTCTGGTGATTCGCTACGACAAGAAATCGAGCGGTGTCGACAAGGTGGAAAAAGACGGTTATCCGGTGTGGGCGAAAGACGGCTATTGCCATGTGTCGAAGCTCAAGGGCGACGCCATGATTCGGATTTATGATACGGCCGGACGTCTGATGGTGTCGGATCATACCAGAGAACCGGCTTACAGCACTCCGTTGCCTGATGGCGTGTTTGTCGTGAAAATTGTAGAGAATGGAAAAGAATTTGTTGCAAAAATTTTGGTGAAATAATTATGAAAAAAACATATAGCTTATTGATGATGTTGGGTTTGTGGACGGCGTCTGCGTCGGCACAGACTTTGGACCTGCTTGGAGTGTATTCCACTCCGGGCGGCGAAACTCTGAAGGCGGTAGTTGACACCGGCGAAAAGGAGGTGGAATCGATTAAAACCATATCCTACAATATGCAGAACGGCGGCAAACCTGAAGAACTTCAGTCCTATGACATTTTCGAAGGAAAATATGTGACAGCCAATGTGGTTTCTGCTCCGGGTGTGGAATATGCCTACCGTATGGTGGTGAATTTTACCGACGGAACCAACCTCACGTCCGACTGTGTTGAGGTTTCGGGTGAAACATTCCAATGGCTGGGTGATCTGAATTGGAGCAGCTATTCTTCCGGCTATTTGAACCCGGTTGTGGACCGTGGTATAGAAAACAACAATGTGATTGTCGACGGTCAGACATATTATAAGCATGTCGGCGATCATGCTGCCGGCTATCTTGAATACAAGCTTGCCCGGCCGTATACACGCTTTGTCAGCCGTTATGGTACGATCGACTCAAATGTCAACGGTGATATTCGTTTCAAATTCCTTACGGATGGAGTTGTGAAACAGGAACAGGTGGTTTTTGCCAAGTCAAATCCTTCGATTGGTTCAAATCCTTGCATCTATGACATCGATTTGCCGTTGGAGGGCGTGGAAACATTGCGTTTCAACTTTGAAATTTACGACAGCAACAACTGGGGCGATCATGCCCACTTGCTGCTTGCGCGCCTTTATCTTCCGGAAAAAGAAAGTAAGGAGCAACAGACCCTTGCGTTTGAAACGCAAGGCGGCAAGCTTCCTTCAGGTGTGACATCCGTCGACTTGAAGGCTATCGCTTCGTCCGGACTTCCGGTTTATTTCCGTGTGGTGAAAGGCGATGCCAGGATTGTGGACGGCAGCCGTCTGGAGTTTCCCAACAATGCTTCCGGCGAAGTGGTTGTGGAAGCTGTCCAGTTTGGCGACGACACTTATGCCTGTGCTGTGCAGTCGTTGGTGTTCAATGTGGATTTAAAGCCGACGTTCCTTGTATTGGGAAGTCAGACATCGGCAAGCGGCGAGGAATTTGTCTATGTCTATGCCGACGCCAAAAACCGGAAACTGTCGTCATTGACTTTGAATACATATAGCAATCCCGACCAAATGGTGGCGGGCAGTAAGGTTGACCTGTTGCCTTATGCCGTTGACGCGACATTTGCCGAACCGCAAGTGCTGGTGATTCCCAAAGCGGATATTCCGAGCGATTTCTATGTGATGGTTGCTGAATTTTCCGATGGCGAAGAGCCGTTGTCGGTCACGAGCAATTATTTTGACGATGGTCAGGAAATGGTATATGTTTCCGATACGGAGTATTATGAATTGTCGTCCAATTATAATAATTCTGTAGCCGTGGACCTTTCCGTTTCGGCAGGGGCTGCCATAAATCTCGGCGGTAAGATCTATCCGAAAGGATTCGGTGTGCATGCAACGGGTGTCGCTACCTTTACTTTGCCGGCCGGCGTGTATAACCGGTTTGTGACGACCGTAGGCAAGCAGTCGGGGAAAGGCGGCAACATTTCTTTTGTGTTGAGTGCCAATGGTGAACAGCTCGCGAGTACGGGCAATATTGGCCACACTACGCCTGTCAGATGGGACTACCCGTTGAATTCGGATGTGAACGTGTTGAAAATCAATGTCGGTGAAGGCGGCGACGGAAACGGCTCCGACCACGGTTCAATTGGTGGAACACGCCTGTATCTTACACCGAAGGAACGCAAGGCTCAGTCCATTTCCTGGATGGATGCCAAGTCTCTGTCAACCTACAAACCGATAGATGTGAAATTGACAGCAAAGGCCAGTTCCGGTTTGCCTGTCAGCTATCGTCTGGTGGAAGGTAGCGAATGGGCGGAAGTCAAGGACAACGGTATATTGAGTATCCACACGGTGCCGGAGGGAATCGTTTCGGTGAAAGTGGAGGCTTATCAGCCGGGAAACAGTGAATGGGCTATGGCTCCGCTGAAGGTGTGTACGTTTACGTTGAGCAACGGTTTTGTTGTAGAACGCGACCAGACCTTGAAATTGGCCGGCGGTGACGTGCTTGACGAGCTGACAATTTATGCCGATGCGTATTCTTCCGGTCAGGTGCTGGTGGAAGACGGTGTGGTGACGGTGAAGAACCTTATCTTGAAATATACGTTCCGTCCTTCGGAATATACGTTTGTAAGCTTCCCGTCGGATATGGACATGGCGGTTGTCAGCAATTTGGAAGCATTGGGATTTGCGTATAATGCCGAAGGCCTTGGAAAGTCATATACGATTTATGAGTATGACACACAAATGCATGCGACAGACCCGACGGCGTTCAACTGGAAAGCTCTTCCGACGCCTAAAGTGAAGGGCGGAAAGGGATATGTGTTCCGCTTGAACGGTGGCATGGATGAAGACACTGAGGTTACGTTTACAATCGACAATGCCAATCTTGAGTTTGAAGAATCCATCGATTTGATGAACTTGACGTTGGATTTCGGCACGACGGAGCCGGGTACGCGTCAGACGGTTTATGTTCGTCCGAAGAATGTCAACGGAAATGCGTTGCGAATTGATGTGGATTATAAGCCGAGCGATTTGTCGGTATTGCCGATCAATCACGAGCGAGCCTTGGCGGATGCGCGTGTGACTTATGTTCCGGGATTCGTGGGAATTCGCCTGACATTGCCCGACAATACGCCGGCGAAAGTGGCTATTTACGATGCCCGTGGAGAAAAGTTGGTAAAGGCTGTCAACTATGTTTCCCCAATGATGATTGACATTCGTGATTTGAAAGCTGGAAACTATCAGATGATTGTTTCTTACGGTAATGCCATCGGCATGAAGTCATTTGTTAAACCCGATTTAAAGTAGAGAACAAAAAATTAATTATTACAAATAATGAATTTCCGAAATATTTCTGCATTGGCTGTTGGTTTGTGGTGCGTTACGGCATCTGCAAATTCGACAGCCAATGTCGATTCAACCGTTTTCCGGACGAAGAGTCTGGAGGAGGTGGTTATTACGGCCAACCGCGACAATATGAAGAAAATTTATTCCGTGCAGCAGGTGCTGACATTGCCGAGCAGTTATGTCAGCTTTGCGAATGCCCAGAATATGAGTGATTTGCTGCTGGGCTCCGGAGGCGTTTCGGTGCAGAAGAGCCAGCAGGGAGGCGGCAGCCCGATGCTACGTGGCTTTGAGGCTTCGAGAGTGCTGCTCGTTGTCGACGGAGTGAGGATGAACAACCTTATCTACCGTAGCGGACATTTGCAGAATTCTATCACTGTCGACCAGTTTGCGATGGACAAGGTGGAAGTGCTTAACGGCTCTTCATCGTTGGAATACGGGTCGGATGCTTTGGGCGGTACGATCGTGTTCAGCACCAAGAACCCGGTTTTGGGTACGGCTGAGGCGGATGTCATGGGCGGTAATGCCGTTCTGCGCTATGGCTCGGTGAATAATGAAGGAACCACACATTTTGACTTCAACTACGGTACGGAAAAGTTTGCGTCGCTGACTTCGCTGACCTACAGCCATTTCGGAGATTTGAAAAACGGTGCCAACCGGAATCCTTTTTTGCCGAAGGACGATGCCTACATTTTACGCAACGGATATGTGGAGATGGCGCCTGACGGCAGTGACCGCTATGTGGCCAATCCCGATGTCAACAAGCAGGTGGGTTCGGGTTACATGCAGTATGACTTGTTGCAGAAATTCCTGTTCCAACCGCGGAAAGGCGAGCAGCATCTGTTGAATTTCCAATTGTCGAATACGCCCGATTTCAACCGTTACGACCGGCTTACGGAAACGAAGGTTTCCAAAGGTGAAGTCGTGCCGAAGTCGGCGGAATGGTACTATGGGCCTCAGTTCCGTCTGATGGCTGCCTACAGCTATAAGTCGGTGAACCGTTGGGGTGCCGACAATACCAGCTTAACGGTCGCTTATCAAAAGGTGAAGGAAAGCCGTCATAACCGTGATTTTGGCAGCCAATGGCTGAGCAACCGTTGGGAGAATGTGGATATTCTTACGCTCAACAGCGACTGGATTAAGCGTTACGGCGACAGCCACAAACTGCATTTGGGAATCGACGGTACATTGAGTTTCCTCCGGTCTACGGCCAATCTTGAAAATGTGGCGACAGGAGAAACGGATGTCAACACGACACGCTATCCGGACGGCGACAACCGTATGCACACCGTGGAAGGCTTCGCGATGCACTCCTGGGAAATCACTCCGAATTTACGTATGAACGAGGGACTGCGTTTGGGGTATGCCTATGTGTATTCGAGCACAGCCGATGTAAAGGCGTTCCCGTTTTTTGACGGAGGAGACATGCGCCGCGACAATCTGACCTACAGCTTTGCCTGGGGACTGAACTATCTGCCGACACGTACATGGAAAATCGCTACTTCGCTGGCAACAGCCTATCGTGTGCCAAACATCGACAATACGTCGAAAGTGTTCGATTCGAAAACCAGTACGGTGACGATTCCCAATCCCAATCTGAAGCCAGAGAAGACTGTTTCGCTCGACTTGAACATTACCAAGCATATCAGTGATATTTTCGTATGGGAAAACGTGTTTTTTGCAACCTATTATTTTGATGCCATTACGGTAGGAAAGGGAACATTCCAAGGAAAGAACACGATGATTTACGACGGTCAGGAATGTGCCGTCTACACCAATGTCAACAGCAACAGGGCTTTCCTTTGGGGATATTCAATGTCGTTGACGGCAAGACCTACGCAGAATATAGAGCTGGGCGGTACGTTCAATTATACCTACGGCCGGCTTTTGAGTGATTCAAAAGGTCCGCTTGACCACATTCCGCCAATTTTCGGCAAAGTGGGTATTGCCTATCTCACCGACAACGGTCGGGGCCGCGTGGATTTCTATACGTTGTACAACGGCAAAAAGTCAGTGGACAGTTATAATCTTGAAGGAGAGGACAATATCAAGTATGCGACGGTGAAGGGAGAAGATGGCAAAGGAATGCCGGCATGGTTTACCCTGAACATTAAGGGCAGCTACAGCCTTAACAAAACCCTGACTTTGCAGGCCGGCGTGGAGAATCTGTTGGATACGCAATACCGTTGTTTCGCTTCGGGCATCAATGCGCCCGGTCGTAATATTTACGCTGCTCTTCGATTGAAATTCTAAAGCCGACGAAGAAAATTGGTAGGTTAAAATTAACTTAAAAACATGTTGTCAAACATGCTAAATTCATGTTTGTCGGATGTTACGGCTTTTTTTAAAAAACCGTACCTTTGCACCCGAAAAAAGCAACCAATTGTTCTATCTTAATTTTTACAACCAATGAGTATTTTTATAGTAGCCGTTTTCATTATCGGGTATGCGGGAATCGCATTCGAGAGTGGACTCAAAATCAACAAAGCCGCGATTGCGCTTTTGATGTGTGTAATTTGTTGGGTGCTCTACATGTTCGGGAGTGCCGATTACGTTGAAATGTTTCATGGAGAGGCGTTCCGCAGTTTTCTGGCGGAATTTCATTCCAACGACATGACGGCGGCCGTACGCCAGTTTGTAGGTGAAAACATTTTGCTGTCACATCTTGGCGATACTTGCGAAATCCTGTTCTTTTTGATGGGTGCTATGGCCATTGTTGAGGTGGTTGACGCTAATGGCGGATTCAACTTCGTTCGCGACCGCCTTGCTACGACTCATAAACGTAAATTATTGTGGCGCATTGTCTTGATGACATTCCTGCTTTCGTCCGTTCTTGACAACCTCACGACAAGTATTGTCATGATCATGGTGTTGCGAAAACTTGTTGCCGTACGGGAGGACCGTCTGATTTATTCGGCCATGGTGATTCTTGCCGCCAATGCGGGTGGAGCGTTCTCACCGATAGGCGACGTGACAACTATCATGCTTTGGATAAAGGGTAACATTACTTCCATAGGTGTGATTAAAGAGGTGTTCCTGCCTTCAATCATTTCCGTGGCAGTTCCGGCTCTGCTGCTCCAGACCAAATTGAAAGGGCAGCTTGAAGCCGTAGCGGGGACAGAAACGGTAACCGAAGTGGCATTCTCGCGTTTGGAGAGAAACATTGTTTTCTGGGTAGGTGTAGGTGGTTTGATTTTTGTGCCAATCTTCCGCACAGTGACCGGTCTTCCTCCATTCATGGGCATTTTGCTTATCTTGGGTATTCTGTGGTCCGTTACAGAAATATTCCTCAGCAATAACCGCCATGCAAAGGAACTGAAAAAACAGCGTGTTTCGAAATTGCTTTCACGCATTGACTTGTCGACGATTTTGTTTTTCCTTGGAATTTTGATGGCTGTTGCGGCATTGCAGGAAATCGGCGTATTGTCGGCATTCGGCTCATGGTTGGAAAAAGTTTCCAATGGTGACGCCTATTTGGTGACCGGTGTTGTCGGAATCGTTTCTTCAATTGTCGACAATGTTCCATTGGTGGCAGGCTGTATGGGTATGTACGACATTGCTCCGATGGGCACGACTGATCCCGTTTTGATGAATTTCGTTCAGGACGGTACGTTCTGGCAGTTGTTGGCCTACTGTGCCGGAGTCGGTGGCAGTATGCTGATTATCGGTAGCGCTGCCGGTGTAGTCGTAATGGGCTTGGAAAAAATCACATTCGGCTGGTATATGAAACACATTACGTGGGTGGCATTCATCGGCTATCTTGCCGGTATATTCTGCTACTGGCTTGAAAAATTACTGTTGTTCTGATAGCACGGTGATATATTAGGAAATAAAATCAGCCGCGGCTGCATTCCCGAAAAGGAGGCAGCCGCGGCTGTTGTTTTTATATTCGTTTAAAGTCCGGTTTAGTTGATGCGGTTCAGAATGCGTTCGCCGGCCAGGAACTGGCGGATGTTTTCGGCAGCAATCTGAAGCAGTCGGCTCCGGGCTTCTTTCGTTGCCCAGGCAATGTGGGGCGTGACGTAGCAGTTGCGTGCCGAGAGCAGAGGATTGTCGGCTGCCGGCGGTTCGGTGGAGAGCACGTCGACGCCTGCTGCAGTAATGGTGCCATTATTGAGCGCTTCAGCCAAATCAGCTTCGTTGACAAGCGGTCCGCGACCGGTATTGATGAGGATGGCTGTCTTTTTCATCCGGCACAGTGTGTCGCGGTTGATGAAGTGACGGGTGTTGTCGGTAAGCGGGCAGTGCAGGCTGAGGATGTCGGCTTCTGTCAGCAGTCGGTCGAACGGCGCCGGTTCAATGCCTTTAGGCAGCGATTCCGGAGTTTTGGACGTAAGCGCCATGACCTTCATGTCGAAAGCCAGGGCTATTTTCGCGGTAGCCATGCCGGTGTGTCCGAGACCGACGATGCCCATCGTTTTTCCGGCAAGTTCCATGATGGGGGAATTGCAGTAGCAGAAGTCGGCACATTGTGACCATTTCCCAGCTCTTGCTTCTGCTGCATATTCGGCAACGTGGTGAGTTATGTTCAGAATGTGGGCAAATACCATTTGTGCTACCGAATCCGTGCTGTATGCCGGAATGTTGGTGACAACGATTCCCCGTTCGGTAGCCGCTTTCAGGTCCACTACATTGTAGCCGGTAGCCAATACGCCGATGTATTTAAGTTTCGGTAGTTTGCCGATTTCTTTCAGTCCGAGCACCACTTTGTTGGTAAGAACGATTTCTGCATCTTTCGCCCGTTCAGCCAGTTGTTCGGGTGATGTGCGGTCGTATACGGTACATTCTCCAAGTTTGCAGATTTCATCCCAGCTTAAATCGCCGGGGTTTGACGTAAATCCGTCGAGTATACATATTTTAGCCATAGGAATAACTGAATGTTTTTATCAAATTAGTTTTTCCCAAAGTTACGAAAAGGAGTGCGGAGTGGCAAACGAAAACGCAGTTTTCATGTCCAGCTGTTTCGGAAATATGAAAGATGAAAGAATAAAAAAGACGACCGGCGATTGAAAAATGCCGGTCGTCATTATGCTTCGTTTCTGATTTTTTTAGAATTTGTATGCAGCACAAAGGGAGAAATATGCATCGTCCCATTTGTCAACATATTGATACTTTAACTCCATGCCGACTGCCCAGTGAGAATTGATGTCGTAGGCAAATCCTGCTCCGATGTTCATACCGATGTGGTTGTAGTCATGAGCGTGGAAATATACCAAGCCGAGGACAGGATAGAGGCTGAAGTTTTTAGGCAATTCAAACCTGTAACGGAAATCCAAGTCAGTAGTGAGCATGTTTCCGTCGTTGAAATAGAAGTTTAATGATGGAGCAATTTCAAAGTTCTTTGGAAGTTGGAATGTTACTCCTACACCGAGTCCGAAATCATGACGCAAGTTCGCTTTCAGGTCAAGGGATCTTACTCCTCCTGCATTGGCTGCAAAAGCAGAAATGCTTAAAATCACTAACAAAAGAATTTTTTTCATAGTCGTTGAATTAAATTTTAATAGTTATAATTGCTTGAAAATTCGTTGTGTGCCAATCTGTTTCTTGGTTATTGTTATCAAAGATATTGTTTTTTTGTCAAATAACCTATTTATTGTCCATAAAAATGTGAAAAAAGCGTTGTTTTTTTATTGGTTGCCGGTCATAAATTAAAAAATCAAATAGTTTAGCACAGATTCATTTTAACTCAATAATTTGTCACGCGGATATTTCCGGCGTGTTTGTGGCATGGGATTCTGGATGGCAAAGCCGATGGATTTATGGTGTCTTTAGTCTGTCTATCATTTGTTAGTAATGATGCTTTGAACTGAAGCAAATTTTTGAGGTGTTAGGATAGTTTAAATTACTTAGAACATAATATGATGCTATATGTGATTTAGACCCGAAGAACTACTCCATAAGCAAAACTTTACTATATGGTATCAGTTGAATTGCATTTTCGTCATGAACCTTCATCATTCTGGATTCAGATAATTTGAAATTATTTATAAATTTGCGCTATGGCAGAAAAATATTCAAACGAACATTTTCCCTTTGAAGTAACTGAAACACTATCCATTCCGCCTAAAACAGTATTATTGGAGGAGGGTAAGGTCGCGGATAGGATATACCTTATCCGTAAGGGTTGCATGAGACTATTTTTCTACAATGAGGGAAAGGATATAACCTTTCAGTTTTTCTTTGAGGGTGATTTCGTAGCTTCATTTGACAGTCTGCACAAGGGTATACCGAGCCTGTTCTCACTGGAAAGCATCGAACCGTCCGAAGTACTTATTATAAAGAAAGAAGACTTCGACAAGAAGATAGAAAGCGATCCTTCATTGAGAATATTATATGAAGAGAAAATTATAGAGCGGTTCAGCTTCTATCAACATCTATTCCTGTCCCGTATCAAGAATACGCCACAGCAGAGGTACGAAGAACTGTTGAAGGAATATCCCAACATCATCCAGAGGGTCCCTCAACATTTCATAGCTTCCTATCTTGGCATTACTCCCGTTTCGCTGTCCCGCATTAGGAACCGTCGCTAATCTCCATTTCTTTACAATTGTTATCGTCCGTTTCCGACAAAGTAGTAACCTTTGCACTATTGAATTTGGAAATGTATGAAAAGAATTTTTGTAATTGACTGGATTTTAATCGTTGTATTCATCGTGTCTGCCATTTCAGGATTTGGTCTGCATGTAGCTGGACATGGGAACAGCCACGAAATATGGCATAATTGGGCTGTGTTTCATGTTGTGGGCAGTGTATTGTTCCTTGTAGCCATAATATTTCACGTAACTACCCACTGGGGTTGGTATAAGGGAATCATAAAAAAGGGAATAGGTAGAAAAAGTAAAATTACAGCTGTCCTGTCTGTGATATTTTTAATGCTATTCGTTACAGGCATCGTATTGCTTGGCGTAACCGGAGCAAATTCTACACTTGGATTATGGCATTATAAAATTGGCATCATAACGACTGTTATGGCTGTAGGACATATTATAAAGCGGTTGCCAGTTTTGTATAAACCTCTGAAAAAATGATGTAAGTTGCCTTGAGAATTTGGAATATGGTTTTATTACAACGGTCTGTTCTCCATTCATTGCACATGTGGAAGGGTATTGTCCCTGTATTGGCTTGGTGTTAAGCCTGTAATCGCCTTGAACTGAGTGCTGAAATAAGAAAACGTATTGAACCCCGACTGATAGGAGATCTCTGTTATGGTCAGATTTGTATTGCGCAGCAGTTCACATGCTTTTTCTACTCGCAGGCGGTTGATGAATCCGGTAATAGTATAGCCGCTTGCTTTCTTGAAGGACCGGCATAAGGCCGATGCATTCTGATTGGCATATCCTGCAATTTCTGCAAGAGAGCAGTCTTCCCGGAAATGTGTATAGATGAACCTAAATGTCCGTTCAACAGATGTCTCATAGGTAGCTTTTCCTTGAGTATTTATAATCTGTTCGGATTTCATGCTCAAGTATTCCACTTTGCTGCTTTTGCTTAGAAGATACAGAAGTTTGAATAGATGACTGATCTGCATAAATCCCTTCTCTTTATGAATTTTATAGGATAGAGAGATGATTTTCTTGCTCAGTTCTGAAGATTGGAACAGATACCCGAACGTGCTGTTTTGGATGAAAATCCTGTCCTTGTGCATTTCAGGGATATGATCAATCTCTCTTGTAAGAATCCTGTCGGGAATATGTATAATGGTTGCTTTTATATCTTCGGTATGTCCGATGAGCATGTGCGGAAGATTGCTGTGCAGCATGATTACTGAAGGCGGGGCTATTTCTTTTATCATGTAATTTACCATTACTTTCATACTTCCCTGTTGGATTACAATGATTTCAAAATGCTTGTGGTAATGATAACTACCCAAAGAAAGATTTCTGATATTCTTATTCGTTAGTATATGTATATCTGCAATATGGAGCAAACTGTCCTCTGTATGATCATTGACTGCGTATTTTCTCATTATGCAAATTCTATTAAGATATCTGCAAATATAGTGAATATATATGGGTTTGTAATGCACTATATTTGCAGTTGTAATCAAATAAAAGAAAAATGTTGAAAATGAACAAAGAATCATCTGGCAAAGAGAAAAACGTATCACGCGAAAAACAGATATATAAAGTCACTTTTATAGGAAGTGTTGTTAATTTCCTGCTTCTTATATTCAAGTTTGCAGCAGGAATTGTCGGGAATAGTGCTGCAATGATTGCAGATGCAGTGCATTCATTGTCTGATTTTATTACGGATATAATAGTAGTCCTCTGTGTTCATTTGTCGGGGAAGCCACAGGATAAGGAACATGATTATGGACATGGAAAGTATGAGACTATGGCTACTGTCATTGTGGGGACAGTACTGCTTCTGGTCGGTCTGGGAATAATGAAGACCGGTGCTGTATCAATATGGAGGTTCCTGCATGGTGAAATTCTCCCTGAACCGGGGATGCTCGCATTAATTGCCGCACTGGTATCTATTGTGCTTAAGGAAATATTGTTCCGCTATACGGCTGTGGAGGGCAGGAAACTGGCATCTGAAGCCATGATTGCCAATGCATGGCATCATCGCAGTGATGCTTTTTCTTCTATCGGTACTGCGGTAGGAATCGGCGGTGCCATACTGCTTGGAGAAAACTGGCGCGTTCTGGACCCTATTGCTGCTGTTATTGTCAGTATATTAATCATACATGTTTCAATCAAACTGATTGTTCCTGGCTTGGAAGAACTTATGGAAAAATCATTGCCGGAAAAGGAAGAAAAGAAGATATTGGAAATAATATTGTCTTTCCCGGAAGTAAGCGATCCGCATCACTTGCGAACCCGCCGTATAGGCAATTATTGTGCTATAGACGTACATGTCCGTATGGATAAGGATAAGCCATTGGGGGAGGTTCATGCTATAACAGAAGGTATTGAGTCCCGATTAAAGGGAGAACTGGGGGACAAGACGATAATCAATATACATGTAGAACCGCATTTATGATACAGTAGAAATGAAAAAGCTTGTCATAAGGTTGCCACGCAACATATTGGCAACAGGTATCACCAGCTTTTTTACAGACACTTCAACAAAAATGGTGTATAGTATTATGCCGTTGTTTCTTTTGTCGCTTGGAGCATCCAAAACAACCATTTCCTTGATTGAAGGAGTTGCTGAAAGCACGGCTTCTTTATTGAAAGCCATATCAGGTTATTGGAGCGATAAAATAGGGCGTAACAAACCATTTATGTTACTGGGCTATGGGGTTACGGCCTTAGTAACCCCCCTCTATGCGTTTATCTGGCTTCCTATGCAGGTATTGGTAGTGCGGTTTGTTGAACGTGTGGGAAAAGGAGTCCGTACAGCTCCTCGTGATAGTCTGATAAGCGCATCCATTCCCAAAGGTGAAACTGGCAGAAGCTTCGGTTTCCAAAAGGCGATGGACAACAGTGGAGCAATCATCGGTCCGCTGTTGGCTTCTCTGTTCTTATTTTTCAGTCCGAAGAATTACAGTGCATTGTTCCTTTTAGCAACTATCCCTGCAATATTGGGGGTATTGGCTATCTTGTTCGGCATCAAGGAGAAAAAATCGCTTGACCATAAATCTGGCGGTTATCAATCTTTACGCAGACTGCCCAAGCGATTCTATTTGTTTCTGTTGGTCGTGTTCCTGTTTTCTTTGGGAAACTCATCAGATGCTTTACTGCTGATAAAGACAGCTGAAACAGGAATAAATGAAGCCTATATACCATTTGTGTACATGATTTTCAATACAACGGCTGTACTGCTTGCCATACCGATAGGAAAATTATCTGACAGAATAGGCAGGGAAAAACTGATAATCGCCGGATTTTTCGTGTACGCTGTCACTTATTTCCTGTTTGGGAAATATTGCAGTATTTCATTATATGTCTGTCTGTTTGTCTTGTATGGTATTTATGGCACACTGACAGATGTGAGCCAAAAGTCATTTATTTCCGATCTGGTGGACAAGGATATGAAAGGTACCGGATATGGGCTGTATCATGCGGTGCTTGGACTAACTTTACTTCCTGCAAGTATCATCGGAGGCTGGTTGTATGACCATGTAAATTCCAGCGTTCCTTTCTATTTCGGTTCAGTGATGGCTTTTATTGCTTCAGTTTTGATGCTGTTTGTATTTGGTATAAAGCCGAAAAAACATGAATTATCTTCATTGAATTGATATAGTGTGGGATTTAGTTCCCTTTATAACTCATGAAATTACTTTGACAAGTATTTGCAAATTATCGACTCTCTATATATATTTAAGTTCACAAAAAAGTTAAGGATATGGAAATAACACTTGATGATATACGTAAGTGGCAGCCGGAGAGCGAAATAGAAAACTCGACGGACGAGTATTATTTGATGTTGGCTCAATATGTCGACAAAATGTGGAAAAGCATGGGCGTTTTTCCCGAAATTGGTGAAGATATCCGAAAGGGTGTAGTGATGGCTATGGTATCCTACTATCAGGATGTCGTGGCTGATTTCGGTATATGGCGCTCGTTTGTGCAGTTCTGCCGTAAGGAATATGGGAAGCCGTTGCCTTTCTACGACGAGCCGGAAAATTATGTGGATTCAGAATTGAACTTGGTAGATATACAGTTTATCATCTGGTACTCACTGGAATCTCAGTTGGGATTTCAAGGGCTGGTATCGCCTTACGACAGTGATTTGTTGAGACTGGCACGCCAGGTGTTCAAATTGTTCGACTATCTGTATGACGATGCTCCCACACCGGAAAAGTTCAAGGAATTTTCGGAGGTGGACTTGGACGACCGTGAGCAGGTGGCCGACATTTTCCGCCTGTCGGGATGGCTGTTCTGGAACAGCTATTTCCTTCGCCCGACAAGTAAATTCGCTTACGAACCCGAGATTTCGGAAGAGGACGAACTGAGCATTGCCGAAACGCTGACCGACGAGAAGCGCCTGCGTACTACCTTTGAAAAGCCGACCGGGCCTCTGGCTCTTTATGTGGAGGAATGGATGCGGCTGATGATTGACAACCGCTTCCCGAAAGAAAAGGCGAAAGCGGCCACTCGTAACCATAAATATTTCGAGGCGTTGACCCGTGCCACGGGAGGAAAGAACATTGCTTTCTGTGACAGCTATGAGGCACTTGAAAAATTCCTGAACGAAAAGATGGGTTGGGGTGCCAGCGAAGGCGGACATTTGCCTCAAATGAAAGATTTCGGGGATTTTGTTCTTTTTGCCGATCCGGAAAAAGGACTGATGGTGGCGCACGACATTGCCGCCTTCATCCGGCATCCCGACAATCCGCTTTATGACAAAGAGGCGGCCCGCCGCGAGGCCCACCGTTTGGTGATGGAACAGGGCGTTTGTCCGATTGATCTGCTGAAATATCTGTTTGCCCACGGCATGCTTCCCGATGCGGCATATCCAACGGGAGCCAACGGTTTGGCCCTGATGCAGTCCGACTGGGATTTCTTTGCCCGGCTGTATTTGCAGGATTATTACAGGGCAGATTAAACTTTTTATCTGCTTGTTTGTCATATCATTATATGACTAATGCATTTAAACAGATATGTTATGGACAACAGAAAATGGTATGTGTCGTCGGCTATCTTAGCGGTCGGCATTATGGTATTGGGATTTTTTATTAAAAGTGGTATCGCCGGTTTTACTGAAAATTCCCGTGTGGTGACAGTCAAAGGTCTTGCCGAAAAGGAAGTTAAGGCCGACAAGGTGATTTGGCCGATTGTGTTTAAGGAGCTGGGCAATGATTTGCCGTCGCTTTACAATACTGTCAATGCCAAGAACAAGGTGGTGGTCGATATGTTGACCGGAAAGGGCATCGAGATGTCGGAAATAACGACAAGTGTCGATGTGACGGATTTGCAGGCAGATTCCTATACGTCGGAGCGTTCGCCTTACCGCTATCGCATTTCTTCCATTGTGACTGTCAACACGAAGAAGGTGGACACGGTGCTGGAATTGCTGAAAGAGCAGACAACGCTCATTCAGAAAGGTGTGCCGGTGACGTTCAGCAATTACAGTTATCCGAGCATTCAGTTTGAATATACGGGTCTGAACGATATCAAGCCTGAAATGATAAAGGTGGCCACGCAGAATGCGCGCAAGGCGGCAGAGCAGTTTGCCATCGATTCGGAAAGCAAGCTTGGAAAAATCAAGACCGCCAATCAGGGGCAGTTTTCCATTTCTGACCGTGACCAGAATACGCCCTACATCAAGAATGTGCGTGTGGTGACAACGATACAGTATATGTTGGAGGACTGATATGGCTTTTAGCCCCAATCCGTCTGACGACGGGTGACCGATTTGGGATCTCAATATGAAAAATACAAGGCATGGCTTTTTGCTGTGCCTTTTCTATTTTCTAATTTTACCGATAAAATTCATGGATATGGAAACAGAAAAGGAAAAGGCCGCTGCCGGCCTGCTTTATAACGCCAACTACGACAGCACCTTGCAGCGGGAAATGTATGAAACCCGTTGCCGGCTGTATACGTTCAACCAGCTTCCTCCCTGGGAATCGGAAAAAAGGGAGCAGGCGTTGAGGGAACTGATTCATGTCGGGGCAAATGCAACGGTGCTTTCGCCGTTTCATTGCGATTACGGTTACAATATTGAGATAGGCGATAATTTTTTCGCGAATGTGAATCTGGTGATTCTCGACGGTGCGAAGGTGAAAATCGGGAACAACGTGTTCATCGCTCCGAATGTGGGCATTTATACGGCCGGACATCCGTTTGATGTGGCACAGCGGAACAGTGGGTTGGAGTATGCCTATCCGATAACGATTGGCAACAATGTCTGGATTGGGGCCGGAGTTTCGATTCTGCCCGGTGTGACGATAGGCGACAATACCGTTGTGGGCGCAGGCAGCGTTGTCAACCGCAGTCTGCCGTCGGGAGTCCTGGCTGTAGGCAATCCTTGTCGGGTGATAAGAAGCCTTTCTGGCGAGGGTGAGTTGGCAAAGAAGGATCAGGAATAGGGAAAGCGCCGTTTTGTCGTCGACCTATGGCCGACAATCGGCGGCTATTTGTGTTTGATGATACGCGGGAACAGTTTGCGGAAACGCACGATTTGTGTGGTGATTTTTCCGCCTGCAATCACCATGGTCACCGCCAGCAGAATGAGCAGAATGCCGAGGGCGATACGTCCGTTCATGGTTTCGTTGAAGAGCGCAACGCCGAAGAAAACGGCTGTGACAGGTTCGAGTGCTCCCAATATTGCCGTAGGTGTTGAGCCGATATATTGTGCGGCGGTTGTGGTGCATAGAAAAGAAATGGCCGTGGGGAAGAGGGCGAGTGCAAAGAGGTTGGCCCAATGCAGCCCGTGGGACGGCAGTGTCAACTCCGTACAGAACCTTGTGCCGACGATAAAGACGAGCAATCCGAAGGTGACGACATAGAACGTGAGTTTTACCGTGGCAACATTGCGCAGCGTAGGGCGGTTGACTCCGACTATGTAGATGGCATACGAAAGAGCCGAGCCCATGACGAGTGCCATGCCGGTCATGCTGAGCGGTTCGCCTCCGTCATCGCTTTGGTAGAGAAGAGCGATGCCTATCAGTGCCAGCAGGGTGCAGAGTATGGTCTGTAGTGTGAGCTTTTCTTTGAAGCCTATCGCCATGATGAGGGCCACCATAATCGGGTAGACGAACAGAATACTGGAAGCGATTCCGGCAGCCATGTAGTTGTAGCTGACAAACAGCATGAGTGATGAAAGTGCCGCCAGAATACCCATGACGGCAGTCATTCCGAGTTCTTTCCTATGGATTCGGAAATTGCGCCCGCGGCTGACAGTCATGATGCCGAGAATGGGGATGGAAAGCAGGTAGCGGAAGAAAAGCACGGAGTTGGGGTCCATCCCTTCCTGATAAAGGGGAAGAGTGAACAGCGGATTCATTCCGTAGGTTGCTGCCGCAATGGCTCCAAGTATATATCCTTTCGTTTTAGTGCTCATGTCTGTCAGTGATGGTACGTGTAAATTTCCTGCAAAGGTATAAAAATCTTTGCTGTCCGTGCTTGTGCCCGCCTGCAAAAAAACGGGGCTGCTTCTGATTTGTCCAGATGCAGCCCCGCAGTTTCTTTTCTTTGGGTTGAATTGTTTTATTTCAGCTCTTTTGCGATAGCGTCGGCAATGCGTTGCATTTCTTCAGCCGGCAATGTCATTTTCGGCTTGTCGAAATACATGTCCTTTTCCTCGATGATTGGAATGAGGTGGATGTGTGCGTGCGGCACTTCCAAACCGATAACTGCCACACCGATGCGTTTGCATTCAATGGCTTTTTCCATTGCTTTTGCCACGCGGCGTGCAAAAAGGTTAAGCGATATGAAGTCCTCTTCCGAAAGATTGAAAATATAGTCGTTTTCCGTTTTCGGCACTACGAGAACGTGTCCTTTGTTTACCGGGTTGATGTCGAGAAAAGCAAAGTTCTTTTCGTCTTCGCCCACTTTATAGCAGGGAATTTCACCTGCGATGATTTTGCTGAAAATAGTAGCCATAATCGTATGTTGAATTAAATCTCGATTTTCACGATTTCAAAAGTCATCACTCCTTGCGGAACTTTGATTTCCACCACTTCACCGACTTTCTTTCCGAGCAGACCTTTTGCAATCGGTGTGCTGGAAGCAATTTTCCGTTCCTTGAGGTTGGCTTCGGAATCGGCAACGATGGTATATTTCATAGTGGCACCGTTCTTCGTATTTTTGATAGTGACGGTGTTCATGATTTGCACTTCATTGGTGTTCAATTTGCCCTCGTCAATGATGCGTGCGTTGGCAAGCATGTCCTTGAGTTGGGAAATCTTCATTTCGAGCATACCTTGCGCTTCCTTGGCTGCGTCGTACTCTGAATTTTCAGAAAGGTCGCCCTTGTCGCGTGCTTCGGCGATAGCTGCAGATATTTTGGGTCGCTCTACGCTTTCAAGGTATGCGATTTCTTTCATTTTCTTGTCGTACCCGTCTTTGGTCATATAAGTTATAGCCATAGTTGGAATAAAATTTTGGTTTTAAAAAGTTAGTAAAAAGAAAAAGAATCTCCATCACCGGATGATCGAGACCCCTCTTCGCTTTTTTGATTATGTTTCTATTGCAAAGATATGGATTATATTTCTGAAAAGCAAATAAAATGTTGAAAATTTGTGTTTTGCATAATTTAAGACAGCATTTGCAACAAATTGACTTTATTGTAGTTTTTAGTATGTATGATAACAATTAAACAAGCAACGGCTGACGATATGACGAAGGTCCGTGCGGTGGCAGAAAAAGCCTTCCCTGCCACGTACTCCGACATCTTGTCGGAACGTCAGCTCGACTACATGATGGAATGGATGTATTCTGCCGAGAATCTTGCCCGGCAGTTGGAGGAAGGCCATGTTTTTTATATTGCTTATGACGGTGACGGCGTTCCTGTCGGCTATGTTTCGATTCAGCCGGAAGGGGAGGATGTCTACCATTTGCAGAAACTGTATGTGTTGCCCGAACGGCAGGGTGAGGGAATCGGACGGCAGTTGTTCTCCACGGCAGTGTCCGAAGTGAAGCGGCTCTGTCCGGGAGCGCGTCTCATGCAGCTGAATGTCAACCGCCACAACAAGGCCTATGACTTCTACTGCCGCATGGGTATGCGGAAGGTGTCAGAAGGCGATTTCCCGATAGGCGAAGGCTTCTACATGAATGACTATATCATGGGATTGGACCTGTAGCGGTTTTTTTATGTATAAACCTTAATAAAAACAAGGCTTTTTCCGTAAATGTATTATCTTTGCATAAGACAAATAAAATGCTATGTCAGAAGTCAAGAAATCGGATAGTGTGGTAATCATTCCCACCTACAACGAAAAGGAAAATATTAGAGATATTATCGCTGCGGTGTTTGCATTGCCGCACCAGTTTGATATTCTGATTATCGACGACAATTCGCCCGACGGAACGGCGTCAATTGTCAAGGAACTCCAGAAGGAAAATCCCGGCCGGCTGCACTTGCTCGAACGCAAAGGCAAGCTGGGGTTGGGAACGGCCTACATCACGGGCTTCAAATGGAGTATCGAGCAAAGATATGATTTCATAATTGAGATGGATGCCGACTTCTCGCATCCACCCAAGAAGCTGATTGAATTGCGGGAAGCCTGTGTGAATGGGGCTGACCTTGCCATCGGTTCCCGTTACATCTCGGGTGTAAACGTGGTCAATTGGCCGATGGGGCGTGTGCTGATGTCGTACTATGCTTCGGCTTATGTCCGTTTGGTCACAGGACTGCCGGTTCGCGACACGACTGCCGGTTTTGTATGCTACCGCCGCCGAGTGCTGGAAGCGATGAATCTCGACAAAATACAGTTCAAGGGCTATGCGTTCCAGATTGAAATGAAGTTCACGGCCTACAAGATGGGCTTCAAGATTGTGGAAGTGCCTATCGTGTTTGTCAACCGTGTACTGGGTACGAGCAAGATGAACTCCAGCATTTTCGGAGAGGCTGTTTTCGGCGTTATCAAGCTGAAAGTGGGCAGCTGGTTCAGAAAATATCCGAAGCCATAGCGTCAACAGTAACTAAGAATAAGCGTTATTTATGTCAAGAAAAATTTTGTATAACGGCGAGCTGGTCAATGAAGGAAGTTCATGGACCGGCTACGTTGTTATTGATGGAAATACAATCGAAGAGGTGGGCAAAGGTGCGCCTACGGTGGAGTTGCTTGCCGGATGTGACGAACGTGTCGATGTCGACGGTGCCTGGATTTTTCCCGGTGTCATCGACGACCAGGTGCATTTTCGCGACCCCGGACTGACCTATAAGGCCGATATCGAGTCGGAATCGGCTGCGGCCGTTGCCGGCGGTGTGACATCGTACATGGACATGCCGAACACCAAGCCGCCTACAACGACCATCGACGCTTTGCAGGCCAAATGGCAGCGGGCGTCGGAAGTGTCGCTTGCCAATTACGGCTTCTTCATCGGTGCCACAAACGACAATCTGAACACGCTGCTCAGCATCGACTATACGTTTACCCCCGGCGTGAAACTCTTTTTGGGGGCTTCGACCGGAAATATGCTGGTGAACGATAAGAATGCCTTGAAGAATATCTTCTCGGAAGTTCCGGCTTTGATTGCCATCCATTCGGAGGACGAGATGCTGATACGCCGCAACCGTGAATACTATGTCAACAAGTTCGGCGAGGACCTTCCGATTCAGTTCCATCAGCTGATTCGCAGCACGGAGGTGTGCTACAAGTCGACGGCACGGGCCGTTGAAATGGCGCATAAGTACAATACGCGCCTGCATGTGCTTCACCTTTCTACGGCGCGCGAACTGGAACTTTTCAGCAACGAACCGCTGAACGAAAAGCGCATCACGGCTGAAGTGTGCGTCCACCATCTGTGGTTTACCGACGAAGATTATGAAAAATACGGCAACCTTATCAAATGGAACCCTGCCATCAAGAGTTGGAACGACCGTGCGGCCTTGCGCAACGGCCTGAATCAGGGCTATATCGACATCGTGGCTACCGACCACGCTCCGCACTTGCTGTCGGAAAAGCAGGGCAGTTGTCTGAAAGCCGCTTCCGGCGGACCGTTGGTGCAGCATTCGCTGCTAGCCATGCTGGAGATGGCGAAGCAGAATGTGTTTACCGTGGAGACGGTGGTGGAAAAGATGTGCCATGCGCCGGCCGATTTGTACCACATCAACCGCCGCGGCTATCTGCGTGCCGGATATTTTGCCGATTTGGTGGTGGTCGACCGTAATGTGCCGTACACTGTCCGTGCAGAAAACATTCTGTCGAAATGCGGATGGTCGCCGTTTGAAGGATATACGTTCCACAACGCCGTGCGCCAGACATACGTGAACGGAAGTCTGGTTTACGACCAGGGTACGGTAATCCGTGGAACGATTGGGCGGCAACTGAGATTTAATAATTAGAAACTATTCGAAATACAGAAAAATACAGTTTATGAAAACAGACAACATGACAGGTCTGACCGACCGCGAAGTCCTGGAAAGTAGGGAGAAGCATGGAATAAACATCCTGACACCGCCGGAAAAGGCTTCCGTGTGGTCGCAGTTCCTTGAAAAATTCAACGACCCTTTGATAAAGATTCTGCTCGTAGCCCTGTGCCTTTCGGTGGGCATTGCCAGCTACGAGGCTTTCGGTCTTGGCGAAGGCGTGCAGGCCTTTTTTGAGCCGATAGGCATTTTGGTGGCCATTCTGCTGGCTACGGTCATCAGTTTCGCATTGGAACTGAATGCCAACAAGAAATTCGAGATGCTCAATCAGGTGAACGACGATATACCCGTAACCGTGATGCGCAACGGCAACATGACGCAGGTGCCGCGAAAGGACATTGTGGTGGGCGATATCGTCATGCTTGAAACCGGAAACGAAGTCCCGGCCGACGGTACGCTGCTCGAAACCTTTTCGCTGAGCATCAACGAAAGTACGCTGACGGGAGAGCCGGTTATCAAGAAAACCCATATTCCCGAAGAATTCAGCAAGGATGCCACTTACCCGTCGAACAAGGCCATGCGCGGCACTACGGTGACCGAAGGCCACGGCGTGATGCGCGTGGATGCGGTGGGCGATGCTACGGAATACGGAAAAGTATATGTGGCAGCGCAAATCGACAATGGGGTGAAGACTCCGCTTACGTTGCAGTTTGAACGCCTTGGACGACTGGTTTCGTATGCAAGCTACACCATCGGTGCGCTGATTCTTATCGGCCGTATGCTGATTTACGACTACAGCGTGGCTTTTGATGCCATTCATTTTATCGACTATACGCTGACCACCATCATGCTTGCCGTTACGCTGGTGGTTGTGTCCGTTCCGGAAGGCTTGCCGATGAGCGTAACGTTGAGCCTTGCCTTGAGCATGCGCCGTATGCTTGCCACCAACAATCTTGTGCGCAAGATGCACGCCTGCGAGACAATGGGCGCGACTACGGTCATCTGTACGGACAAGACGGGTACGCTGACACAGAACCAGATGCGCATTTATCAGACTCAGTTCAGCGAGCTGGGCGAATCGCAGCTGCTTGGCGACGACACTACCGGCAAGATGATTGCCGAAGCCATAGCGGTCAATTCGACTGCCTTCCTCGACCATAGCGGCGAGAAAGCAACCGTGCTGGGCAATCCTACGGAGGGCGCGCTGCTCTTGTGGATGGATGAGCAGAAAATCGACTATATGCCGTTGCGCGAAGGGGCGAAGGTGGTGGAACAGTTGCCGTTCTCCACGATGCGCAAGTATATGGCAACGGTTGTCGACAGCCCGGTGCTGGACAAGCGTGTGCTGTACGTGAAGGGTGCGCCTGAAATTGTCATGGAAATGTGCCGTAATTTCAAGAACGGCGTGACGAAAGAAGCCCTGAAGGAGCAGTTGCTCGCCTATCAGCAGAAGGCCATGCGTACACTGGGATTTGCCTATCAGATAGTGGATGGCAAGGCGATTGCCGACGACAAGGTAGTGGCCGACAACCTGACATTTATGGGCATTGTGGCCATTTCCGACCCGGTTCGCGCCGATGTGCCTGCCGCCATTAAGGAAAGCTTGGATGCCGGCATTAAGATTAAGATTGTGACGGGCGACACGCCGGGAACAGCCAAGGAAATCGGCCGTCAGATTGGTTTGTGGAACGATGCCGTGGATACCGACGAGAATCATATTTCCGGCCCAGATTTCGCCGCACTCTCCGATGAGGATGCCGCCAAGGCCGCTTTGAAGATAAAAATCATGTCGCGTGCACGTCCAACCGACAAGTCGCGCCTTGTTTCCCTGCTTCAGCAGCAGGGTGAAGTGGTTGCCGTGACGGGCGACGGTACGAACGATGCCCCGGCGTTGAACGCCGCGCAGGTCGGACTGTCGATGGGCGACGGTACGTCGGTCGCGAAGGAAGCAAGCGACATCACGATTATGGACAACTCGTTTGCGAGCATCACGCGCGCTGTGATGTGGGGACGTTCGCTCTATCAGAATATACAGCGGTTTATCCTCTTCCAGCTCACGGTGAACCTCGTGGCTTGTATGATAGTGCTGATTGGTGCGTTCACCGGTCAGGATTCGCCGCTGACCGTGACACAGATGCTGTGGGTAAACCTGATTATGGACACCTTTGCCGCTCTGTCGTTGGCTTCACTGCCGCCGAGCATGGAGGTGATGAAGAACAAGCCGCGCAAGATGACGGATTTCATCATCAACCGTCCGATGAAATGGTTTATCATCGGAGTGAGCATCGTGTTCGTGCTTGTGCTGTTCGGATTTCTACAGTATTTGAAATATAGCCCGGAAACGGAACTTTCGGCGTTCTCCATCCGTGAGTTTTTCGCCCATTATTTCACGTTCGATCCGGTGCATGCTTCCGTATCACCCTACGATTTGACGGTGTTCTTCACGTTCTTCGTGTTCCTCCAGTTCTGGAACCTGTTCAACGCCAAGTCGTTCGAAAGCGGACATTCCAGCTTCCAGAAGATTCGCGAGAGCAAGGTGTTCTTCCTGACGATACTCGTTATTCTCGTCGGCCAGGTACTCATTGTCAGCTTCGGAGGCCAAATGTTCAGCGTCGTGCCTTTGAAGTGGCAGGATTGGCTGATTCTGTTCGGAGCGTCGTCGTTAGTGCTGTGGATCGGGGAAATCGTGCATTTTATTCACCGTTGTACAAATAAATCAAAATAAGCGAATGGGACTGTTATACAATCACAAGAATAAAAACGACATGGTAGTCTTGAGCGAGGAATCGCTCGAAAACAACGAAGGGGAGCTCTACACGTTTGAACTGCTTCCCGACGACAAGCAGGAAACGGAAAAGGAAACAGACGGAAAGGAGGATGCCGATGTCCGGTAAGCCGTATGTTCCTTTCAATATAGACAATAGCGAGAATTGCTTTAGTAACGATTCTCGCATTTTCTTTGATGAAGAACTGCATCAGTACACGCTCGACAACGGCACGTGTCTGACGCCGGTCAGCGCCGTGGTTGGCCATTTTTTCAAGCCGTTCGACTGCGAATACTGGTCGGCGCGAAAAGCCCGCGAACGGGATGTGGAGCCGGGACTCGTGAAGGAAGAATGGGACGTGAAGGGCCATGCGGCAAGTGAGGTGGGAACCCACATGCACGCACAGATCGAGAATTTCTTTCTGAAGCGCGAACAGGAAATGCGCTACGATTTTTCCTATCGGGGAGAATATTTGCAGGTCGACGAAGCGTACGACATCAGCTACGAAATGGGACTTTTCCACCGTTTTCTCGACAGTGTGGCGCTGAATCCCTTCCGTGTGGAATGGAGGGTGTTCGACGAGGCGCAGGGCGTGGCAGGAACTATCGACCTTGTGTGCCGCAACGGCGAATGCTTCGACATCTACGACTGGAAACGCAGTGCGAAGCTGCCCGACACGAACCGCTGGCAGCGGGGTTGGAAGGGTCTGGAACACCTCGAGGATACGTCGTACAACCACTATTGCCTGCAGCAGAACCTGTACCGCTACATATTGGAACACAACTACGGGCTGCACATCGGGAATATGCACCTTGTGGCCTTGCATCCCGATTTGAAGAGCTTCAAGCTGATACGCGTGCCGCGTATGGATAAAGAGATAGAACACATGCTGATGCACCGGAATGATTGATTCATTTCGGTGTTTCTTTTTTGTGTGACGTTGCTGAAAATTAGAGGGCCACTCTCAGCGTATAGTCGCCTACTTTTACAATGAAAATGCCGTGGGTGTTAAGGTTGAGTTCGAATGTGCCCGGCTCGACAACCGCCTGCGAAATGGTTTGTCCGAGAATAGTCAGCACGCGCACCGTAGTTTTCACGGGAGTTTTGATGACGAGTTTTCCTTTCGACGAATAAAGTTCAATGCCGTCGGTGTTTCGCGGATTGTTCAGGCTTCGCAACTGCTGTTCGGTAGTGGCCTGTCGCCACTCATAGCGACTTTGGGCTTCTGCCGGAACAGATGCCGCCGCGATAAACAGAATTGCAAATAAAAGCCATTTTTTCATATTTCCGTCAATAATTTATTCCTCCGATAGAGCCAGTCGTGACAATGCCCAATATCTTCTACAAAGATACGAGTATTTCAGCGAAATTGTTCACTTGATAGGGGATTTTTCGCAGGGTTGGCTGTTTGCAGTCAAATTGAGGCAATTTCTGTTTTTTCATATTAATGATTTTCGAATTTTATTATGGGATATTTTTCTGAAAAGAAAGGTTTCCTATTCCTTTTTTACCTTCAATAGTATTATGTTTTATATTTTTGTATGTTGGAAGATTTGAAAAACATAATGATATAAATAATGGGTAAAACAGTAACCACATATTTGATTGATGGAGATCCGAAAGGAACTCAATACGCATTCATCAGTAATAAGATTTGTCAGATGTTTATAATACCACGTTCTAATCTATCATATTTAAACACACAGGAGAAATTACAGAAGCCTGCTTTTTACATATTGTTAGGTGAGGATGAAACGACTAAGCCGCAGGCGTACATTGGTGAAACTGAGAATTTTCGTGAACGTGTTAAGGATCACGATAGTAAAAAATCATTTTGGCAAAAAGCATTGATATTCGTTTCTAAGGATGCAGATATGACCAAAGCAGATGTTCAATATTTGGAACATAAAGCTATCGCAGAGGCCAAAAAAGCAAATACATTTGTATTGAGTGATAATAAGCAAACTCCTAAAGCTCCGAATTTACCTGAATATCAACGGGATTCTATGGATGAGTTTTTTGAGGATGTTAAGTTTTTAGCGTCATTTATTGGTTGCAATATTTTTGAGGTTTCACAGCCAAAGACCGAGCATCTTTTTTATACTAAAGGTCGAGGTTGTAATGCTTTTGGCTTCTATAATTCTAATGGGTTTACAGTCTTAAAAGATAGTATAGTTGCAAATAATTGTGCACCATCTTTGAAATGGAATGAAAAGAGGGATAAATTGGTTAAAGAATATGCGACCTTTGAAAATGGTGTATGGAAAATGAATTCGGATAAAACATTCTCAAGTCCGAGCACAGCGGCAGACTTTTGTATAGGAAGCAGTAATAATGGTTGGTTAGTTTGGAAAGATAAGGACGGAAACACATTGGATTCTGTCTACAGAAAGCAGTTGGAATAAATAAGTGTTAGATGAATGCTATCAATAGAATCGTTGTGATTGGCAATGGGTTTGATTTAGCTCATAAGCTGCCGACTAAATATATATTTAGAGGCAGATGGGGGTAGAATGGTGAAAAAACAATTGCATGTTATTTTTTGCTTTGAATAATATGCAGTTGCTTTTCGAAAATTTCCACAGCTGTCTTTTTGTCCAATCCCGCTTTTTCGGCCACTGCAAAAAGATCTTCCTTTGTCGGCACGATGCTGTCATTGATAGACGTGGTGTGAAAGCCGTTGATGCCGTCGCTTGGCAGCAAGTCATAAGCCGGGGCAAAGTGCCAATCTTTGTCACGATAAATGAATGCAAAGTTTTTGGCGTGGTCGTCTTTGTTTTCAATTAGGAAGTTGAACACCATCAGGCGATATACTTTCCAAAGTTCAGCTGCGTTGTGCGTCAGCATGGCGCAGACTTGGAAGATATGTGTGTAGTCGATAGTTGGTAAACGATAGTCTGCACCGATAAGGCCGGCCATGCTGACCACATGCAGTTTGCCATTGGGTGTTCGGTCGAATCGCTCTACTCCGAAATATTTATTTTCGAAAAGTCGGGTGGCAGGCATTTCAATACCACATTCTTTGGCAAGAAGCGAGTAGCGGTATTCGTCTATGCCAATACTTTGCGGATCTCGTTTGGCACGGAACTTTACCAACCATTCCTTGCAGTCGTAGCGGACGAAGATTTTAGGTCGTGCACCTCCCGGCGAACCTCCCCGGTCCTGAAACTCCACAATGCCTTCACCCGTATAGTCGTCGCTGTCTAAAATACGTTCGGCTTCCAATGCCAATTTTTCAAAATCGGCGTAATCTTGTTTCGTCGTGACACTGTTGTCGGGACGGAACTCCAATGCTCCGCGCCCGGTTGAACCTACCAATGCAAGACGCTCCAATAGAGTTAAAGTCCGTGGATTTATACCCTTTTGTTGTAAGTATCTGTCCAAAATAAGCAATCCCCATCCGTCAGGCAGACAGTCGTCGAAAACGCCGAATCCTCCTTCAAATGGAGTTGCCTTGGCGATGAAAACGCCACTACGCAAAGGCAGTTCAAAGGGCGAAATGGAAAATCCGCCACTGAGCCATTCGGCCGAGTATTCGAAGGCACACAATCCCTCTTTTGTCAGGGCCAGTCGCCCGACCAGTTTATCGGCATAGAGTACTTCCAACTGCTTGATACTATTCATTTCTTTTTCCTCGTTTACGGGTAACATTTTGTTCGTTCAATACGTCGTCTAACGATTGATATTGCTTTTGAGCGAAGAGGGCATCAAAGTCGGACAGCGCATTCAGGGCGAATCCGATTTGAAGCAATCCTTTCAATGAAATTTCCCCGGTTTGCTCAAATCGGCGATATGTGGCAAACTTGAGTCCGGCCCGGGTGGCCATGCCTTCTTGGGTAAGGTTTAGTTCCAGTCTCCGCGCTTTTACTCGTGCCGCAATCTGCTGTGCGGCACTTTGGGGCGTTTGTATATTAAATGCTAATATATTATTCATAATAGCCTGTTTTGCATATGAACGAATAATATTTTATTCTTTACAAATATAGCAATATTTCTCAATAAAACATAGTTATGGCTGTGTTTTTTCTGTTTGGATTTTGAAAAATCGGGGAGCGGTGGAGATGCGAAACGCCCGTTTCCGAAACGGGCGTTTCGGAAATGCAAGAGGGGTGAAAAACGAGGGATTTCAGGTTAAAACGGATATTTCCGTTTGGGATTTTTGGGGAACCAGCCGCGGCGGACGCGTTTCTGCTGTTCGAAGATTTCGCCGATGCCCCACAGGGAGGAGAAGCCGGTTACGCCGAGAATGACGGACCAGAAGAGGTCGTCGATTTTCCACGACAGAAAGCAGCACACAAGGCCGACAATCAGAAATGCCCTCCAGATGCGTACGCCGAAATAGTATTCGCCTTTGATGACGAGCGGGTGGAACACGCCGATGATGAGAAAGGTGCAGAGTCCGATGAGGAGTCCGGCCATGTGGTATGTCGTAAGAAAATCTATCATAATGCTATCAGATAAGGGTTGACGAATCCTTTGTAGAGCAGTTGTGCCAGAATATAAAGGATTACGATGTTATATAAATAACGATTGTTGAGGTGGATTGTTCGCTGATTGCGCAACAATGTGTAGAGGGAAACAGCGATGGACACCAACAGGAGGATGCTCCAGACGGACCAGTGGGAGAACGGCGGCATGCGATAGCCGAACATTTCAAAGCTGACTCCGAAATGGAGCGACACGAACATTCCGGCAAAAATGGTTATCAAAAGGCCGAAGAGGTTGCCGGTAATCCGCCAGGATATGGTGTGGTTGTGAAT
The DNA here is from genome assembly GCA_900548875.1 of uncultured Porphyromonadaceae bacterium. Classification (GTDB taxonomy): domain Bacteria; phylum Bacteroidota; class Bacteroidia; order Bacteroidales; family Muribaculaceae; genus Limisoma. Next base: position 18,890 of record URMA01000009.1, on the reverse strand, counting down.
CTGCGACAGAAGGAAACTGCTGATGACCGACATGTTGAAGAAGACGGCTACAAGCAGCATGACGAGCGACAGGCGGTTGAAGGCCAGGAACGTGGGAATGGCAAGCAGAAACAGGATGACGCCAAACTGACGGAAGAAGTTGAGCGACAGGAACTGCTGTCGAATCCACGAAGGGTTGACCGTGATCCAAAACAACCCGATGATGATAGGAATGGACCAGGGGAAAATGGAAAATACAATGTGGCGGATAAATGTTTCCAGTTTGGAATATTCGGACAGGCTTTCCGTCACTTGCTCCACGCCGAGAATGTCGGTGGCAATGGCGGTGTCGTTGGTGATGAACACAATCATGACATAGGCTGCCATAACGCCTAAGGCAATGTAGACCGTGAGCCGCAGGTAGGCCCCGATTTTCCGCGACTGTTGCATGAGCAGCAGTATGATGCCCATAATCCATACGGCTATCGGACCGAGTATGCCCATGAATATGGAGGTGAACAGGGTGGTGATAACCAGCAGGTAGGTCTTGTTGAGGCTGGGCGCTTTTGTCCAGTGGTAGACGGTGGAAAGCGAGAATATGAAGGGCAGGGCAATGAGCGACACCGTGCTGGCACGATAGGCAAGCGAGCTGACCAGATAGCTGGATATGAACAGCAGGGCTGCCAGAAACGAATGGCTCAGCTTGTCGCGTTTGTCGCAGAACTGATAGAGTCCGAGGGTCAGCAGCAGAATGATGACTGCCGACGGAAGGCGCACAGCGAGCGTGTCGGAAATGTCGAGGTTGTTGCGGCAAACGGAAACGATGTAGGCGTAGAAATTGGAGAGAAAATCTTCGTCGGTGTTGGAAAACACGCTGCCAATGCCGAGTTTGGCGAATTTTGCCGACAGCGTGGAGAGCACCATTTCGTCGGGTTGGAGCGGAACGCGCCCCAATGGCGGAAAAATGATGATTACTGCCGTGACCAGCAGCAAAATAAACAACGAATCTTTTGCCTTGAATTTTGCCATATTCGCGTTATTTAAAGGTCACGAAGCGATTGTAGCAGTAGTTGGAGACGGTATAGACCACCATGCTGATACACATGACGATGTTTTCGCCGGGATTCTTCATCGGAAGCCACGACAATTCGAAGTTCTGAATGGCGGTGTGGCTGAGAAGATACCAGCTTACGAGCAGCTGAATCCCGAAGCAGACAAGGAATCCTACGGCAAACAGGGCCGCTTCCTTCACTATGTTCTTGTTGGTCTTGAATACCCATTGGCGGTTCCACACAAAGCTGTTGATTACACCGAGAACATAACCGGTGATGTTGGCAATGGTGTAGGACAGGCCCAGGATAGTGTTGAACAGATAGAACACGACGAGCGTGATGAGCGTGTTGCCGACACCGATGATGCCGTATTTCAGAAGCTGTATGGTAGTCTTTTTTGCTTGATTGTTCATTGTTGCGGGTTTTTAGTTTTCGTTGTTGCGGAGTACGGGTATCGACCAGTTGTATTTCACCGAAAGCAGGCGGATGGCGATGACGGCAACGGCGCACGAAATCTGCTGTACGGAGCCGGAAAATCCGGCCATCATGGTGAGCCAGTAGACAACGCCGCCGGCGATGCACGCCGTTCCGTAGACGTCCTTACGGAAAATCAGCGGTTCTTCGTTGATGAGAATATCGCGAATCACACCCCCGAGGGCACCAGTGATGGTTCCCATGAAGATGGCCACCCACATGGGGTAGTCGAACATGAGGGTTTTTTGTATGCCGATGACGACAAACAGTCCGAGGCCGATAGTATCGAAGAAAAAGAACGTGCTGTTGAGCCTGACGAGCTGCTTGCGGAAGAGAATGACGTAGAGCAGCGATATGCCTGTTACGGCGAGGTACCAGCCGTTGACCATCCAGAAGGGTGTCGTGTCGAGGAGAATGTCGCGCAGCGTGCCGCCGCCGATGGCCGTTACGAGGCCGACGACATAGGCTCCGAACCAGTCGAACTTCTTGGCGGCGGCAAGACGTATGCCGCTGATGGCAAAGGCGATGGTTCCGACAATCTCGATGATGAGCAACAGGGTGGTCTGCATAGGGGATTATTTCGTTAGGACAGATGCTTTGGCCGATTGGGCGAAATACTTGCAATAGGCGGAGATGCCGCACTTTTCGCACTGCGGCTTTCTTGCCGTGCACACGTAGCGGCCGTGAAGAATGAGCCAGTGGTGGGCCTTGGGCAGGAGTTCGGGCGGAAAGTGGCGAACGAGCGTCTTTTCGGTTTCCAGCGGAGTTTTGGAGTTGTTGGTCAGTCCGATGCGGTTGGAAACGCGGAACACGTGGGTGTCGACAGCCATAGCCGCCTTGTTGAAGATGACGGCAAGCATGACATTGGCCGTTTTCCGTCCTACGCCGGGAATTTTCACCAGTTCGTCGAAATCGGAAGGCACTTCGCTGCCGTATTTCTCCACGAGCATGCGGGCGGCTCCGACAAGCGATTTCGACTTGTTGTTGGGAAACGTAACGCTTTTGATGTATTCGAAGATGACTTCCGGAGTGGCGCTTGCCATGGCTTCCGGGGTAGGGTAGTCGTGGAATAGCGGCGGAGTCACAATGTTGACGCGCTTGTCGGTGCATTGTGCCGACAGGATGACTGCCACAAGCAGTTGGAACGGATTCTCGTAGTGGAGTTCCGTTTCAGCCACCGGCATGTTTGCCGAGAACCATTCGATAATGCCTTGATATCTTTCCTTTGTTGTCATCTGTGTAGGAATAATAAAGAGAAGATACACGGGGTTTTACGTGGTATCTTCTCTATTTTGATGTTATAGCTGTCTGTAGGAATAATTAGTGAGCCGCTTCAAACTCGTCGAGGAAGCGTACGTCGTTTTCCGAGAACATGCGGAGGTCCTTCACTCGGTATTTCAGGTTGGTGATGCGTTCAACACCCATACCGAGTGCGTAGCCTGAATATACCTTGCTGTCGATTCCGCAGGCTTCGAGCACGTTCGGGTCAACCATACCGCAGCCGAGGATTTCTACCCAACCTGTATGTTTGCAGAAGTTGCAGCCCTTGCCGCCGCAGAGGTGGCAGGAAATATCCATTTCAGCCGACGGTTCAGTGAACGGGAAGTACGACGGACGGAGACGGATTTGAGTTTCCGGTCCGAACATTTCGCGGGCGAAGTAGAGAAGAGTCTGCTTCAAGTCGGCAAACGAGATGTTCTTGTCGATGTAAAGTCCTTCAATCTGATGGAAGAAGCAGTGTGCGCGGGCAGAGATTGCCTCGTTGCGGTACACACGTCCCGGGCAGATGATGCGGATAGGCGGCTGAGTAGTCGTCATGACGCGCGACTGTACGGAAGAAGTGTGCGTACGGAGCAATACGTCCGGGTTACGCTGTATGAAGAACGTGTCCTGCATGTCGCGGGCAGGGTGGTCGTCGGCAAAATTCAGAGAAGAGAACACGTGCCAGTCGTCTTCAATTTCCGGTCCTTCGGCAATTGTGAAGCCCAGACGTGAGAAAATATCAATGATTTCGTTGCGCACCAAAGAAATCGGGTGGCGCTTGCCGAGCGGAGCCGGAGCGGCAGTACGAGTCAAGTCGATGGTACTGTCTTCGCTTTGGCTGTTTTCAATGGCTTCGCGGAGCGCGTTGATTTTTTCAGTGGCAAGTGTTTTCAGTTCATTCAGTTTTTGGCCGATTTCTTTCTTCTGTTCGTTTGGAACATTACGGAAATCGTTGAAAAGTGAAGAAACTTCACCCTTCTTGCTGAGATATTTTATGCGCAGAGCTTCAACCTCGTCCTTGGTTGCTGCATTCAGCGCTTCGATTACGCCCTTCAGGCTATTAATTTTCTCTAACATTTCTCTTTATTAATATTTTGAATGCAAAGATAGTGCAAGCCGAGCGAAAAACAAAATGAAACAAAATGAATGTAATTCAAATTTTGTTTCGAAAGGTTTTTCCGAGGCGCTGCCTGTCTTCTGGAAAGATACTGCAAGCCGAGCGAAAAAAGATTTTCACGAAGGTTTCGACCGAAGAACAGATAATAAATTGGCAGACATGAAAAATTTGTTCTTCTGTTCTTCTGTCAAATATCAACCTTTCGCTATCTTTGTAAATATGATAAGCGAATTTGCCAAACGGATTAGTGCGTTTATATCGGCACATGGATTGTTCACGCCTGACGATCGTGTACTCGTGACGTTAAGCGGCGGAGCCGATTCCGTTGCGTTGCTGCGTGTGCTGTTGGAGTTGGGATACGACTGTGTGGCGGCGCACTGCAATTTTCACTTGCGCGGCGAGGAGTCGATGCGCGACGAGCGTTTTGTGCGTGCCCTTTGCGACAGGCTTGGTGTGCAGGCTGCGTTTGTTGACTTTGATGTCGACAGCTATGTGGCTGACCGCAAAGTGTCCGTCGAAATGGCTTGCCGCGAGTTGCGTTACCGTTGGTTTGAGCAGAAGAGGACGGAGTTTGGCTGTCGGGTGATTGCCGTAGCCCATCATGCCGACGACAGTGCCGAAACGTTTTTCCTCAATTTGATGCGCGGTACCGGACTGGCCGGCTTGGCCGGAATCAAGCCCCGGAATGGTGCGATTGTCCGCCCGATGTTATGCGTAGGGCGGCAGGATGTGGAAGCCTATCTTGCACAGCTTCAGCAGGATTATGTGACCGACAGCACCAATCTCGAAAGCGAATACCGTCGTAATAAAATCCGAAATATTATCCTTCCGGCTTTGCGTGAATGCTTCCCGGGAAGCGATGCCGCTTTGTCGGCAACGATGGCGAATTTGTCGGGCGACTGGCTGTTGCTTCAGGAACTTGTCGGAGATTACCGCCGTCGTGCCGTTACGGAATCCGATGGGGTAGTGCGTATCGACAAGGTTGTCGTGGCACAGTCGGCACATCCGGAAACGCTGCTCCACGAGTTGCTTGCTCCTTATGGCTACAATCCGACGCAAACTTCCGCTTTGTGGAAATCGGCAGCGACGGTCGGGGCTGTGTTTGAGTCGGCCGACTATCTGCTCGAAGTGGGGCGGGAACAATTCGTGCTGATGCCGCACGACGGTTTGCAGAACGATGAAACATTTGTGTTCCGGCTTGACGATCGTACTGCGCTTCCACCGTTTCTCGAGGTGGAGATTGTGGAGCGAACGCCGGATTTCAAGTTTGTGGCTGATGGAAATTTAGCTTATTTCGATAGCGAAATTCTTGGCCATGAACTGACTTTGCGCCATTGGCGGCAGGGCGACCGCTTCCGTCCGTTTAGCATGAAAGGCAGTAAAAAGTTGAGCGATTATTTCAACGACAACAAATTTTCCCTGCTCGACAAACGTCGCGCGTGGCTACTTTGCGCATCCGACACCATCCTCTGGCTTGTCGGCCACCGCGCCGCCGACGCCTTCCGCGTCACCCCCACAACCCGCCAGGTCGTAGTGCTGAAATATCGCCCGTAGCCGCTCACTAATCCGATTTGCTATTCTCCTAAAATAAAAAGCCCCGCATCCGCGAGGCTTTTCCGTTGTAATATGTTTGAAATCAGTTAATCAGTAAAGTGCTTCGTATTGTTTTGCGATGCGTTTCCATGTGTAGTGGGTTGTTGCGAAATCCACCATCGGTTTTCCGTTGAGGTCGGTCCGTTTCAACAGTTGCAACAGTTCGTCGGCATTCTTCCAGTAGTAGGCCTCATGGTTGGTCGTTTCGCGGTTGTACACCACATCATAGCACAGGATAGGGCAGCCGAAGAACATGGCTTCCACAAGCGACGGGTTGGTTCCGCCGGCACTGTGGCCGTGGATATAGTATCCGGCATTGCTGCGCAGGCAGTGGAGCGTGTCGAGATCGTATACCGGGTCAACGATGCTGATGTTCGGCACGGAGGAATATTTCTCCTTCAATTCCTTGCCGTAGTTACTGTGCTCCCAGTTGCCGATGAAAATCAGTCGCTTGTCCGATTTTGCAAACGCTTCCAACGTCTGGTGGCAGTTGTTTTCCGGCTCGATGCGGCAAACGGTGATGGCATAATTTCCGCGTTCCACGTTGTATTTCTTCAGCACCTCAAGTTGTTTGGCTTCATCAATATTGCGGATGGCATGGTCGCCGCCGTAAGCAATCAGTGCGGCATCCTTACCATAGGTTTCCTTCACGTAGTCCTGAATGCCCTTGTTGTCGGCCACAACCACATCGGCATAACGCACGGCGATGGCCTCCGATGTGCGCAATACCCAACGTGCCAGTTTGCCCCATTTTTCACGGCGGTGTTCCAGTCAGTCGATGTTGATGACAAGGCGTTTGCGGTTGAACAGACGGAAAATCGGCAGGAAGCTGCATCCCGATGTGCCGAGCACCATAATCACGTCATATCCCCAAATGGAGCGCATCATCGATACGATGTCGTACGGGATGCTCTGCATTCCGTTGGCGTGGATATTCACATATTTCAGTTTCGCGCCTTTATATGTTGTCAAATGTTTTGTTTTGGTCATATCTTTACCGCTGCAATACACCGTATATTCAATATCCGGTGAGCAGTTTTCCCCAATGATATTTTCCACCAGCGATTCAAAACCGCCGTAACATGCCGGCACTCCCTGCGTGCCGATAATCGCAACTTTCTTCATAACACACTGATTCAAATTAATTCTGTAATAGCGTCCCTCATCGCCCCTTCGTCATACCGACGTGAATAGGCAAGGGCGTTGTTTGATAGTTTTTTGTATAATTCTTTATCGTTCAGCATTTCGCTGATTTTTTCGGCAATCTTGTCCAGATTCGCCACGTCGATTTTCCAGCCGTTTTCGCCGTCGTCCACCATTTCAGCGATGCCGCCCACGGTGGGAACAATCACCGGCAGCCCGGCCGACATGGCCTCCAAGGCAGTCAGGCCGAATGTTTCGATAGCTTGGTTTTTGTCTGTCAAGTTGAGTACCACCGATGCACGGTTGTAGAATGGTACCACATCATTTTGTCGCGGGTGCACCGTCAGGTTCGTCGGTTGACTGATACCGTTTTCTTTCCAGAATGCGGCAATGTTTTCCGGCGTTTCGTTCAGTACCAGTTCAAACTGATAGTTTGTCAGCCGTTGTGCCAGTTCTATAAACTCCAACGTACCCTTGTAGCGTTTCAGCGACCCGAGCATCAGTACGCGCTTGCGTTCGAATGCTTCTTCCGGATTCGGACACAGACGAGCTACAAATGCAGCCGGAGCGGCATTCGGCACGACATCTACGTTCTTTTCCCTTTTCAGAAACGAACGCTGATAGGCCGACACGCAGATAATTTCCGAGGCCAAGGCCTGCATGGCGCGGGCAAGCAGTTTGTAGAATGCACCTTTTGCAAACGCATTCTCGTGATAGTGATACACCACGCGTTTTCCTGTCAGTCGTCCTGCTAAGGCGGCACCCACGGGCAGTATGGTGTTTACATAGAACGTTGTGTCCTTTTTGAACGCGTAGCGCAGGGCGAGACCGAATGTGTAAATCTGCACGCCGAAATAGCGTGCCATTGTCACCGCTGGATTGTCGGAAAAACGGTAGGCATACGTGCTTGTTTTCACGTTTTTCCACTTCGACAAGTCGCTTAGCGCACCTTCGCCTTTCGACGTTATCAAGTCGATTTGCATCCCCTTTTCAGCCAATCCCCCCAGTACCATTCGCAACACCTTCGGACTTCCGCTAAAATCGTTGAAAAGGTGAAAACATACAAGTCGTTTCATTTTGTAGTATTTATCCTATTAACTTTAGCAACTTCACCCAAAACGCGATCCGCCCGCGGGTGTCGTTGCCGATAGATTCTTTTTCCCTATTGATATAGATTGACATGATAGCCAACAGGTAGCATTTCAGAGCCAGTCGGCTGTCGCGGTACGTGATGTCGAGCACGTCGCGTTCTGCTTCAAACCGTTTTGCAATGTCCTCCGCCGTCTGATGTTCTTCGAAAATTGCCGTCTGAATCATAAAATGGAAATAGTCCAGACGGGGAGGGTAGGTAAGACGGGCATATTCCCAGTCAAACACAAACAGTTCGCCCCGTTCCTCAAACATGTTCCACGGAGTGAAATCCGCTTGAAAAGCCGAAAAAGCCACATTTTTTCCCTCGTAATGCGAGCGGACTTCCGTAATTGCATTTTCCACCACTTCCGTTTCGTCAAATTCACTCAATCGCGATTCCAGCAGGTTTAAGTCATGGTTGAAATCCGTCTGTTCAAACGGCAGTTCCTGCTGCGTGCGCACGGCAAGCATTGTCAGGAACAGGCTGTGCAGATTTGTCCAACCGTGCATCACTTTCGATTGCGCTGTTTTTGTCGTAGTCTGAATGAACACATGCAGTCCGCCGTTCAGTGTTCCACAGTAAAGGCATTCTGGCACACATTCGATGCCTTGCCGGTGGAGTGTCGTGAGAATGTGGTTTTCGTGGCCAAACACGGCACGGATGTCCTCGCTTGCCGTTACTTTCACATAGCCAATGATGCGGCTACCGCTGCTTATCTGAATAGTGATTTTTTGATGCACACACGGCGTGCCGCAGAATATCGCAAATTCAGGATTCGTTATGCCGAAGGTCTTTTCCAGCAGCTTGCGCATTTCGTCGGTCAGCGACAGGCGAAGGCGTTCGGCGTGGAGCACGCGCAGTGCTGCCGGATTCCAATAGAGCAGCGGCAACCCCACTTTCACGAGCTTTCCCTTCGGTCCGCTCGGTTGGTAGAGGTTCATTGCTGTCTGCATATTGCGGGCGGGCATTATCCACCGTTTCCCGTCGGCATTTGCGAAACTGAAAAACGTGTTTCCTTCACCGAACTTCAATATCTGTTTCAGTTGTTCGTCGATGTTCATTTTTTGTCTAATTCAGCAAGCAGATCCTCCATAAATTTGCCTTTTGCTTCCCAGTTGAAAACGGTTTGAATTCGTTTTCGACCGTTTTCTCCCAACTGTTTTCGTAATCCTGGATTCTTGGCTAATTTTATGATAGCTTCAGCCATGTCTTTTGGCATTTGTTCCGGGTCTGTAACAGGTAGACGAACTGCACAACTATCATCTGTTGTGATGCTCATTCCGGCCCAATCCAAACAGATTACGGGCAATCCAATAACCATTGCTTCCATTAAAGCCCAACTGCCACCTTCCCGCAAACTAGGAAAGAGGAAAATATCTGCGTTTTGCAATTCTTCCAATACCCGACTGCGCGGCATTTCGTCAATAATTCTAACTTTTTCAGTTAGTTGTTGGGCTGTTATTTCTGCTTTAATAGCTTTCTTCTGTGCGCCGCTCCCAATAATATAATATTCAAAGTCCAAATCTTTGGGGAGATATTTCAATGAACGTATTGCCGACAAAATGTTTTTGCTCGGAAGTAAACGCCCTGTTGAAATAAAGCGGATTTTTCCGTCGTTTCGTTCCTGCTTTTTGTATTTGAAAATATCCCCTTCCATAGATGTTTCCAAAATAACTTTAACTTTTGATTTAAAGCATTTGGGAATGACATTGGCAGAATTTGGGGTGCGGCATAAAATCGTTTTTGCTTTTACTGCCGGTATAAATATAAATGGATTGAACAAGGCGGTTTGGTTCATTACGTAGCGGAAGCTTTGCATAATTCGCTGCTTCGGAGCCAGCAGTTTTAAAAATGAACGCGGCTCGCAGTCACCTCCTCCAACAGGACCCCAAATAAAGGATGTTTTTAAAAGGGGGAGAAATGTCGGCATCCACATACTACCAAATGTCAGGTGCATAGTATAGTCAATGTGGTTGCTCCGTATTATTTTTTTTGCTAATGGTATAATCCCAATTTGCCAAAAGAAATAATAGAAATACAGCCCTTTAGCCTTGTTTTTAAGACGTTTGATAAAATTGGGAGTATCATAATAATAGAATGTGATATTGTCTTTTACCTCTTCGGGTAAATGTTCTTCTATAACATCCTGATTATTGGCTCGTGTGATGACGTAAAGTTTATTGTGTTTTGCCATTTGCAAAACCCAATTCCATCCCACACCAGGCTCTGACCCTTTTAACGGTTCACATCCGTATGCTGAAACAAGAATTGTTTTCATTCCTGTAATGAATTGAAATTCTTATAATTAATTGCTTTTTTTATACCGAAGGTATTTTGTAGTTCTTGACGTTGTTGTTCTTTTTCTTTTTCTGTCATCTTTAGAGGATCCAAGTATTCCGTATAAACTGGAACCTCTTTTGCAGAAGAAAGAATGCGTGTTTTATAATCATTCATTGAACAGATAACTTTAGCAGGGGTTCCTGCACATACCGAATTATCTGGAATATCCTTACTAACGATGCTTCCTGCTCCAATAATAACGTTATTGCCAATTCGAACATTTGGTAAAATAATACAGCCCAATCCTAAAAAAACATTGTTGCCTATTGACACACGTCCAATTCTCACCAATCCCATGATATTTTTTAGACCTGCATCGTGGGCTAAGATAGTTACATTTGCAGAAGCTATCACGTTATCTCCTATAGAGATTAAATGGGGATATATTTTATCAATTAATAGATTCTTTTCATATTGAAAGTTTTTTCCAATTACTAACCCTCTTTTTTTTAATTTATTAAGAGGTAAATTTCTTAAATTCCGTGCAAATTTACGTATAAGCATGATTATAATTTGTTAGTGAATTTCTCTAATATAATCTTGATTGCATCATTAGCTATTTCTTCCGGCTTTTTTGACGCGTCCAAGCGATAATATCGTTTTCCTAACGATGACAATTTTCGGAATTCTACGAGTTGACGTGAAATTTCTTCCGGTGTCAATTCCTGTTTTCGTTTATAAATCACTTCTGTTGGAGCATCCAAAACAAATACAATTTTGGGCTGTTTTACCAATTTTGTGAATCCTTTTCGTAGCCAATAGGGTAAATTGATTCTGGAACGTCGGGGATCAACCAAAAAATCATATATATAGCGGTCAAAAATTGTGAATTTATCATATTGGGCATTTTTTCTTAATATTAAAGGCATACCAATTACATAGTCGAGCCAATAATATGTCATTCGGATAAATGAACTTATTTTCCCAACAGGTTTGGCTCTGTGAGGATTCGTAAAGTCTTTATCTTGTTTCATGACTTTTGCTTTTTCCCCAACTGCACCTAAATTTGGTAATATTTCGGGTCTAAAATGTGATATTTGACTTTTGTTTAGTTCGCAGACAAACGTTTCTGCAATTTTAATTTGTAATTGTTCAATAAAAGTTGTTTTGCCTGTTCCATCAGGCGCTTCAACTGCTAAAAATTTTTTAAACTTAGGAGGACAAATTACGATACGATAGAATTTCTCTATTAAAAATAAGAATATATTGAATATAGTTGTGATAGGCCGTTTTGAAAATGAGTAACGTTTAGCAGTTGATGCTATTTCTTTTGATAGAGAAATTAAACTGTAAAAATCATTACATTCAATATTTGTAGTGATTCTTTTTGATAATCGGATTCCTAAATATCTTGTTAGTAATGTTGTTATTTTCTGGGGGGTTTGTTGATAAATAGAGAGTATTTTTTCCTGATATTTTGGTTTTAATTCCTTACAGCCAATTAACTTATAAAGAATTAACATTAATGCATCAAATTCAGAATTGAGGACTCTGAAGTTTTTGTATTCAATTGTGTTTGAATACAAAGTAGAAAAATCAATGATCTCAAATCCTTTATTTGCATATCCTTCAATTAAATCAATATGAATAAAAAAATCACGTTCAACATCCATTGCGAACCAACAATGGGCTCTTTCGAAATGCATGTCGTAAGTGTATACAAGGTTATGAGCTTTAAATGTTTTAATCAATAGTTTTAAAGCTTTTTTATATGATCCTGGTTTTATTATTATGTCAATATCTTTAGACAAATTGAATTGAGGTAGTCCTTCAAAATTTCGAAGAATAAAGTATTTGACATTGTTAGTATTTAATTCTAATATAAAATCAGAGAAAACTTGGGCGTGAAAGTTTTCCCATTTGTGTATAATAGTGGATGCAGACATACTGTTATTTTAAAAAATTTCGAATTTTAATTTCAATCTTTTTTGCCCTATCTTTACCAATGAGGGCGTTTAGTGATAGAAGGCAAAATCTTAATGACGGTCGACAAATATTTATCCAAAATTTATTCGCGCCTCGTTTTCTTTGCCTTTCAGTAAGCCAACTACCTTTCATCCTATGAATAGTATAGGTGTTTTCAGTAATTCTAAAATGTTGTTCGTCTATTTTTTTTGGGAAAAAATAATCCCGTTCATAAATGGCTATATCTATTATTTTTTGAAATGAATTTTCTGGTTTCAAGCCATTTTCAATTAAGATTTTATTTAGGAGTGTGACATTTGTTGTTATATTTTCATTGCCATTGTTGTCTATGTAGTTTGTCAGATTGTAATAGTCTAACATATCCTTCATAATTTTATTCCCTTTTTGAAATGCCATTAATGCCGTTCCTACAAAAGTCTTATTTTCAAATCCTAAAACACCAGAATTATTCAAAAAAACATCAAGCGATTTTAATACTTCGACATCTGTATCAAGATATATGCCTCCCTCATTATACAGTGCATATACTCGAGCATAATCACTGACAAATGCAAATTTTTTGCGCTCATATGCTTGTTTAACATATTGACAACAATTTACATCAAAATTACTCTCATTCCAAACTTTTATAGTATAGTCGGGAAGAATTTTTTCCCATGTTTTAATACACTCTTGCTCTAATTCAGGAAGGTCTTTTTTTCCAAACCAGCAGTAGTGGATAATTTTAGGTATCATATTCTTTATTATTACTTGAAAAATATTTTGTTGTTGTTAGGATCATAATTGCTCCCCATGTGTATGGAATATTTCCTAATGTCATATTAAATAATCCAATCCAAATTAAGGTTTCAACTGATAGAAATTTTTTTATAACACATGTATATACTAGAATCTGCATGATTATAAAACTAATAAGGCCATAATCACCTATTCCACCGATTAATACAGTATTACTAAAAATTCCATCTTTTAACGAATAGTCGACACCATGTCCGAACCAGGTTTCCCACTTCATTAAATCTAATGAAGTGATAGTATTAACTAACGGAACGACTCGGGCGGCAGCACTTCCGTCTGCTTTTCGAACAATGTCAGCATCCAAAGTAAGGAAAGCATTGAATGTTTTATATGTACGTTGTAGTGGTTCAAAATCAATATTAGGGATTAGTGTGTAAAAGATTAACAATAGGGGAATTATGATAAAAGCATATTGTCGCCGAATGAAATATAGAGAAAGAATTCCTAATGCTACAAACGCAGTTCCACTACCCATCGTCAGCATGCACCAAAGAAAGCCGATTGTAGGCCATTTAGCTTCTCTGTATATTTCTTGAAATGAGAGAGAACGTGCATATTTTAATTCATACATTCTTAGTAATGCTAAAAACAATACCGCCAAAATTCGGGCAGAAACAGAAGGCTCGCCAGATAAAGAATTAGCACCAATTCCTCTGTCAAGAAATTGCGTTAAGTTTATTATGGGCAAGTATGTAATTCCGGCTATTAGTGCTATTTGTTGTACAACCAGTAAAACAAAATAGCTTAGTATAAAACCTTCTAAAAAGCGTGTAAAAGATTCAATTGTGAATACTTTCCGTTCATATACAAGATTGTAAAAAGTCGGATACATGAAAAAATAGGACAGTAAAAACACTAAGGTTGTCCATCTTAATGTATTGGGGTGTAGTATGGCCGATGAAAATACAAACAGCAGATATGAACAAATAATAAAAAAAGTTTTGTTTATTTTAGGAGTATAAATTAAAAATACAAAGGGACATAAAAGAGAAACAGCAATTTTAAAATAGCTGATTCCGGCTCTACTGTCAATCGGAATATATCGAATACAGAACACAACTATTAAAAACGCTGCAAAGTTGCGGAGGGTAAAATATTTATTTAGGATTTCCATTATTTGCCGATAATGAATTTGAATTTTCGATTTACTAATTCAATTATACCAATTTGGATAACAATTGCTATTAGGAAATAAACGATTGTTTGATTACCATAATATTCAGTGTTGTGAAAGATTGACTTGTCAATTGCCCTTGCAATTGGAAAAAGCAGGCAGAAGTGGACAGCCATAATTGTTAAAGAATTTCTTCCACAGTAAGCTAACGGCTTTTCTATTAATTTTATATTCTCGATGGATTTGAAGAAAAATAAGATACCATATCCGGCACAAAGATTACCGAGTATAAACATAAAATTATAAACAAAATCAATTGTCGATAAAGAAAAATTTAAAATTAAGAATGCCAATGTAAGGAACGCAAAACCTGCAAAAAATAATTGGGATTTGTTGGCATTAAATATGCGTTTCCCTACATTCAAACTCGTGTAATAAGCTACACTTATGTAGATAAATGCATTGCTTACGTCTTGAACAACTCGGAAAGGAGCGTCAATAATCTCTTTTAAATGTGGTATAGAGTAGTTACAGTGGGATAACCAATATCCGTAGCCTACTATTAACATAAATGTAATAACATAAGTAATACCTTTCAATGTCCAAGAACGGTCGCGGAGATAAAGGAACAACATCTCACCTCCTAAAAGAGCCGGTAGGAACCATAGTGTACCAATGCCTCTCAGACAAAGTGTTTTATAAATATCCCTCCATATAACAAAAGAGTCAAATTGATGGAGAAGAACCATGATTACATCAAAAATGAGAAAAATCAATGAAAACCATAAATAGGGTTTTACAAGACCTTTCAATCGTTTTGCCCAATGCTCTTTGACGGTTCTTCGGTTTGACGACATTCCCCACAACCAACCAACAACCATATAGAATGCAGGAGAACGGACGAGGAAAATGTTATAGTCGATGTTCATCCACCCATTTTCGAAATGAAGATAGAAGAGTGTCATAATTGACAGGCCTTTGACCATATCAATGGACTGGCTTCTTTTTTTTACGATTTCTGTCATTTTCTGATTTTTTTGCAAAGGTAAATAATCCAACATAAAGCGTCATGGAGAGTGATGCCAATTTTTTTCCCATCCAGGAATCTCCGCTATAACGGTTGATGAAATAAAGGCGAGAGCGTTTCCATTGTTGGAAACGTTTTACGGGGTCTCCTTTTGTAGAAGCTATATGGCGGTGGATGGCTTGTGCTTCTCTTGTGTAGTACATGCGTTTTCCTGCCAATTCCACTTGGCGGGAAAGGATGGGTTCTTCGCAGTAGAGAAACGGATACTCATCGAAAAATCCGATGCCTTGAATAAAATTCATTCTGACCATCAAGCAACAGCCGCTTACTTTTTCACAATAGTGGCTTTGCTTTGGGTTATCAAGATATTCAGGAACAGATGTATGATTTTTTTTAAAAAAACTTTTTATCCAATTGAAGCTTGTTGCCCAGTTGCCGTCTCTAACCAATGGATTTTGGTGGATGCCGTCAGCTCCAACTATGTTGGAACCTACTACAACGATTTCCTCGTCTTGCTCCATCGCTTCAACAAGCCGTTTTACATAATCGGTTTGAGGAAATTCCATATCGGGATTGGCTATCAATGCATATTGGTAGCCTTTTTCTGCTGCATAGCGAAGACCGATATTGTTGCCGGCATTGTAGCCTCGGTTTTCCGGGCTGGCGATAAATGTACATCCTTGTTCTCGGCAAAAGGCTTCCACCTTGTTGCCGTCGGGCGAACAGTTGTCGACCAGCACTAATTCCAGTTCTACTCCTTCCTGCCGCTTTAGGAACGACACGCATTTCCGGCAATCGTCGGAGGAATTATAATTAAGTATAATTACAGCTACTTTATTGACCATGATAGTTTATTTATCTGGTGAATTTTGATTTAAATCGCAGAATTAAATTTTGGTATGTTTCGTTCTTAACCAGATATAGTAATGCGACATGTGTATAGGCGATACATGCGATTACAGCATAGACCAAAGCAAGGAATGTATTATCCATTAAAGATGTTAGATAGCAAATGCCTAAAAGAGGCAAGAACGAAATGATATATTGACCTACAATTTTCAATGAAATTGTAATGCCTGTGAGTTTACGGACAAAGTAATATGCCGATGAAAATACTGCAAACTCTGAAAGAAACCAGACAAGGACAGATCCTGTGCTTTGCAACCAACCAACAAGAAGTATGTTAAATATTAGTCCGACTGAACCTCCGATTAAGGAATTTGCAAATACCATTTTATCAGCACGAAGTGGCATAAGGAGTTGTACGTTTAGAATTTGTTCAATTCCAATAATCAGGATCAACGGCATTGCAATACGCAATAGTGGAATAGCCTGTTCGTAGCCTTTTCCTGCTATTATGGAAATGATTTCGGGTGCAAAAATTTCTGAAAGTATAATTGTAGGAAATGCAAATGCGTAAAGAATAGAGAACGACTTGTTTATCATCGTTTTTACATTGTTCATATCATTATCAGCAAGCATTGCACTGATTCGTGGCATCATTACTAATGTGAAGGATGTGTATAATGCCAAAATGATATTTTGAATTTTTGTGGCTGTGGTATAATAACCTACTTGGTCGTCGTTAGATACAAATCCTAAATACACGACATTGAAACTTGTATAGAGTGTCTGTAACAAAGCCTGACTTCCGAGAAATAATATAGGGGTTGTATATTTCTTGAATATGTCTTTAGTAGGTTGCCATATGAATTTTACTAATGTATGGCTATAAATGCTATTGATTAGTCCATTTAAGACATATAGACCGACTGTGATTATGAAATATAGATAATAATCATCTTTGTCTTGGATGAAGATAAAAATTGCAATCACATAGGCTATCCGAACCCATATTGTTCGCATAGTAATGTATTTGAAGTCTTCCAGACCTTTGAACAACCATTCCATTGTCAGGGTGTTGAAAAGAATCTGGAATATACCAACGTAGAGAAGTTTTCGATAAGGTGTCAGTTGTGGTAAAATCTCGATAGCAGCAATGTAGAGAATAATTACTGCCAAAGTTAGCAAAAGATTAATTTGGAATATTCCAGAGAAAGTTCTGTTAAGTTTCTCTTTGTCTCCTTTGGCTGCTGCAATTTCGCGAATTCCAATATTAATAATTCCAAATGTTGAAAATAAAGAGGCAAAAACAACTACACTTTGGGCGAAATTACATATACCGATATTAGTAACTCCTAAGACTCTCGATACGTATGGATATGTAATAAACTGAAAAATATATAGAGAAGTAGTAAGGATACTGCTATATACAATATTTTTTTTCAAGCCCATCGTGTAGCTATTGTTGACGTTATATATTGAGATTAAAAGAATTAACGGTTTTTGTACATTTCTTCGTAATACTTTTCGTAGTCGCCGGAGGTGATGTTGTCCATCCATTCCTGGTTGTCGAGGTACCAGCGTACGGTTTTTTCGATGCCTTCCTCGAATTGGAGCGACGGTTCCCAACCGAGTTCTTTCTGAAGCTTGGTGGAGTCGATGGCGTAGCGCATGTCGTGGCCGGCACGGTCGGTAACGTAGGTGATGAGGTCCATGTCCTCGCCTTCCTTACGGCCGAGCAGACGGTCGACGGTGTTGATTACCACCTTGATGATGTCGATGTTCTTCCATTCGTTGAAGCCACCGATGTTGTAGGTTTCGGCTACCTTGCCTTCGTGGAAAATCAAGTCGATGGCGCGTGCGTGGTCAACCACGTAGAGCCAGTCGCGTACGTTTTCGCCCTTGCCGTAAACCGGAAGCGGCTTGCGCTGGCGGATATTGTTGATGAACAGCGGAATCAGCTTTTCCGGGAACTGATAAGGTCCATAGTTGTTCGAGCAGTTGGTCACGATGGTCGGCATGCCGTATGTGTCGTGGAATGCGCGCACAAAGTGGTCGCTCGATGCCTTGGAAGCTGAATACGGGCTGTGCGGGTTGTATTTCGTGTCTTCGTAGAAGAAGTCCTTGCCGTAGGCGAGGTGATGTTTTGATGAAGAGGCGGTGGTGGTGAACGGTGGCTTGATGCCTTCCGGGTTCGTCATTTCCAATGCACCGTAGACTTCGTCGGTTGAGATGTGGTAGAAGCGTTTGCCTTCGAATTTCTCAGGAAGCGATTCCCAGTAGAGTTTCGCAGCCTGTAGCATGCTCAGCGTGCCCATCACGTTGGTGCGGGCGAATGTGAACGGGTCCTTGATGGAACGGTCGACGTGGCTTTCGGCAGCAAGGTGGATGATGCCGTCGACATTGTATTGCTTCATCAGCGACAGGATGGTGTCGAAATCGCAGATGTCGGCCTTGACAAACGTATAGTTGGGTTTGTCCTCGATGTCCTTGAGGTTGGCAAGGTTGCCGGCGTAGGTCAGCTTGTCGAGGTTGATGATATGATAATCGGGATATTTGTTGACGAAAAGACGTACAACGTGTGAGCCGATAAAGCCGGCGCCGCCGGTGATGATGATATTTCTTTTGAAGTTGCTCATTATTCCATGTTTTTGAGGTTGTTCATACAAACTTTCAGTGAGTCGGTCCAATAGGGGACAACAGTGCTGAAAGTGGCTTTGATTTTTGTCTTGTCGAGCACGGAATAGCTCGGGCGCACTACCTTCG
Source organism: uncultured Porphyromonadaceae bacterium (assembly GCA_900548875.1). GTDB lineage: Bacteria > Bacteroidota > Bacteroidia > Bacteroidales > Muribaculaceae > Limisoma. The sequence continues at coordinate 323 of URMA01000009.1, read as the reverse complement.
ACGGGAATTCGTCGCTGTGGCAAGGCTGGATGTCGCACTGCGTGTTGCCTGCATATTCGGCAATCATCTTCGTGAAGTCGAACCACGAGCATACGCCTTCGTTGGAGTAGTGGTAAACGCCGTCGTTGCCTTCGTACTTGCGGTTTTCAACAATGTCGAAGATGGCGAGCGCAAGGTCGTAGGCATAAGTCGGTGTACCCACTTGGTCGAACACCACTTTCAACTGAGGTTTTGTTGCCGTAAGATTGAGCATTGTTTTCAGGAAGTTCTTTCCGAATTCGCTGTAAAGCCATGCCGTGCGGATAATGATGTAGTGGCAGGCG
>URMA01000008.1 GCA_900548875.1 uncultured Porphyromonadaceae bacterium | reverse complement strand
AAAATTATGAAGAAGAGTATTTTGTTTGTTTTGTTTGCCCTGATTTCAGTTGCGGGCTTTTCACAAATTACAGGTTGGAATGCAAAAGTTGGTATGAACTTCAGTAATTACACAGGTGATCTTGATATGAATGCTAAGGTTGGTTTCAAGCTTGGCGGAGGTTTTGAATATGCCTTTGATGATACCTGGTCATTGCAACCTTCTTTGTTTTTGACCGGTAAAGGTGCTAAGAAAGATGCGCTTACTGTCAATGCTTATTATCTGGAACTGCCGATAATGGGAGCAGCTCGTTTCAATGTCGCTGATAATACCAATTTAGTAGTGAATGCAGGTCCTTATTTCGCATGCGGTATTGCAGGAAAAACGAAGATAGCCGGAGAAAGTGTGAAAACGTTTAGTGATGATGGTGTGGATTTTAAGCGTTTTGATGCAGGTCTCGGTGTTGGCGTAGCATTGGAATTTGGTAGAATCATAGCAGGTTTGGATGGACAATTCGGTTTGGTAGATGTACAGAAGTTGGGCAATCCGAAGAATATGAACTTTTCTATTGTTGTAGGATATAAGTTCTAAAACAGAATATTGGAAAATAAAGAAAGCCGCTATGAAGATAATTTGTAGCGGCTTTTTTCGTATCTACGCTTTATCCGGATAATATCAACTCCTCTTTTAATCGGCTAACTTCTTTAATTTCTTGAAGTGCTCAATCACAGCCAAATAGTCTTGGTCGGAACATGCATCAAACCTGTTCCAAAGATCGCCTAATATTACTGCTCCTCCAAATCCGAAATCTTTGATTTCCAGTAAATTGTCTGCATTTATACCACCTAATGCCATAACTTTCGAGTCAATAATCTTAGTCCTTTGTGCATCGCGTAGTTCTTCGGCGGTATATGTGGAGTAGTAATTCACTTTAGAAATGCTGTCGTAGATAGGACTCATAAAAACATAATCATAAAAATGCTTTTTGTTTTTTACTTCCTCGACAGAGTGACAGGAACAACTGACATGTCCCGCATAATCATGCGGTTCTTTGGGATTACGTGCATTCAGATGAATCCCCATTAGATTAAATTCTTCTTTAAGATAAAAATGTTCGTGTGTCACGATGCGGCGGTGATACTTTTCCGGAATAAGTGTCAGTAGTCTTTCTGAATACATAGCCGGAGTCTCCGGCTTTCTGAGATGTAGAATATCCAGACCCTCTTCGAAAAGAGCAGTAATAATCTTATCTTCTTCAACGAAGAAGGTAGGGGTGGTAACTACAATTAGTTTCATTTTTTTCTGCTAAATTGAATTGTTTAGCAAAATTAATAATTAACTATGTCAGAAACCAACGTTTATAGTGAAAATTTGTTAGATTGCAATGTCCGCAGGTCAATCGTCCATAGTTTACCGGCTAAAATATCACCGAATCCACAAATTATTTTCAGTACCTCCGTTGCTTCAATGCTTCCTACGACGGCGGGAGTGACTCCTATTACTCCTTTAGGGGGAGGTGGCATTCGCTTCATTTCCTCTTCATTGGGATAGAGGTCACGATAGCTCTTTTTCATCTCTCCGTAATTAAATACCGAAACCTGACCTTCAAAACCGCAGATGGCACCATATACGTACGGTTTCCTTTGTTCAATGCAGATATCGTTAATCAGATAGCGTGTGGCGAAATTATCGCATCCGTCTACTACGATATCATATTTGCGGATGATATTGCCAGCATTTTCCTCTGTCAGCCGGGTGGAATAGGGCAGGATACTGATTCCGCTGTTTAGTGCGGAAAGTCTTTCTGCGGCACATACAGCTTTCGGTTTATCCAGTTCGTTCTCGGAATAGAGCACTTGCCGTTGCAAGTTGCTGATACTTACCCGGTCGTCGTCTACCAGTCCGATGCAGCCTACGCCTGCTCCTGCCAGATAGAGGGCAATGGGAGAGCCCAGCCCTCCCACACCCACGATGAGTACTTTTGCTTTTTTCAGCTTAAGCTGACCTTCTTCTCCGATTTCGGGGAGTATCATTTGTCTGTCGTATCGCATCCGTTTTTATCTTTTAAAGTCAAAAGCCTGGTCCCAGTCTTTCCATACCGGTTCACGTCCCAGTTTTTTCAGGTCGCGTTCTACTTCTACCGCTTTCCGTTCATCGCTCACATGAAACTGCTCCAGCGTTTGCGGATAACTATAATATCCGCCCGGTTCGGTTTTGCTTTCCGCACTCATGGTCGTCACACCCAGAGTTGCCATGTGGTTACGGATTTCCGCACTTTCACGGGTAGAGTAGGAGATATCTACATCGTGATCGAAGATTCGCATGGCAAACGTCAGTTGGGCAAGTTCCCGGTCGTTCATGATAACATTTGGTTGGAACCCTCCGTTTTCGGACGGACGCATACGTGGGAAGTTAACGCTATATTTTGTCTTCCAATAATGCTTTTGCAAGTAACGGAGATGATAGGCCAACATGGTTACATCCGTGCGCCATTCTTCCAGTCCGATTAAAACTCCCATACCGATTTTGTGTACTCCTGCCTGCCCCATACGGTCGAAACCGTTGACGCGCCATTCGAATTTGGATTTCATTCCTCTCGGGTGATAAATTTTGTAGTTCGCCTTGTTGTATGTCTCTTGGAAACAGACAACTCCGTTCAGTCCGACTTTCGTCAGGCGTGCATAGTCGTCGGCTTTCAACGGCATAACCTCTATTGTAAGATTGTTGAAGTAGGGACGTGCAATTTTTAAGGCATTCTCCAAGTAGTCAACGCCGGCAATGGCAGGCGCTTCACCCGTCACAATCAACAGGTTCTCGAACGGGCCTAAAGCACGGATGGCCTTGCATTCGGCTTCGATTTGTTCGTCGTTAAGTGTTGTACGGGCAAAATCGTTGTTGTGGTTAAATCCGCAGTATACGCAGAAATTTGTGCAGGCATTGCTTAAGTACAGAGGAATGTACATGCTGATAGTCTTGCCAAAGCGTTCTTGTGTATATTTCATTGACAATCTTGCCATCTGTTCCAGATAGGGCACAGCGGCAGGCGAAATAAGTGCCATAAAATCATCAATGTTCAGATGTTCTTTTGACAACGCATGCAGTACATCGTTTTCTGTTTTCGATGCAATGCGTGCTGTTGTTTCGTCCCAATTTATTTTTTCTAATTCTTCAGAAAACATTTTGTTAGTTATTTACAAATCTCTTCAGATATTTTTTGTGTGATGCGCATTGCGCAGAAATTAGGTCCGCACATGGTGCAGAACTTATCGTCGGATTCGTGACTTTCTACATAATATTGTTTAGCACGTGCTGGGTCGAGCGACAGATTGAACTGGTCTTTCCATCGGAATTCGAAGCGAGCCTTACTCATTGCATTGTCACGGACTTGTGCGCCGGGGAATCTTTTGGCCAAATCGGCAGCATGAGCGGCAATCTTGTATGCGATGACACCGTTTCTCACGTCCTCCTTATTTGGCAGACTCAAGTGCTCTTTCGGCGTTACGTAACAGATCATAGCCGTTCCGTACCAGGCAATTTGTGCCGCACCGATGGCTGATGTGATATGGTCATATCCCGGAGCAATGTCTGTTGTCAACGGACCGAGCGTGTAGAATGGAGCTTCGTGGCAAGCGGACAACTGTTTGTCCATGTTCTCACGAATCTTTTGCATCGGAACGTGTCCCGGGCCTTCGATGATGACTTGTACGTTATGCTTCCAGGCCTTTTCCGTGAGTTCGCCCAAAACGTCAAGCTCAAGGAACTGAGCCTTGTCGTTGGCATCGTAGATAGAGCCAGGGCGCATTCCGTCGCCCAAAGAAACGGCAACATCATATTGTGCAAGAATTTCACAGATTTCATCAAAGTGTGTGTACAAGAAGCTTTCTTGATTGTGAAGAACGCACCATTGTGTCATGATGCTGCCTCCGCGGGATACAACACCTGTAAGGCGATCGCCAATCAGTTGTGCATGTGCCTTCAGAACACCTGCGTGGATAGTAAAGTAGTCTACGCCCTGTTCGCATTGTTCAATCAACGTGTCACGGTAGATTTCCCAAGTCAGGTCGGCTACATTACCTTTGACTTTTTCCAATGCCTGATAGATAGGTACGGTTCCCATCGGGACTGGACAGTTGCGGATAATCCATTCGCGTGTTTCGTGAATGTTGTCGCCGGTAGAAAGGTCCATCAGTGTGTCACCTCCCCAATAACAGCTCCACATTGCCTTGTCGACCTCTTCTTTTATGCCAGAAGACAGGGCAGAATTGCCGATATTGGTGTTTAATTTCACACTGAAAGCCCGTCCAATAATCATTGGTTCTGCTTCCGGGTGATTGATGTTGGCCGGAATGATGGCACGTCCGGCAGCGATTTCCTTACGGACAAATTCAGGGGTTATGTACGATTCAATACCCAGTTCTTTGTTGTTCAGATTTTCACGAATGGCAACATATTCCATTTCGGCTGTAATGATGCCGGCTTTGGCATAGGCCATTTGTGTGATTTCCTTGCCGGGTTTTGCTTTGCGGGGCTTGTATTGCTTCTTGAAGCGGATTCCGTCAAGACTTTTGTCCTGCAGGCGCATTTTACCGTAGTCGGAAGTGATGCTTTCAAGTTGGACAGTGTCGTTTCTGTCGGCAATCAGTTGTTCCCGCAAACGCGGCAGACCTTCATTGATGTCAGTCTTAATGTTCTTGTCGGTATATGCGCCACTGGTGTCATATACAATGACGGGAGCATTGGGCAGGATTTTTTTCTCGCCGTTTTCAATTCTGACTGTTGGAGTCAGATTGATTTTTCGCATACCTACTTTGATAGGGAATAGGGTGCCGTCGATGTAGATCTTTTCAGAATTAGGGTATGAGCTGATGTTTATATCCGTAAATTCCATAATATGAAGGTCGTTTTTTAGTTAGTCAAGAAAAGAAGTAAGAGGACTGCTTGCCATTGCGTGGTCTGACTTTTCACCCAAACCGGCAAGGTATGCCATGCGTCCGGCTTCAGTTGCCATTTTAAAGGCTTTAGCCATTTCAACCGGATTGTCGGCAACGGCAATAGCTGTGTTTACCAAAACGGCGCTTGCGCCCATTTCCATTGCAGCTGCAGCATGGGATGGAGCTCCTAAACCGGCATCAATCACTACTGGTACGTTGCTTTGGCTGATAATGATTTCAAGCATTTCCTTCGTTACCAGTCCCTTGTTCGTACCAATAGGTGCACCAAGCGGCATAACAGCAGCTGTGCCTACGTCTTCTAAGCGTTTGCACAATACAGGGTCGGCTTGGATATACGGAAGGACTACAAATCCCAGTTTTGCCAATTGCTCTGTTGCTTTTAATGTTTCAATTGGGTCAGGTAACAGATATTTTGGATCAGGATGAATTTCAAGTTTGATGAAATTGGTGCCAAAACATTCTCTGGACAATTGGGCTGCCAATACGGCTTCTTCTGCATTTCTTACTCCAGATGTGTTCGGGAGAAATTGAACATGTTCGCGATTGATATGACGCAGCATGTCGTCGTCGGCAGCGTCTGACGTATCCAAACGTTTCATCGCTACTGTAATCATCTCAGAACCTGAAGCCAAAATGGCCTGTAACATTAAATCGTTTGAGGAAAATTTTCCTGTTCCTACGAACAGTCGTGAAGAAAATTCACGACCGCCAATAATTAGTTTTTCCATTATTTCTGATTATATCGTTGTTCAACTATCTTTTCAAGTAATGCTATCATTTTATTTGTTTCCGATGTCATGTCCTCTGCATTGATAAGGCTTCCCGATACGGCTATACCGTCAACGCCGGTCGACATGATGTCTTCAATATCGTCATATTTGATGCCCCCGATGGCAACTACAGGCAGACTGATGCTCGATGCTTTTTTTCGGGCAATGATTTCTTTGTATCCGTCTAATCCCAACACCGGACTTAATTTTTCTTTGGTTTGAGTGAAGCGGAACGGACCGAGTCCGATGTAGTCAATGTCAAGATGGCGTACAGCTTCGATGTCATCAAAGGTGTTGGCTGTCACACCAATTATAAACTCTTCTCCCAAGAATTTTCTGGCTTCAGTGGGGTCCATGTCAGTTTTTCCGAGGTGAACTCCATCCAATGCCAATTCTTTGGCTAAGTCCACGTAGTCGTCAATGACAAGGATGCATTCATGTTCTTTACAAATGTCCTTTGCCTTGGTCGCAACTTCGACTATTTTTTCACGGGTTGCATTTTTCATACGTAATTGAATCCATTTGCAACCGCCGTTGACTGCATTCTCTATTTCTTCGAGAATAGTCATTTTGTCGGAGGGGTGTGTGATAAATTGCAGCATATTTCTATATTGTTTTTTTTATTTCGTTTAGGATTGTCGTAAGCTGTTGGATATCTTCCGCATTGAATAAGTAACCAAGAAATGCGGCTCCACCAAAACCAATCGTAGAAAGATAGGGGAGTTTGGCGGCTGTAATTCCGCCTAAGGCGACCACTTTAGGGGTGACCAGGCCTTTGTCCCGTGCCTCTCTCAACTCCTTATCCGTAAAGTTCGACAAATAACCTTTTTTGCAGATACTGTTAAAAATAGGACTTAAGAATACATATTCAAACCTGTTGATGTCCGTTAATTCCTCAAAACTGTGGCAGGAACGGGAAATCTTTCCCGTGTAGCAGTCAGGTATTGTCGGATGTTTAGCGTTCAGGTGTATACCTCCTAAATTGTATTTCTCGGCTACTTCAAAATGATTATGGATTTTCAGTCTGCAATAGTATTCAGGAGGGATTCGCGAAACAAAATTGTCAACTGTTTCCAAATCAGACTGTGGTTTGCGAATATGTACGTAGTCGAAACCGTTATCGAGAATTGTGCGGATGAAGTCAATTTCTTGCGGGAAATAGGCTTCGGGAGTAATGGCAATCAATTTCATGAACTATCCTCCGTAAGAAGCGGTAATGGCGACAATCCGATCTTTGTCTTTGAGAACAGTTTCACTCCACTGTGAAGACGGGAGGATTTGGTTATTAACCGCTACGGCAATGTTGGTTGATTCTATTTTTTGCTCGCGGATAAATTCCAAAACCGAACAATTTTCCTTTATGGAAATTTCTTTATTGTTGAATGTGACAGTTATCATTGTGCAATAAGTTTTTGAGGATTGAAAAAGTGATTTAGTGGGCCGTGGCCAGAACCGACAGTAACATCAGCTCCGTTCTCCAAGGCTTTTTGCAGATAAGATTTGGCGGATGAAACAGCCGTTGTCAGGGACTCTCCCAACGCTAAATAGGCAGCTATTGCAGATGAAAGAGTACAGCCGGTTCCATGCGTGTTCCTGGTGTTGACGAATTTACCAGGGAAGGTTGCTTCAAGTCCGTTTTGGGAAAACAAGTAGTCAGCCATTTCATCATTGTTGAAATGACCGCCTTTAATTAAAACCGATTTGCAGCCTAAATGAATGATGCGGTTGGCCGCTTCTTCAATTTGTGGGAAGTTGTCAATCTTTATCCCGCTCAATAATTCCGCTTCGAATTTATTAGGTGTCAGGAGAGTGGCCAATGGGACAAGCTTTGAAATCATAGTCTCTATGGCATCGTCGGCAATGAGTTTGCTCCCGGAGGTAGAAATCATAACAGGATCAAGAACAATATATTCAGGTTCATAATAACGCAGTCTTTCAGCTACCATGTTGATGATGTCTTTTGAAAAAAGCATGCCGATTTTTACCGATTTCGGATGCAAGTCGGTAAAAACTGCGTCGATTTGCTGACCAACAATTTTAGGTTCTACTCCTTGTATGCCGGTGACTCCTGTTGTGTTCTGTGCAGTTATAGCCGTGATGGCAGTGGTGGCGAATGTGCCGATAGCCGACATTGTCTTAATATCAGCCTGAATACCTGCTCCACCACTTGAGTCAGAGCCTGCAATGGATAAAACTACTGGATATTCTTTCATAAGCTATAAAATTAGGAAACAAAAAGGCTTATGAAATTACAAGATGAATGATACAATCCCTTCGCCGGCATTATCCGTTCAGGTTCAGAGGGTATAATCTCAGCCTTGTGGCACCCCTTTGTTTCGATGCAAAAATACAAATTATTTATATTTATGGCAAATAACTGTCTGTTATTTTTGATTAATTCCTTATATTTGTAGAACGTAGGATGTCACTGGGAGGAATATCGGCGCTCAGTGTATTTAAAAAATGAAAAACTATGAATATATATGCGTAAACCTTATCTAAAACTATGGTTGCTTTTAGTTTTGTCGTTCGGCTTTTTTGTGTTACTGTCGACATTCAAAAACGTAAGATTATTCGGACATGATCTTGCGTTAATGGATTTTGGAAGTCCTGCGACACATGTTGACACTTTGTCGAAACAGCCTGCGACTGTGATAAAAAAAGTGACAGCCATGCCCGACAGTTTGCCGGGAACTGTTTTGGTTTTAGGCGATTCGATGATGGAATGGCTTTGCCGGAACATGACAGCGTATTTTCGGCATAACGGAAGTAAGTGCTATGCTGTAGTATGGTATGGGTCGACCACGGAATCATGGGCCAAAACGCATCGCATAAAAGAATACGTTGAAATGTTCAAGCCCGGATTTGTTGTATTGAGTATTGGTTCCAATGAACTGTTTATCAAAAATGTTCAGACACAACGGGCCGATGATGTGGACATCATTATAAATGAATTGGATACAATCCCCTTTGTTTGGATAGGACCACCCAATTGGAAACCTGATACAGGGATAGGAGAACTGATACGGAACAAGGTGGGGGATGGACGTTATTTCCAGTCTAACCGTTTGGAATTTAATCGGGCTAAGGACGGTATGCATCCTTCTCGTTTTGGCGCAAGAGTGTGGATGGACAGTATAGCTGTTTGGTTGTCGTCCCGCTCCTTGTATCGGTTTGATTTGAGTGTTCCTGAAAACAAATCTGTATCTCCGGATAGGCTAATACTGTTGACACCGAATGATTGATTATTTAAGAGACATATTGCAGTACGACCCGCAAAGTCCGATGTTGTTTAACAGCGGACTATTTTGGGTGCTGTTTTGTTTGTTCCTTCCTTTTTATTCGTTGCTTCGTCATCGTAAAATGATGATGATGGTGTATGTCGTGGCTTTTAGTCTGTTTTTTTATTATAAGTCAAGCGGACTTTTCTTCTTGTTGCTTGTGGCCCGTGCCGTGATTGATTTCTATCTTTCGAGATGGATGGCATTGTGCTCCGGCCGTTTAGCAAGGCGAAGCATCTTGTCGTTCTCCTTGTTGACATCATTGGGAACATTGGCATATTTTAAATATTCAAATTTCTTTCTGTTAAATCTGAATACCCTGTTGTCGACTAATTTTCAACTGGTGGATGTGATATTGCCTGTGGGCATATCGTTCTATACTTTTCAGTCTATCAGTTATATGGTTGATGTTTATCGGGGAAGGGCCGATTGTGCCGAAACGCTATTGGACTATTTGTTTTTTCTGTCCTTTTTCCCGGCATTAGTGGCCGGACCGATTGTGCGTGCATCCTCCTTTATGCCACAAATACGAGCCAATTATAAGATTACGGATACAGTTGTGTTTGGAGGCTTGTGGCTTATCATGGTTGGCTTGCTGAAAAAAGCCGTTGCAGCCGACTATATATCTCAGTATACGAACATCGTTTTTTCTAACCCTCAAGGCTTTAGCGGCTTGGAATATGCTATGGGCTTGATTGGATATTCCGTGCAGATATATTGTGATTTCTCCGGTTATTCGGATATGGCTATTGGACTTGCAAGAATATTGGGCTTTGATTTGGGTGTGAATTTCAATTTGCCTTATAAGGCACATAATATAACCGAATTCTGGAGACGTTGGCATATCTCTCTTTCATCTTGGTTGAAGGATTATGTATATATACCATTAGGAGGAAACCGACAGGGAAAATTCCGGACATCGTTGAATTTGTTTCTTACTATGTTGGTTGCAGGATTGTGGCATGGTGCAGGTTGGAATTTTATTGTATGGGGAGGATTCCATGGAATGGGACTGATTGTTCATCGGAATTTAAGGCAATACCTGTCAAGGATACCTGACAATTCAATCGTGAAAATTCTGTCGATTGGAATAACTTTTGTTTTTACATCTTTATTGTGGGCATTTTTCCGTTCTTCGGATTTGGAAACTGCCGTAGCCATAATTGGTAAAATTTTCAGCGAATTTACACCGTCCATGTTCGTACCGTTTGCGCAGACTCGCAGTTTATGGCTGATCATCGTGACACTGGCATTGCTGCTATTCTTTATTCCCGAACGCTGGTATGAAAGGTTGCGTAAGGCATATCTGAATAGCCATCTGGTTGTCAAAATGTGCTTGTTTATTGTTTTAGTGCAATTAATACTGGAATTGTCGGGAGCTAATGTCACACCATTTATATATTTCCAATTTTAATCCAAACAGATTCATCCGACCGTTAATCATGGATTTACTTTTGATAGGAGCCCTTGTCGGCCCTTGTGTAAAATGAAAAATTGATTTTGTTGTCAGCCAAACATGCACTACCTTTGCATGGAATAAAGGTATTTTGAATAATGAAATCGTTTCTACAAATAGAAGGATTGACTAAGTCGTTTGGCGACCGTGTCTTGTTGGACAACATTACTTTCGGACTCTATGAAGGAGATAAAGTCGGTTTGATTGCTAAAAATGGAACAGGCAAAACAACACTGTTGAGAATTATTGCCGGTTTGGAACCGTATGATGAAGGTAAGGTCGTTTTCCGCAATGATCTGCGTGTTGCCTATCTGCCGCAACTTCCAGAGTTGGATCCTTCTTTGAGTGTGATAGAAGCGTGTTTGTCATTGTCGGATGAATCCACCAATGCCATTCGCAACTATGAGAAGGCGATTGAGTCGGGAGATGCAGATGAAATCAGTTCCGCTATCCATGAAATGGATACGGTCGGTGCTTGGGATTACGAAGAGCGCATCAAACAGATTCTTTCACAACTGAAAATCACTCAGTTGAACCAGCCTGTCAAGGAGTTGTCGGGTGGACAGATAAAACGTGTCGCTCTTGCAAAAGTGATTATTAATGAACCGGAACTGTTGATTCTTGATGAGCCTACCAACCATTTGGACATCGAAATGATTGAATGGCTTGAGGACTATCTGAAACGAAGCCGTATTTCTTTGTTGATGGTGACCCATGACCGGTATTTTCTGGATAAAGTTTGCACAAAAATTATAGAAATTGACATGCGGCAGATTTATACCTATGAAGGAAATTATGATTACTATTTGTCAAAGCGTGAAGAACGGATTTCTGCACAGGATGCTGAATTGGCGAAGGTGAAGAATCTGTTGCGTACGGAACTTGACTGGATGCGGCGTCAACCCCAGGCTCGAGGTTCCAAGGCAAAATACAGAATAGATGCCTTCTATGAGCTTGACAAGAAATCGAAATTCCGCCGTGATGATTCAACGGTTGAACTGAACGTGAAATCGTCGTATATCGGCTCAAAAATTTTTGAAGCGCATGATGTCTGCAAGAAGTTTGACGATCTTGTGATACTGAAAGACTTCAACTATATTTTTGCCAGGTATGAGAAGTTGGGAATTGTTGGGAACAATGGAGTTGGAAAATCTACGTTCATAAAACTTCTGTTGGGATTGGAAAAGCCTGATTCGGGATATTTTGATATAGGGGAAACTGTCAAGTTCGGCTATTACAGTCAAGACGGTATTCAATTCAATGAAGAAGAAAAGGTTATTGACGCCGTTAAAAAAATAGCAGAGGTAATAGTGTTTGACGAGAAAACCAAATATACGGCATCACAGTTCCTGCAGTTGTTCCTCTTTACACCGGAAACTCAGCAAAAGTATATCTACAAGTTGAGTGGAGGAGAGAAACGGCGTCTTTATCTGGCAACGGTTTTGATGAAGAAACCGAATTTTCTGATCCTTGACGAGCCGACGAACGACTTGGATATTGTTACACTTGGAATCCTCGAGGATTATTTGCAGAAGTTCAAAGGTTGTGTAATTGTGGTTTCTCACGACCGTTTTTTCATGGACCGTACTGTCGACCACTTGTTTGTGTTTGAAGGCAACGGTGTGATAAAAGATTTTCCAGGCAACTATTCAGATTATAGGGAGTGGAAAAATCAGCAGAAAGAAGCAAAGGTCGCAAAGAAAGAAGAGCGTCCGAAAGAGCATGTAACCAAACGTGACTATTCTTCTAAAATGACATTCAAGGAAAGAAAAGAGTTTGAAGCCTTGAGCGCAGATATCGAGAGTTTGGAAGCGGAAAAAAGGTCCATCGAGGAATCATTCAACGGTGGTACGCTTGGTATGGAAGAATTGACACAAAAATCCAAGCGCATATCCGAGATTATGGCAGAATTGGAAGACAAAGAAATGCGCTGGCTTGAATTGTCGGAAAAGGAGTAACAGAGAATGTCTATTTGAAGATGTATTGCATGACAATTACGTTAATATAAGTGTCGCCGGTCCGTAGCCAGTCTTTCAGTATCCCGGTTCTTTCAAAATTATTCTTTTCAAAGAGTTTAAGACAAGGTTCGTTGTTAACCGGTATGTGGACTGCAACCTGATGCAGTCCTATGAAGTTTTGTAAATAGTTCATGGCAACTTTCAGCGCATCTTGACCAATTCCTTGGTTAGCATATTCCGTATCAATAAGCATCCCTAAAAAGGCACGCCGGTGAAAAGCGTCAAAGTCGAAAATGTCAAACAGACCGACATTGGCGTTTGTTTTATTAAGGACAATCATCAGTCGCAGCTGGCCCTGCTCGAAAATGTTTGCCGTGTAGTTCTGTAAATATTCCCAGACCTGATGCCTTGACAAAGGTGCGATTGTTCCTCCTACAGCCCATAAGTCAGTATCGTTTTCCCATTTGTGAATTATTTCCAAATCCGTAGGTTCAAGAGCACGAAGCGTGATTCGGTCGTTTGACAGGAGTTTCATAGTTGTTTCATTTTAGGAGATATGATTAAATCCGATTGTGATGAATAGATGAAAAATCGGGTGTTTGGATTGCTGTGGCTGACAATGTAGTCGATCATATTTTGATAACTGACGACCCGATTGTCAAAGATGACAGCAGTTTTACCGGCTATATCTGTTCGGATGCCGTTGACATGGTCGCAGATATATACAGGGGCATTCGAATCCGCAAATTTAGAACAGATGCATTTGGAATCTTGCGAAACTATTTGAATGTTGGTAAATAGCGTTCTTGATATCTTTCTGGCTGGCAAAAAGCGTTTTACTATCCTTTTTACAATAGCAATTGCCGCGCGAATCCAAACGGCAAACTTTATAAGAAAATAATAGAGTTTACTATAGTTCGGATAGTTTTTTCGGTAGAAAATCAGCATGGCCTCATAGAAGACTTTGACATATTTCATCGAATCCTTCTTAGTACTTTCTCCCTTGTAATGGATAATAGGGGTGGGAAGATAGTAGTTTTGGTAACCGGCTTTGGTAAAGCGGTAGGATAGGTCAATATCCTCACCATACATGAAAAAGTCGTTGTCAAAGCCATGACATTTCCGAAGAATATCAGTGCGAACAAAAATAAAGGCACCGGCAAGTATGTCTATCTTGTGGGGCTCCTCCTTGGATAGATAGCGTAAGTGGTATTTTGCAAAATGTGGCGAATACGGGAATAGGGCCGAAAGTCCGAATATTTTGCAGAAGGATACCCATGGCGTTGGAAACGAGCGTTTTGATTCCGGCAAGAAAACGCCGTTCCCGTCCGACATCATCACACCGATACCGCCACAGTCGGGGTGCGATTCATACCAATCGATGCAGTCGAGAATCGTACGTTCTCCAATAATCGTGTCAGGATTAAGTATGAGCGTATATTTCCCTTTCGCAATCTCAAATCCTTGATTGTTGGCTCGAGCAAAACCTACATTTTCAGTATTTTCGATATAGATAACATTGGGGAAACGTTGTTTGAGGAAAGGGATGGAATCGTCGCCCGAATTATTGTCGATGACAATAATTTCTCCTTCAAGATGGCGTAAGGCTTCCAGAGCGGAACGTATGGTCTGTTCCAAGAAAAATTTTACTCTGTAGTTAACTATAACGATGGAAACATCCTTCATGCCAAAAGATTATTTCGTGTTCTTAAAACTGTCGGTGAATAGTGTTCTGTTGAGAATAGAGCGGCCCAAAGTCACCTCATCGGTATATTCGATTTCGTTGCCAATGGCTACGCCACGGGCCAGCATCGAAATGGTCGTTTCATAAGGCGATAGCTTACGGAAAATGTAGAAGTTGGTTGTGTCGCCTTCCATTGTGGCGCTGAGTGCCAGAATTACTTCTTTCACATTACCGGATTTCACACGCTCTACAAGGCTTTCGATTTCGATGTCCTGAGGGCCTATCCCGTCCATAGGGGATATCAGTCCGCCCAAGACATGATACAGACCATTGAACTGATGCGTATTCTCAATAATCATGACATCTTTTACATTTTCTACAACGCATACGGTGGTTGTATCTCTTGTTGGATTAGCGCAAATAGGGCATATGTCCGTTTCTGAGATATTGTGACAAATTTTGCAATATTTGATTTCTTTACGTAACCGGATCAAGGATTCACCCAAACGCAAGGCCACTTGTTCGTCTTCTCTAAGCAAATGGAGAACAAGTCGAAGAGCGGTTTTTCTTCCAATGCCGGGCAAATGGGCAAATTCATTTACCGCGTTTTCCAACAATGATGATGAAAATTCTTTTTCCATACTACAAAAATACGCTTAAAATGAGAAAACATAGTGCTTTTTGTCGTTTTTTTCCGTAACTTTGATTTTGTTTATAATAACTTGTGATTTGTTATGCTGATTAAAGACGCAAAATTTGTTATTAGCAGTGCTGATGTGAAAAAATGTCCGGAAGGAAATCTTCCCGAATACGCTTTCATTGGAAGGTCGAATGTCGGAAAATCGTCTCTTATTAATATGCTTACTGGCTGTAAGAACCTTGCAATGACCTCGGCAACTCCTGGAAAGACAATGTTAATCAACCATTTTTTAATCAATAATCAATGGTATATTGTCGATTTGCCTGGGTACGGATATGCCCGTAGAGGGAAAGAAGCCCGTGAGACATTGCGAAAAATGATTGAATCCTACATTCTGCAACGTTGGCAGATGACGAATTTGTTTGTCTTGGTGGATTCGCGACATGCTCCACAAAAAATTGATATTGAATTTTTAACGTGGTTAGGTGAACACGAAGTCCCGTTCAGCATTGTATTCACAAAGCTTGACAAACTGGGAGTAGTGGCCGGTCGTACAAAAGTTGAAGCCTACAAGGATGAATTGTTGAAATATTGGGAAGAATTACCCCCGATTTTTATGTCGTCGAGTGTAGATCGACGGGGAAGAGACGAAATTCTGGATTATATTGATTCGATTAATAAGTCATTATAAATATAAAATGAAAGGAGCTGCAAAATTTGCAGCTCCTTTCATTTATAAGTAGCATTTATTTGCCTTTATTCTGGAACAACTGTGTCTGTCAAGGCAATGTCGAGCACTTCCTTTATTGTCTTGACATAGTGGAATGTCAGCCCTTTGATGTATATAGGCTTGATGATATCAATGTCCTTTTTGTTTTCTTCAGACAAAATGATGTCAGTAATTCCGGCACGTTTGGCTGCAAGAATCTTTTCTTTGATGCCACCAACGGGCAATACCTTACCACGCAAGGTGATTTCACCCGTCATAGCTATGTGATCCTTAACTTTTCTACGGGTAAAGGATGAAGCTAAAGAGGTGACCATCGTAATACCGGCAGAAGGTCCGTCTTTCGGAATTGCCCCTTCGGGTACGTGAATGTGAACATTGAAATTGTCAAACTTGTCTGGGTCAATGTTGAAATGTTTGGCATTGGCTTTCAAATACTGAAGAGCAATGACTGCCGATTCTTTCATGACATCGCCCAAATTGCCTGTAAGGGTAAGCTTTTCTCCTTTTCCTTTAGACAATGACGATTCAATATACAAGATTTCACCACCGACGGCTGTCCAAGCAAGTCCGGTGACCACTCCAACGAATTCGTTACCTTCATAGATATCGGACACATATTCTTCCGGTCCGAGCAGTTCCTTCAAACTGCTGACAGATATTGTTGGTGAAAACTCTTTGTTGCTGGCTTTAAGTCGAGCGATACGGCGAAGTATTTTGGCAATTTTCTTTTCCAACTGACGAACACCGGATTCTCGTGTATATGCACTGATGATCTTCGCGATGGTTGCTTTCGGAAAATCTATTTCCTTAGGGGCGAAACCGTGCTCTTTCAGTTGCTTAGGCACAAGATGCTTACGTGCTATCTCAATTTTCTCCTCGCTGATATAACCTGATACATCAATCAGTTCCATACGGTCAAGCAGAGGCTGTGACAGGGTAGACAATGTGTTGGCTGTGGCAATGAACAGGATATTCGACAAGTCGTAGTCTATATCGATGTAATTGTCGTGGAAATGACTGTTCTGTTCCGGGTCAAGCACTTCCAACAGGGCAGATGAAGGGTCGCCTTTAAAGTCTTGTCCTAATTTGTCAATCTCGTCAAGCACAAACACCGGGTTGGAACTTCCACATTTGATCAGTCCCTGTATGATACGTCCAGGCATGGCACCGATATAGGTCTTTCGGTGTCCACGGATTTCTGCTTCATCGTGCAAGCCGCCCAATGACATTCTGACATATTTTCGGTGCAGGGCATCGGCTATAGATTTTCCCAACGAAGTTTTGCCGACTCCCGGAGGTCCGTAAAGACAGAGAATCGGTGCTTTCATATCGCCTCGAAGTTTCAAAACGGCAAGGTGTTCGATGATCCGGTCCTTTACGTTTTCAAGTCCATAGTGATCTTTGTTCAGCTGCTTCTCGGCGTTGGAAAGGTTAAAGTTGTCAACTGTATATTCGTTCCAAGGCAAGTCAAGCAGCGTTTCTATATAGTTGTACTGTACAGAAAAATCAGGAGACTGTGGTTGAAGACGTTCCAACTTCTTCATCTCTTTTTCAAAAACAGCCTTGACGGAGTCTGACCATTTCTTTTGGGATGCACGCTTGTAAAGGTTGTTGATTTCTTCTTCTTCGTTGTCGCCAAGTTCGTCTTGTATTGTACGTATTTGTTGTTGCAGGAAGTGGGCCCGTTGCTGTTCTGACAAATCGCGTTGTGTTTTCGACTCAATGTCGGCACGAATGGCAATGAGCTGTGCTTCCTTGTTCATTTGAGAAAACAGTTCATAGGCACGTTGCTTGATGGAGTGCTCTGTCAAAAGACGCTGTTTGACATTTGGTTCCAAAGGCGAGTTCACGCACAGAAAATTGACCAAATGATAAGGGTTGTCAATATTCTTGACTGCGAAGATGAGTTCGTTTGCCTTATTGCCCAATTTGTTGAGCATATTGATGGTTAGGTCCTTCAGTCCTGAAACCAGCACCTCAAACTCCTTGTCGTCATCGTTCGGATATACCTCATCCACAAGGGTGATATTCCCTTTCAGATAAGGATTTTTGCTTGTAATTTCATTAAGTTCAAAAGTGTGGCGTCCTTGAAGAATGACATTTGTCGTATTGTCAGGGAATTCAAGAACCTTAATAATATCAGCAACAACACCGATTTTGTATAAATCTTCAAAATCCGGGTCTTCATCTGCTGCATCACGCTGGCATATTACACCGATAGGCCGACGTGCCTTTTGGGCAGCCTTTACCAGAGCCAAGGATTTTTTTCGTCCCACGGCAACAGGAATCGCAACATCGGGAAACAATACCATATTGCGCAATGCCAAAATTGGCATGCTGTCAGTCTTTATGTTGTCCTTTCGGTCTGTCTCTTCATTTTCATCGGGAGCTATTTCCGTGAGAATGGAACAGATTTGAGGTGAATCATCTTCTTGGGAATCAAAGAAACTCGTTTTGAAAAAATTCATCATAATTTAAAACTGTCAAAAATTATAGTGTAAAGATAGAGAACGTCGAATGCAGAAAACCAAACTTATTTGTGTTTTATGCAAAGACGCATCTATTTCTTACAAAGATAGCAAAAAGAGTGCCAATGTGCAGATGACATGAAGAAAAAGCGCTTAAAAACTAAAAAAATCTGGAACAATAAATATTGTCCAGATTTTGACGTTTTATTGACATAAGATTTTAGTCAATTCTTGCAAATCAGGATTAACTGCCACTATTTGACCTTTTTGATTCAAAAGATAGCTGTTCAAATCCTTTTCAAGGTGAAACTGTTTATACACTTCAGAATTTGTTCCGCCTTCGTCGTAAAATTGCGAATCCTTGTTTACGTTGTCCAATCGTATGATTTCTTCATAGATGGCTTTGCTACGGTCATAATTGACTGATGCAAATTGGACGTTCTTAAAATTATCGATTGCTTTATTGTATTCGATGTTTCTGATTCTGGATTCGGCATCATTTGATGCCCAAAAATTCAGCAATACAAAATTCCCCCGCAAATCGCTCAGTTTCCATGTTGAATCATTGTCAGTGATTGTAATGTTCGGAGCAAATGAATCAACATTAACCCCAACTTCTTGTGCATTACGTGCAGAGAGGAGGGTCTCGAGGGCAGCAATCGTCGCAATTGCTAATAACGTTTTCCTCATTTAATAAAAATAAAATTTACACTAAAGGTTTTCTTGGGCGTCCGCCTGAGAAAAACCCCTGCCGATTTTCGGCTAAGAGAAACTCTTTTCTCTATCAGATTCGGTTGCAAAGATATGCAAATTCCATTGCGTATGCAAATAAAATATGCAGTTTTAGCTGAATTTAAACATTGGATGCCCTATAATGTAAATTTATAAATTGCTGATAATTTGCATCAATCCTCGTCGTGATAAGCGTTGTAGCTGCTAAATTATGTTATTCGGCATATTTTAATATGCATAAATATACTATTAAAAAATTCTCAAAAAAACGCCCGTTTTAATAAGCGCATAGCAATTATTAGGAGAAAAAGCGGTAAATTTGAGGCAAATTTAACTTAGATATGGAAAATAACATTGAGCTTATACTCATCAATATTTCCGGGCAGGATCGTCCTGGAGTTACATCGGCATTGACAGAAATTTTAGCAAATTATGAAGCAAATATATTGGATATTGGACAGGCAGACATTCATCATACACTTTCTTTAGGCATTCTTTTCAAGACTGACAGTCGTCGGAGCGGCGATATTTTGAAAGAACTTTTGTTCAAGGCTTCGGAATTGGGCGTTAATATTCGTTTTTCTCCCATATCAATTCCGGATTATGCCGAGTGGGTGAGTCTGCAGGGAAAGAATCGGTACGTAATAACGATTTTAGGCCGGCATATTACGGCAAAACAGATTGCAGCCGTAACTAAAGTTACAGCCAACCAAGGTCTTAATATTGATGCGATACAGCGATTGACCGGGCGAATGCCTTTGGCTGAAGCTGATGAGTGTTCGTCCAATTCTAAAGGCTGTATAGAGTTCTCTGTGCGTGGTACTCCAAAAGACTATGCCAAGATGCAGTCCGATTTTATGAGTCTTGCAA
Source organism: uncultured Porphyromonadaceae bacterium (assembly GCA_900548875.1). Lineage (GTDB taxonomy): Bacteria > Bacteroidota > Bacteroidia > Bacteroidales > Muribaculaceae > Limisoma. Next base: position 37,110 of record URMA01000008.1, on the reverse strand, counting down.
ATGAATTGGAATTCGACATATCATTGCAACAAGATACATTTTACCGAAGATGTCGTCGTTTGATTTGTTTTGATATGGATTCTACCCTTATAAAAACGGAAGTAATCGACGAACTGGCAGAAAAGGCCGGTGTCGGCGCCCAGGTTCGGGAAATTACAGAACGGGCGATGCGCGGTGAAATTGATTTTAAAGAAAGTTTCAAAGAGCGTGTGGCGCTATTGAAAGGTCTGGATGTCTCTGTAATGCAGGAAATTGCAGAAAATCTTCCGATTACGGAAGGAGTGGAACGTCTGATGCGCGTGTTAAAGCGGACCGGTTATAAAATTGCCATACTCTCAGGCGGTTTTACATATTTTGGTAATTATCTGAAACATAGGTTTGGCATTGATTACGTTTATGCCAATGAATTGGAGATAGTTGACGGTAAACTGACCGGAAATTATTTAGGTGAGGTTGTCGACGGACAACGCAAGGCGGAATTATTGAAATTGTTAGCTCAAGTAGAAAATGTTGATATTGCCCAAACAATTGCTGTCGGTGATGGAGCCAATGACTTGCCGATGATCACCGTAGCGGGGTTGGGTATCGCTTTTCATGCGAAACCGAAAGTGAAACAGACAGCACGTCAGAGCATTTCTACCATCGGAATTGATGGCGTCTTGTATTTTCTTGGATTTAAAGACTCATTCATCAATGAACCATAACTCTGTTTGAATTATGTTTAAACGAATTTTGTCAGCTTTGCTGCTGGCCTCCGTCCCATTTATTTCCTCTCCGGCTGATAAGGCTGAAGGTGATTTTGATATGAACTCCCGCCAGTCCGTAGGACTTGTCCTAAGCGGAGGAGGTGCGAAGGGTATAGCGCATATTGGTGTAATCAAAGCGTTGGAAGAGAATGGTATCCCTATTGACTACATTACTGGTACATCAATGGGTGCCATTGTCGGTGGGCTATATGCATGCGGTTACAGTCCTGACGAAATTCTTGCATTAATTCTTTCAGATGATTTTAATTCTTGGTCCACAGGAGTTATTGACCAAAACAAGACATTTTATTATTTAAAGCCGGAAAGAACACCTGCGATTGTCACCTTTAATCTGGGGGGAAGAGACTCGACAAAAACATCCAGCATTTTGCCATCAAGTTTCATCAATCCCTTGCCAATGAATTTGGGATTTCTGGAATTATTTACCCCACATACGGCTTTGTGTAAGGGCGATTTCAATCGGCTGTTTGTTCCTTTCCGATGTGTGGCTTCAGATGTATACAATAAGAAGAAAATCATTCTCTCGTCGGGGAATCTTGGTGATGCTATCCGTATGTCAATGACTTTCCCTGTTGCATTCAAGCCGATAGAATACAACGGAGTTCCGATATTCGACGGTGGTATTTATGACAATTTCCCTATCAATGTCATGCGCGAAGATTTTGCTCCTGACGTAATGATTGGAATTGATGTGGCAGTTCATGGTGAATCAGACACGTCAAACTTGATTTCTCAATTGGAGAGCATGATTATCCAAGAGGAACACAATACGATGCCTGATGAAGACGGTATAAAAATCCATGTGGATTTGAAGGAGTATGGGCTGTTGGATTTTCAAAAAGCCAATGCAATATGCAAAAAGGGATATGACCGTGCCATGGAATTTATGGATTCAATAAAAGGCAGGGTTTCCGGCCGGATTTCGGCTCCTATGGTTTCGATGAAGCGGGAAATATACAAGAGCCGGGTTCCTGAAGTGCTTTTTGATTCAGTAAAAGTGGTCGGTACTGGCAAACAAGCGGGTGATTATCTGAAACATATGTTCTCACATAACCGAAAAAAACTGTTGACAATGGAAGAAGTGAAGGATGCTTACTATCGCTCCATTTCCTCGGGGAAGGTTCGTGATCTATTGCCTATTCCAGAGGCGAACAAGGACAGCGACAACTTCGATTTGATACTAAAGGCAACTGTTAAAGACAATATTGCGTTAGGGGTTGGAGGCTACATCACTTCATCCAACAATAATATGGTTTTTGTTTCGGCTGGATATGAAACAATGGATATGAACTCGTTCAGCACCAACATTATGGGCTGGATTGGTCAGTCATATTATGGTGGATTGATGAATGCAAAATTCTCTATGCTGACAAAATTGCCGACATTGGTGAGAATCCAGTTAGGAGCGAGCAAACAACGGTTTTATGAGGATGATGTGCTGTTTTTTGATGACGATCTCCCTTCGTTTATTACTACAGCAAACAATTATGTCAATGTGATATATGGAATAGGCCTTGGCCGACATGGCAAAATGGAAGCAAAAGCAGGATTTGGATACTTAAAAGATCTGTTCTATCCAACGAACAATGTTGATTTCTCCACAACAAAACAAGATGAAGGCCATTATAAGTTAGGGCAATTCAAACTATCATATGAACATATGACCTTGGATAATGAAATATTTCCTTCGTCAGGCCGTCATATCTTTGCCAGCGTAGCGGGGATAATCGGAAAACAAAAATATGTATCACAAAATGGAACAGTAAGTACCGGCTATCAGAATGTATCTTGGATAGAAGGTGAATTCAATGCCGTGAAATATTTTGAATTGGGCAACAAATTTTCCTTAGGTACCAATATGGATGTTGTCATGTCGAACAAGAAATTGTATGATAATTATACTGCTACCATCATACAGGCTCCTGCTTTTACTCCGACTCAATCATTAAAAGGCGTTTTTTCTCCCAAATTGCGTGCTAATTCATTTGTAGCAGGAGGAATTATTCCTGTTATTAAGTTGATGGAGAATTTGCAGATCAGAACAGAACTGTATGCGTTCTCTCCAATGAGGGCCATTATGGAAAATCCGGAAGGAAAGCCATTTTACGGCAGCTGGTTTGACCGTGTGGAATTCATGGGTGAAGCGTCGGTGGTATATAACTTCTCGTTTGCTTCGCTAAGTGTCTATGCAAATTACTTCAACTATCCTACACATAACTGGAATTTCGGACTAAGTTTTGGTACATACATTACAGTGCCGAAATTTTTGAGGTGATTTGTTATTACCAGAATTTGTTCAGTTCCTTGTTGTATTCGAATCCTGCTTCATGCAGCGTGTTAAGTATTGAGCTTTTATCGACTTGCATGTCCTCGCACAACTCGTCAAGGTTTGAATAATGGTCGCGAAGTTTCATATTAAGAGTGCTTAAAAGCATCATTGGGTCTTTTGGTAGTTCCATGTCTTCTGAATTTTTTTTGCAAAAGTATAAAAAAATGAGTTTGTCGCTACCGGCAAACTCATTTTTTATTTATGTAAACCAACTTTTATTTCTGACGGATTCTCCAAATACAGCCTTCAATCAAGGATGTATAGATGGTCCCGTCTTTGTCGATTTCAAACCCGTTAAAGGCAGATGTTCCCAAACGGTAGCGCCATAAGAGGGTGTGCTGTTTTAAATCGATAGCGGCAAGAACACCGTTGCGGGAACCCATGTAAGCTATGCCGTTTCTTTCCACTATGATGCAGGGGATATGTTCATATCCCAATTTAGCATCAACGACGAACGCTATTTCAGGGGTATTGGCTGAAGTGCTGACAGCAAGCAGTTCGCCGTCCATAGTCTTTGCCAAAACAAATTTTTTGTCGGTTGTCAGTCCCAAACTTTCACGGACTTTATATTTCTGATCGAAATTAGAGCGCCAAATTACTTCCCCGGTATTTCTGTCAAGGACAGTCATATAGCGGTCCGGAGCAACAACAAAAACGCGATTTTTTGTTACTGCTGGCACGCAATTGCCCGGTCCAAGCATATTGGCACTTTTACCATTATTCCATTTCCACTTCAGCTTACCAGTCTTTTTATCCAAACAACGCAGATAGGTATCCCATGCGCCAAAAAAGATATCATCACCATCGATTACAGGTGCCGCTTGGCAGTAGTTGTTCAAATCGGAATTGATCCATTCACGATTGGCCGTGTTGAGATTCCAGCATTCAAATTTTTTAAAACCACCTTGGTACAGGTAATTGCCTGAAACCAATCCATCGGCAACGTACGGGCCTTCAGACTTGTTCTCGCGAATAATGCGGCCTGTTTGCTTATCTGCCCATATTATGCGCTTGTCGGCAGTAGGAATGATAATGTATTTTGAATTGAATGCCATTCGGGAGAATAGAGATGCGTTTGTCTTGAATGACCAGATGTCTTTTCCTGTGCCTTTATCGATAGCTTTTGCTTCACCTAATGAATTTCCGAAATAAATTTTGTCTTTGTCAATGGCCAAGCGTGTGAAAATTGACGCGCTGTCTTGGTAAACACGCTCAATCGTGAAATTGGCGGGCATGGCAAATGATTCATTTTCCTGTTTGACGTAAGGCTTATGTTTTGCATTGGCCTTAATTGCAAATTTCAGTTGCGGCTGTTTGCCTAATTCTTTGTCGTATACGAATATTGAATCATTATCAATGCTGAAATCCGTATATCCATATCCTAAACCTTTGGAAGTCATGTCTAAAGCCCGGCATTTTATACCGTCTATGTCGCCACCTTTATATTTGTCAAAGATGTGATAGTGGCCACAGATGTGTACAATTGTTGGATATTTCTGAAGGATAGCAATATAATCCTGCCAGTTATCCAAATCGGGTTGGATAGGATAGTGGTTGACAGATACTACCCGTTTTCCGGGGGTGCATCTTTGTGCCAGTTCCTTGTCAAGCCAAATTAAATCCTCTTGTTTGATATGACCGTCGCCCATTTTCATGTATGGGCCACAATTAATGCCAATGAAAATCAGACTGTCAGATTCAAATACAAATCGGTCGTTGTCCCAAATGTCGTTGAAAGTTTTCAGTGCACTTTGCGACCAACTGGTTTCGTGATTGCCAGGAATGATGTATAAGGGTTTCTGAAGCTTGTCTAAAATCTGCTTTACGTTAAACAGTTCCTTGTCACTGCCTTCATTGCTCAAATCGCCTGAAAGAATGACAAATTCAGATTTGTTACTGTTGATTTCCTGAATTGCTTTTTCTAATTGTAGCTGATTTTCGTTGCCAGGTACAACATGGATGTCAGTGAGCAGTGTAAAATCGACAGCTGACATCGTGGCTGTTCCTGTCAGGATGCAAAATGCGAAAAATGCTTTTTTGATAAGGTTTGAAATGTACATATGAGTTTCTTGGTTTGTAAAATCAAAGCAAATATAGTGAAAGCCGAGTAGAGAGACAAACAGAAAACGCAGTTTTCAAATTTGGCTATGCTTAGGCGCCTCCTATATTCTACAAATATACGAAAAGATGAGCGTAGAGACAAATGAAAATTTGTTTTCAAGTTTGGCTATCCGGATAGATGGCTAAGTGAATATGCGAATAAGAAGTTATAGTTGGTGTGGTAAATGCTATGGTATATGGAATGAGGTGTTAATAGTAGTTAAATAGAATCGCATGTATTAAACCATTGTCAGAAAACTAAGTCATAATGATAAACTTCAAAAACGACAATAAGTACGATAGCAAGATATGTAATTCGTATTAAAATGATAAATTAACTTTTTCGTATCCGATAGGCGTCCTACTCTGAGAAGAGCAGAACGCCGTTTTTTTATGATAATAGCAAAAATGTTTACTTTAATATCAATTGAAAAATTCGGTGAATACATTAATGGCATTCTGATGGTCAGTAATGGAACCGGTTTCTACCGCCGAATGCATTGCCCAAATAGGGTTACCCATATCTACTCCATTAATGTCCATTTGAGAAGTCAGGATATTTCCAAGTGTTGAACCTCCGGCATTGTCGGAATGGTTGACAAAAAATTGATATGGTGATTTTGCCTTTTTGCACAATTCGACAAAAACAGCGGACGAGTGGGCATCTGTCATGTATTTGCAGTTAGCATTGATTTTGATAGTTGGACCACCGCCCATTACCGGATGATTGGTCGGATCATATTTTTCCGGATAGTTGGGGTGTGCTGCGTGTGCATTGTCGGCAGAAATCATAAACGAGTTTGCCAGCGCCTGGTAGAAGCCTTCTTGATCCACGTCTGTTGCCAATGCTATTCTGTGTAGGATATTGGTCAAAACTGGAGATGCTGCTCCTTGTTTCGTTCCGCTGCCGGTCTCTTCGTTGTCAAAGATGGCCATTACTTGCGTCGTTGTTGTGTCTTTGCCTTTAATGAGGGCACACATGGCAGCATGAGCCATGCTTAGGTCGTCAATTCTGCCTGACGAAATGAATTCATTATTGAATCCAACTTTCTGTGCCTTTTGGCAATTATAGAGCAACAGGTCGAAATCCAGAATTTGTGAAGCATCGACATTCAGTTCCACGGCAACCTTTTTTAGTATGAAACCGTCTTTTTCGACCTTGTCAGTGACAATGGCGGCAATTGGAAGCATATCTTTTTGCTTCGAAAGTTTGTTCCCGTCGTTTACCGAGCGGTTAAAATGAATGGCCAAGTGGGGGATGATCAATACCGGTCGTTTAAAATCAATGAGTCGGGTTATGGGCTTCAGAATGTTTTCCGGATTTTTGAGAATAACCCTTCCTGCGATTGACAAAGGACGGTCAAACCATGTGTAAAGAATCGGACCTCCATAAACTTCGGTATTTATGCGAAGCACTCCGTCGGCCAGCATTTCCGGATTGGGCTTAATTCGGAAGCATGGAGAATCGCTATGGGCTGAAATGATTCTGAAGCCGGTTTCACTCAAAGTTCCCTTGCCAACTTTGATTCCAAAAATAGCGCTGTCGTTTTTAGTAACGAAATATTTTCCACCTTTTTTAATGTCCCATTTTTGTGCCGGATTCAGTTCTTCAAATCCGTTCGCCTCCAAATGTTTCTTTATGGTTTCAACTGCCCAAAAGTTGCAAGGGCTATTGTCTAAAAATTCGAGCAGGGATTCTGCGTTGTAGTTTTCCATATCAGTATACGTTGTTGTATTTTATTTTGTGTAAAGCTCTCATTACATTGCACAAAGTTTGTCCCCAATAAGTCTCGAAGTTTTCCTTGCAGGCAAAAATAAGATTGTTGATATGGTCTTGAGGCGCATCTTTGGCAGCATAAATCAGATTGTACAAATCTTGAAAAATGTCAGCCAGACATTCAGATACACTGGCAGCGACAGGCGTATCGGAATATTTCATATCTTCTTCAAATACTTCCAGATAAGTGTCATCTTCTCCAATGATTGACTCCAATCTTCGGCGGATGCTGTCGTAGTATTCCTCTTCCAAATATGGCTCGAGATAGATATCTGCATCATACTCGTCCAATTGGAGGTCAGTTGCAGTGATATACAAACGAGGCAATAGCCTTAGAAGGTGGTTGACAAGTTCGTCTTTTTCCGTTTCTAAAGCATGTTCCAACAGATTGCAATACTCGTTTGCCAATCCTAAGAAGGATATGCTGTTGTTGTTTAATTGGCTCATTCTTGATATAGTTTTTGTTCCAATATATAATGGTAAACTCTCTCAGAAAGGAAAAAGTTCATGTTTAATCCTTTCTTTAACCCTTCTCGAATTTTTGTCGATGAAATTTCAATTTGTGGGGCATTGATAAAAACGACATTTTTGTTTCCACTTTCCGGTGGAAGCGGGTACCCGGGACGGGGATACACCAAAAGGCCGAATTCAGAGATAATGGACTGATAGTTCCTCCACTGGTCAAAACATGCCCAATTGTCGGCTCCAATTATCATTTTGAACTGATGCTCCGGGTATTTCTTCTTTAGATGAAGTAATGTATCGTAGGAATAAGAAGGGCGTGGTAAATCGAATTCTTCAAGACATACTCGAACATTAGCGCATTCTTCGGCTATGATTTTGGCCATTTCAATGCGATGTCGGTCATAGCTGATATTGCCTTCCGATTTCAACGGGTTGTGCGGTGTAGGCATTAGCCAAACCTCGTCGACAAGTTGGGTCTGACTGATAAAATTAGCCAATATGGCATGCCCTATATGGATAGGATTGAACGTGCCGCCAAAAATTCCAATAATCATTGTTTGATGTATTCCAAAATGATAGATGTCGTTTGAGCAACTGCTTCATTCAGATTGTCGTTAACGACGGATTTGTCATATTGGGGAGCAAAAGAGAGCTCATATTCAGCTTTGCTGACACGCTGGTTGATAGTCTCGATAGAATCGGTGCCTCTGCCAATCAGACGCTCTCGAAGAACATCGATTGAAGGCGGTTGGATAAAAATGGACAGAGCATCAGGATACTGTCGTTTAACATTGAGTCCTCCTTTAACGTCAATATCGAGAATGACATTGTTGCCACTGTCCATAATTTTTTTCAACTCGCTTTTTAGTGTCCCATAAAAGCGGCCCGGATAAACTTCCTCATATTCAACAAATGCGTCAGTCGCAATGGCTTCTTTAAAAGCTTCATCGCTGAGAAAGTGATAGTTTACGCCGTCAACTTCTCCCGTACGAGGTGAACGGTTGGTGGCGGAAACAGAAAATTGTAGACGCAGTTCCTTGTCTTTTGTCAGTTCGTTGATAATGGTAGATTTCCCTGTGCCGGAAGGAGCAGATATGATGATTATTTTTCCTTTTTTCATAATAGAGTTACATTACGTTTAATACCTGTTCTTTTATCTGTTCCAACTGGTCTTTCATTTTTACAACCACTTTCTGTAATTCTGCATTGTTGGCTTTTGAACCCATCGTGTTGATTTCCCGGCCCATTTCCTGACTGATGAAACCTAATTTTTTACCTTGGCCGGAACCGTTCGCCATCGTGGTAAGAAAATAATCCAAATGATTTTGCAGGCGAATTTTTTCTTCCGTAATGTCGAGCTTTTCAATGTAGAAAATCATTTCCTGCTCAAAACGGTTTTTGTCGTAGTCTACATTTTCCAATTTCTCCAACGCTTCTTGAATACGCGCTTTTATTTTCACAATTCGTTCTTCTTCATATTGCGGTACTTCGTCAAGGAGCGCTTGGATGCACGCAATTTTTTCTTTGAAAAACAATTCCAGTCTTTTGCCTTCCTGTGTGCGGAATTCGATCAGATGCTCAATTGCCGATTCTACTACCGAGTCGAGTGCTGACAATTCTTTCTCGTCAGTTTCGGCTGTGTCTTGTTTGAGAACATCCGGAAGTCTCAACAGGGTAGCATACCAATCCGTTGGAAGTGGAATGTTCAGTTCTTGGGACATTTGTTCGATTTGAAGTTTATATTGTCCGGCAAGCGTTTTATTGATGGATACAGGAACATCGTTTGTGATTGATTCAAGCGTAATGGTCAAATCTACTTTTCCTCGTTCCAACTTTTTGGCAACAAGGCTTCTAAGTGTCAGTTCACGTTCGCGCAACTGTTGTGGAATGCGGACAGACAAGTCCATTTGCTTGCTATTGAGTGATTTTATTTCTGCTGTAATTTTCTTACCGTTGATTTCGGTCGTTGATTTTCCGAAACCTGTCATTGATAGTATCATAATAGATTTTCTTTTTTGCAAAAATAGTGAAATAAGGTTTATTTGACAAATAAAAGATTCGATGAACTGTTAAGGGCCGTGAAGTGTTGCATAATTGGCGGAGGTTTTCTGTTTTGCTTCCAATTATTTTATTTAATTTTGTAGGCATTAATCAAGAACAATAACAATCAAAGTTTTGCAAATAAATATGAAACGACAAAGACTGACATTGCTGTTTTTATTGGCTTTCGTTGCTGTTTTTACAACCCAGGCTCAAATTCGCAAACCTGCCAAATGGAGTTTCGATTTTGAAAAAATATCAGATACTGAGGGCGTTGTGAAAATGAGTGCCCAGATTGACAAAGGTTGGCACTTGTATTCCACAAAATTGCCTGACGGTGGCCCAATTCCGACGACTGTCAATTGGGAAGAACTGAAAAATGTTGAACTGGTTGGAGAACTAGTCTCCAATAAACCGCCTCACGAAGAAGTCGATATGGTTTATCATTTGAAGTTGGGATGGTGGACGGACAATGTCGTTCTGAGCCAAAAGGTGAAAATATTGGATGCAGACTATAAGGTGTCCGGTTATGTCCGTTTCATGTTGTGCAACGATGGTACCTGCCAGGCTCCTGAAAATGTGCCGTTTGAATTCAATGCAAGCCCTTCGCCGTCTGTGCCCATGGAAGAGGTTGAACCTATAACTGTGCCATTGGCGTCGAAATCTAAAAAGGCAGAAGTGAAAGGCGAGAAGGACTACTGGAAGCCGGTGAAAATGGATGATAACACCGCTTCTATTTCCGATCGTTCGATTTGGTACATTTTTTTCGGCGGATTTGTGGGTGGTTTGATTGCTTTGCTTACACCTTGTGTTTGGCCGATGATTCCTCTGACTGTGAGTTTCTTTCTGAAAAAGCATGGTTCTCGTCGTCGTTCCATTCTTGATGCATTCCTTTATGGAGTCTCAATTATCGTCGTTTATTTGGCTTTAGGATTGATTATTACATTGATTTTTGGCCCGAGCAAATTGAATGAATTGTCGACGGATGCGATTTTCAATATCATTTTCTTTGCTTTGCTTGTAGTTTTTGCCATTTCATTTTTTGGTGCATTCGAAATTACATTGCCGAGCAAATGGACAAACAAGATGGATTCAAAGGCAGAACGCACCACCGGAGTATTGAGTATCTTCTTCATGGCGTTTACGCTTACTTTGGTTTCGTTCTCCTGCACAGGTCCGATTATCGGAACTCTGTTGGTAGAGGCTGTTAGTCTGGGCAATCTGACAGGACCGGCAGTCGGTATGGGAGCCTTTGCATTGGCTTTGGCCATTCCGTTTACACTTTTTGCCATTTTCCCGTCGTGGTTGAAAGAATTGCCGAAATCAGGAGGCTGGTTGAATTCGGTGAAAGTGGTTCTTGGTTTTGTGGAACTTGCTTTATCGCTGAAATTCTTGTCCGTGGCTGATCTTGCTTATGGTTGGGGCATTCTTGACCGTGAGGTGTTTGTCGCACTTTGGATTGTCATTTTTGCATTGTTGGGGATTTATCTTTTGGGTAAGATTCGTTTTCCGCATGATTCCAAAGTGGAGAAGGTGGGCGTTTTCCGCTTTTTCTTAGCTTTGATATCATTGGCATTCGCCGTTTATTTGCTGCCCGGTCTGTGGGGAGCTCCCTTGAAGAGCGTCAGTGCATTTGTACCACCGTTGAGCACTCAAGATTTTAATCTTTATGATGAAGGCAAATTTGTGGAATACCATGACTTCGATGAAGGAATGGATGCTGCCCAAAAGTTGGAGAAACCGGTATTCCTTGACTTTTCAGGTTATGGCTGGGTGAACTGCCGAAAGATGGAAGCCGCAGTCATTGACAACAGTCGTGTGCGTCAAATGATAGAGGACAAGTTCGTAATGATTACATTGATGGTCGACGATAAGAAAGAATTGGATACGCCTATGGAAGTGGATGAGAATGGCGCTAAGGTCAAACTTCGCACATACGGAGACCTTTGGAGCTATTTGCAACGCTACAAATTTGGAGCTAATTCCCAACCGTATTATGTAGTTCTTGACAATGAAGGACAATTGTTGTCGGGTCCGGTGTTCTATGACGAAAACGTTGATAATTTCACGACATTCCTCCAGAACGGGTTGGATAAATATAAAGCTGAATAATTAATATGAGTCATTCAAGAGAATATAAAATGGAGGCGTTCGGCAAATTGCTGGACGTACTCGATGAACTGAGAGAAAAATGTCCATGGGACAGAAAACAGACCAATCAGAGCCTGCGGTGTAACACTATTGAAGAAGTGTACGAACTATCAGGAGCTTTGATTGATGAAGATTCATTGAACATCAAAAAGGAATTGGGAGATGTGTTGCTTCACATCGTGTTCTATTCCAAAATTGCTGACGAAAAGCAGGAATTTGACATAGCAGATGTCTGCGATTCTCTGCGTGAAAAACTGATATTCCGTCATCCTCATGTGTTTGGTGAGGTCCATGTTTCCGGCTCTTCGGAAGTGGAGCACAATTGGGAACAATTGAAGCTTAAAGAAAAAAACGGCAATAAAACCATTTTGGGTGGAGTTCCAAAGGCGTTGCCATCACTTATCAAATCGGAGCGGATACAGGAAAAAGCTTCCAATGCCGGCTTTGACTGGGAAGAACCCTCGCAGGTATGGGATAAGGTGAAGGAAGAATTGGAAGAAGTGGAAAAAGAGTTAAAGTCTGGGACTGTGGAAAACAAGGAGGCAGAATTTGGCGACTTGTTATTCAGTGTCGTAAATGCAGCCCGATTGTATAAGGTAAATGTTGACAATGCATTGGAACGGACGAATCAGAAATTCATCCGTCGGTTCAACTTTATTGAAGGAAAGGCAAAAGAAAAAGGCCGGAAACTGTCGGAAATGACATTGGCCGAAATGGATGCGTTGTGGAATGAAGCCAAAACGCTTGAGGGTAAAATGTAGAATTAAATGATCGTATGCATAACAGAGAAACCAAGTGTGGCGAAAGATATTGCCTCGATTCTTGGTGCGGACATAAGGCGAGACGGTTTTTACGAAGGTGGCGGTTACAAGGTAACGTGGACCTTCGGGCATCTTTGTACCCTGAAGGAGCCTCAAGATTATACGGACAGATGGAAGACGTGGAGTTTAGGGGTTCTGCCGATGATACCTCCCAAATTTGGAATTCGTTTGATTAATGACAAGGGTATTGAAAAGCAATTTCATGTTATTGAGTCACTGATTAAAGAGGCTGATGAAGTGATTAACTGCGGTGATGCCGGTCAGGAAGGAGAATTGATACAGCGATGGGTTATGCAAAAGGCCGAGTGCCGAAAGCCGGTCAAACGGTTGTGGATATCTTCGCTGACGGATGAAAGCATCCGGGAAGGATTCAAGAACTTACGGCCACAATCGGATTTCGACAGCCTGTATTATGCCGGACTTTCCCGTGCTATCGGAGATTGGATTCTTGGTATGAATGCAACCCGGTTATTTACTTTGAAGTATGCACAAAACCGAAATGTATTGTCTATTGGACGGGTGCAAACGCCAACACTTGCGCTGGTTGTGGCACGTCAAAAGGAAATAGACAATTTCGTTCCTGAAGATTTTTGGGAAATCAAGACTTTATACAAAGGAGTCACTTTCAATTCAACAAAAGGACGATATAAAGTAGAGTCGGAAGCTCAAAATGTGGTTGAACAGATAAAAGAGCTTCCGCTTGTCATCAAGTCGTTTACGACGAAACGGGGGAGGGAATTCCCACCAAAACTGTTTGATTTGACTTCCTTGCAGGTGGAATGCAACAAGCGGTATGGATATTCGGCAGAAGAAACCTTGCGCTTGATTCAGTCTCTTTACGAAAAGAAATTTACTACTTACCCGAGAGTTGATACAACGTATTTGAGTGAGGATATTTATCCGAAGGTTCCCGGTATATTGAAGGCTTTGACTCCTTATGCCAATTTCACGGCTCTTGTACTCAAGAAGAAAATACCCAAAACGAAAAAAGTGTTTGACAACTCAAAGGTGACGGACCACCATGCCATTATCCCGACAAATGTGCCGCCGGCATCATACCTTTCTGTAGAAGAAAAACGTGTCTACGATATGGTTGCGCGACGGTTCATAGCAGTTTTCTATCCAGACTGCGAATTTGACCAGACGACAGTGTTGGCAACGGTTGGTGAACATGAGTTTAAGGCAAATGGCAAACAGATTGTTGCAGATGGCTGGCGGGTGCTTTATAAAACGGCTGACAAGTCGGCCTCAGAATTGGAAGACGATGGCAATGACAGTATTATGCCCGTATTCAAGGAAGGCGAATCCGGACCTCACGAGCCGTCATTGGTGAAAAAGACGACCCAACCTCCCAAATTGTATACGGAAGGAACATTGCTGAGAGCTATGGAAACCGCTGGGAAACTGGTGGATGATGACGAATTGCGTGAAGCCATGAAGGAAAACGGGATAGGGCGTCCTTCTACTCGTGCGGCCATTATTGAAACACTGTTTAAAAGAAAATATATCCAGAAGGAAAAGAAAAATTTGCGCGCTACTTCAGCCGGTATAGCTTTGATTGACACGATAAAGGTCGATTTGCTGAAGTCTGCAAAACTGACGGGTATATGGGAAAACAAGTTGCGAAAGATTGAAAGTAAGGAATATGATGCGGCTCAATTTATCGCTGAACTGAAAACACAGATCGGTGAAATTGTCTATAATGTTTTGAGCGATAACAGCGGGAATAAAATTGCTGTACCGGAAGAGACTAAGAAGGAGCCGTCAAAGAAAAAAACTTCCCGCAAACCCGCTATCAAATCGCTGGAACAAATCGTTTGTCCAATATGTGGAAAAGGGCATATTATAAAGGGTAAAACGGCGTATGGTTGCAGCGAGTATAAATCAGGCTGTTCGTTCAGGCTTCCATTCTCGGATGTCCCGGAAAAGGCTACTCCTGCACAGATTAACAAGAAGATTCAATCATTATATAAAAACAAAACAAATGAGTGAGGAATTGTTTCCAGTTGTGGATGAAACAGGAAAAGTAATTGGCAAAGCCACCCGAAAAGAATGCCATTCCGGAAGCATGATTCTGCATCCGGTAGTGCATTTGCATGTATTGGATGCGGACAAGCGTCTGTTCTTGCAACACCGCTCCATGAAAAAGGATGTTCAACCGGGAAAGTGGGACACTTCTGTGGGCGGACATGTTGATTATGGTGAAACTGTAGAAACTGCATTATTGCGTGAGGCCAGAGAGGAATTGGGCCTGACAGGAATTGAGGTGAAAAAATTGTTTACATATAAATTCGTGAGCCCGATTGAATGCGAATTGGTAAATGCCTATTATACGTTCAGTCGTCTTGAAGACATTACCGTCGACGGTGACGAGATAACGGAAGGCAGATTTTTTACTCTCAACGAAATATTGGATAAAATCGGTACTGACTTTTTTACCCCAAATTTTGAACAGGAGTTTTTAAAACTTCGTGAATTTGGCCTTTGGAACAAACAATAGTTGGTCGGTTGTTGTTTCAAATTATATGAGTTTGACTATCCAATATATTATTATCGGGATTATTTTTGTCCTGTTGGGCGTAATTGTAATATGGCGTACTTTTTTTGTGAAAAATAAAAAGTCCTGTAGCTCAGAGTGTTCTTCTTGCCCTTTGCTTGAAAATTGCAATAAACCCAAAAATGAGGATAAAAAAGCACCCTCAAAATTTGCACAATCCAAAAGAGTGTAGTAACTTTGCACACGCAAACGGAAAACAAAACGGTTCCTTGGATGAGTGGTTTAGTCAGCGGTCTGCAAAACCGCGTACGGCGGTTCGAGTCCGCCAGGAACCTCAAAGAGCTTCCCAAATCGGGAGGCTCTTTTTTTGTGCATGTAAAAGAAAATATTCATAATTGAACGTGTAAATCGTTTGACTCAAAAATGAATTATGATTATCTTTGCAAGAGTAAGCATATATCAAACGCTTTGAAAAGAAAACAATTTAAAATTATAATAAATGAAGAATGATTTTAGAGATTTTGCTGTAAAGCATCTTGGAATGAACGGTCTATCGATAGACGATTATACAAGAATTACCAGCAGTTACATTTCTCCGACAATTATTGAAGAACGCCAACTGAATGTGGCGCAAATGGATGTGTTCTCCCGTTTGATGATGGACAGAATTATTTTCTTGGGAACACAGATTGATGACTATACGGCCAATGTGATTCAAGCTCAATTGTTGTTCTTGGACTCTTCTGATCCGGGTAAGGATATATCCATCTATATCAATTCTCCGGGTGGTTCCGTATATGCAGGATTGGGAATTTATGATACTATGCAATATATTTCCAGTGATGTCAAGACTATCTGTACTGGAATAGCAGCTTCAATGGCGGCGGTTTTGCTTGTTGCCGGAGAAAAGGGAAAGCGCTATGCGCTGAATCATTCCCGTGTGATGATTCATCAGCCGATGGGCGGTGCTCAAGGTCAGGCTTCTGATATTGAAATTACAGCCCGTGAAATTCAAAAGTTGAAGAAAGAATTGTATACAATTATTTCCAACCATTCGGGTATGCCGTTTGACAAAGTGGAAAAAGACAGTGACCGAGACTATTGGATGACATCCGCTGAAGCAAAAGAATACGGAATGATTGATGACATTTTAATTAAAGGAAAATAATGCCGAAGAAGGAGAGAAACGGCAACGGGCACTTCTGTAGCTTTTGCGGAAGGGGTGAGCAGGAAGTATCTTTCTTGATCCCAACGATGGACGGTTCCGGGGCTATCTGCAATTTCTGTGTAGAGCAGGCTCATGCAGTGGCCGAGGACTATTTCGGACATATCGAGAATTCGTCAGAAAAAAAGGAACATCAGATAGACTTGAATGCAATACCGAAGCCAAAAGAAATTGCCGCATATTTGGATAGCTATGTAATTGGCCAAGATAACGCCAAAAAGTGCTTGTCGGTAGCTGTTTATAACCATTACAAACGGCTCGCACAACCCATGGAGGATGATGTTGAAATAGAAAAAAGCAATATCATAATGGTGGGTCCGACTGGTACTGGTAAAACATTATTGGCAAAAACTATTGCGCGGCTTTTGAAAGTTCCGTTTGCCATTGTCGATGCTACGGTGCTGACGGAAGCCGGTTATGTGGGAGAAGATATTGAAAGTCTGCTGGTGCGGCTGCTTCAAGCTTGCGACTATGACGTGGCACAGGCTGAGAAAGGCATCGTGTTCATAGATGAGATTGACAAGATTGCCCGAAAAGGTGACAATCCGTCAATCACGCGTGATGTTAGCGGCGAAGGTGTTCAGCAGGGGCTGCTCAAGCTTTTGGAAGGTTCGATTGTGAATGTTCCACCTCAAGGAGGAAGAAAACACCCTGAGCAAAAAATGATACCCGTCAATACCAAAAATATATTATTTATATGTGGCGGGGCATTTGAAGGCATCGAAAGAAAGATTGCACAGCGCCTAAACACCCATGTTGTAGGCTACGGTTCTGATAATACTTACCGTAAATTGCAACGTGAACATCTTATAAATTTTGTCGCACCTCAAGATTTGAGAGCATTTGGCCTTATCCCTGAAATTATTGGCCGTTTGCCGATATTGACTAATTTGGAACCGTTGGACAAGACTGCATTGCGACGGATTCTCGTGGAGCCCAAAAACGCCATAATCAAACAGTATGTGAAATTGTTCGCCATGGACGGTATTGAACTTGTCTTTACTGACGAAACATTGGATTATATTGTAGACAAGGCTGTGGAGTTTAAGCTTGGCGCACGTGGATTGCGTTCATTGACAGAGGCGATAATGATAGACACAATGTTTGAAACTCCAGGTGGAAATCAAAAGAAAGTCGTCATTACCAAGGATTATGCGGTGTCAAAAATAGAAAATGCAAATTTTGATGCTTTTAATTAATAAAAAAGTGAATAAATAATTTGCTTATTCTGGATAGATTTATAACTTTGTATATGTAGGTTATACACTCTATATTCTTGGAAAATATGATTACAAATAATGATTTAACTGCTAAGCTAAAAGAATATTTCGGTTTTGATAAATTTAAAGGCAACCAGGAAAGCATCGTAAGAAATTTGTTGGATGGGAAAGACACGTTTGTTTTGATGCCTACTGGAGGCGGTAAGTCGTTGTGTTATCAGTTGCCGTCGCTATTGATGGACGGTACTGCGATTGTAATATCACCATTGATCGCACTGATGAAAAATCAGGTAGATGCGATGCGGAATTTTAGTGAGGATGACGGAGTGGCGCATTTTTTAAACTCGTCGCTGAACAAGGCCGCAATCGATCAGGTGAAGAGTGACATTGTCAGTGGTAAAACAAAGTTGCTATATGTAGCACCCGAGTCGCTGACAAAGGAAGAGAATATAGAATTTTTGAAAACGGTAAAAATTTCGTTCTATGCTGTCGATGAAGCGCATTGTATTTCTGAATGGGGACATGATTTCCGTCCGGAATACAGACGTATTCGTCCGATTATCAATGAAATTGGAAACCGCCCGGTAATAGCGCTGACTGCCACTGCAACACCAAAGGTGCAGCATGATATTCAAAAAAACCTTGGAATGCAGGATGCTACGGTGTTTAAATCTTCATTCAATCGCCCGAACCTTTATTATGAAGTTCGTCCGAAGACAAAAAATGTAGATAAGGATATAATTAAGTATATCAAGTCGCAAGAAGGAAAATCGGGAATTATTTATTGTTTGAGCCGCAAAAAAGTGGAAGAACTGACGGAAACGTTGGTAGTCAACAATATCAAGGCTCTTCCATACCATGCCGGTATGGACGGGGCGCAGAGAAGTGCGAATCAAGATGCCTTCCTGTTGGAAAAGGTAGATGTGATTGTGGCTACAATAGCATTCGGGATGGGTATTGACAAACCGGATGTCCGTTATGTTATCCATTATGACATACCCAAAAGCCTGGAGGGTTATTATCAGGAAACCGGACGGGCTGGGCGTGACGGTGGCGAAGGGCAGTGTATAGCCTTTTATACAAGTAAGGATTTGCAGAAACTTGAAAAGTTTATGCAGGGTAAACCTATAGCAGAACAGGAAATTGGAAAGCAACTCCTCTTGGAAACCGCAGCATATTGCGAGTCGTCTGTTTGCAGACGAAAGACATTACTTTATTATTTTGGAGAAGAATACAAAGAGGACAATTGCGGAAATTGTGATAATTGTTTAAATCCGAAGAAAAAAGTGGAAGCTAAAGATGAACTTTGTGCAGTGATAGAAACTGTCATTGCGTTGAAGGAGAAATTTAAATCAGATTATGTCATCGATGTAATGATAGGCAGGGAGACTTCTGAGATCAAGTCCTATATGCACGACAAGTTGGAAGTTTTTGGCTGTCAGGATGCTGACAGTGAAAAGTTCCTGGGTGCGGTCATTCATCAAGCTATTATTGCTGGCTATCTGGATAAGGATATAGAAAATTACGGTTTGTTGAAAGTTACTCCTGCGGGGCATAAGTTCCTGAAAAATCCGAAATCATTCAAAGTCGTAGAAGATAATGAATACAATGAGGATAGCGAGGAAGTTGTTATCAAGAGCGGGGGTGCCTGTGCGGTTGATCCTGAACTTTATTCTATATTGAAGGATTTGCGCAAGAAGATTGCAAAAAAACTGGAACTCCCTCCTTATGTCATTTTCCAAGACGTTTCATTGGAAGCTATGGCTACGACATATCCTATTACTTTAGAGGAACTGCAGACCATTCAAGGTGTCGGTGCCGGTAAGGCAAAACGCTATGGAAATGAGTTTATTAAAGTTATAAAAACTCATGTGGAAGAAAATGAAATTGAACGGCCCGAGGATTTGCGGGTTCGTACTGTCCCCAACAAGAGTAAGTTGAAAATATCCATCATTCAAGGCATTGACAGAAAAATTGCATTGGATGAGTTGGCAGAATCGAAGGGGTTGGATTTCAATGAGCTTCTTGACGAGGTGGAAGCGATTGTTTATTCCGGCACGAAAATCAACATTGACTATTTCCTGGATGAAGTGATGGATGAAGATCATCAAGAGGATATCTTTGAATATTTTAAAGAAAGTGAAAGTGATGATTTGGAATCTGCAATTCAGGAACTTGGTGGCGACTATACGGAGGAGGAAATACGACTTGTGCGTATCAAGTTTATTTCAGAAATGGGTAACTAATAGAAGATTTGAATAGTAATATGACAAATGCACAGCATGTAATGCCGTGCATTTGTTTTAAAAAGGAAAGTCTCGAATGGAAGTTTTGTATGAAGACAATCATATCATCATTGTAAATAAAGCTCCCGGAGAAATCGTACAAGGCGACAAGACCGGCGACAAGCCGCTGGTGGAAACGGTCAAAGATTATTTGAAACAGAAATACAATAAACCGGGAAATGTTTTCTGCGGAGTTGTTCATCGCTTGGACAGACCAGTGGGCGGTTTGGTAGTTTTTGCAAAAACGAGTAAGGCTTTGTCGAGAATGAATGCTATGTTTCAAAGGAGAGAGGTGCAGAAGATTTATTGGGCAATAACGAGAAATACTCCTCAAAAGCAACAGGGGACATTAGTTCATTATATCACATCGCAAGAAAAGAACAACAAGTCGTATGCCTCTCTCGAGCCTCGGGTGGGTGCTGTGAAAGCCGTGCTCGATTATAAACTTCTGGCACAGTCTGAATTCTATTCTTTGCTGGAAGTGCAGCTTCATACAGGCAGAAAGCATCAGATACGGGTGCAGTTGTCATCGATGGGTTGTCCCATCAAAGGCGATTTGAAGTATGGTGCACCTCGAAGCAATCCGGACGGTAGTATCAGTTTGCAGTCACATCGTATGAAATTTGTACACCCCGTGTCTGGAAACATCATCGATATAACTGCTCCAGTGCCGAATGACAGGTTGTGGCAAGCACTTGCTGCAAACATCAATTCTCAAACGGATAAATAGGGCAAAGAAGCCAGTTACGATAGTCGCCACCCAATTCAGTGACACGTTCTTCCCACATGTTGTAGTTGGGTTTAAGAATGGATTCTGTCGGTAGTTTCTTGTTAAAAACGGCCCAAACGTGATTTTCTATTTCGCCTTTTAATTGTCCGCGTTCCCATCCGCTATAGCCAAGAAAGAATTTAAAAAGTGGGGGTTCTTTCGGATCTGAATTTAAATAGTCAACTACTGCATCAAAATCACCGTTGAAGAACAGTCCTTCAGAAACTTGATGAGATTTGGGGATTTCCGGAAGGTTGTGCAAGAAAAACAGCCGGTCTAATGACAACGGACCTCCGCAATATAAAGGAATTTTTTTGTTAATCTTCAGCTCGGGAATGACGTCGTTCAAATAAAGGTTAATTCTTTTGTTCAGCACAAGCCCAGTTGTTGGAAAATCTGGTTGATAATCAACCAACAATATGCAAGCACGTTGAAAGTATATTTCATCAAGAAATGGCTCAGAAATCAACAGCCCGCCTTGCTGTGGGTCGGGCTGGGGTTGTTTTATGTTGAATAAATCGGAATTATCGTTCATGTTATTTGTGTAATATTTTGCTTGCACCTAAATTTGTGCGTATAAAATACATGCCGGATGGCAGTGTGCATTCAAAATAATCCGTCACTTTTCGTTTTGACACTACCGTTCCTGTTATGTTGTAAACGACAACAAGACCTATGTTATTGCCTGTGATACGGATTTTTCCGTTATCCGAACATATTCTATATGGCTTTTTCATTACAGTCTTTACTGATGATGTGGGGTCGCTATTCGGCTCAATTGTGAAATTTGATTTGTTCCAATATTCGCTGTCTAAATACAGTTGTAAACTTTCTTTGGGTACATAAACATTGATAGGGTTGTTGTGGATTGCAAAACCACCAACAACAGGAGGCTCTGTGGCAGCAATATGGATATTCTCAATGGGGCATTTTTCATAGAATGCGTCATTTTGTATTTCCTGTACGGATTCTCCTAAATGGACGGTTTTTAATGAAGAACAATAAGTACAAGTATATTCTTCAATAATTTTGAGATTTTGTGGAAACGTTAGTTCTGTCAGAGCTTAACAACCGTCGAATGCATATTCTCCCAGTGTCTCAAGATTTTCAGGGAGCTTGATGTCTTTTAATTTTTTCATCTGTTTAAATGCACTGTTGCCTATTGTTTTAATGGTGTTGGGCAATTCAAGTGTTTCGACATAATCAAGATATTCATCGTAGGAGTTCGTACCTTCTTCATTGGGGCGGAAAGCTTCATCTCCAACGGCCGTGACAGAATAATAATAGTCATCGACTTTGATTTTTTCAGGAATGACAACATTGATGTCATTGTAATCGGCTTTAAATTTTGTCAAGGTTGCAGTTTCCTCATACCAATCGGTAGAATAAGTAGCATGTCCAACTTTTACAATATCAGCGTAGCTTGAAAGGTGGGTTAGGATAAGTAATAAGCTAAAAATAAGGTGAGTTGTTTTCATGATTTGATCGTTTTGAGCAAATTTAAATAAAATTATCGACAAAACCAAAGAATCTTATCAAGGTTTAAATGAATTTTCTTTTGAATCTTTCTGTGATTTTTTTTGAATAAAAAAGTTGCAAAACTATTGCATGTAAAAGATTTTTTGTATCTTTGCAGTCGCAAACGGAATTATGGCTCCGTAGCTCAACTGAATAGAGCATCTGACTACGGATCAGAAGGTTACAGGTTTGAATCCTGTCGGAGTCACAAAAAGGTATCTTGTATTGGACAGGATACCTTTTTTGTTATATGATATATCCAATGTAATAATTAATGTGAAGCTTTTTAATAATCGCAGATTTTTGCCTTACTTTGTGACTGCAAAAAGAATTATATGGAAACAAGAGGAGTTATCGAAGAACTGTCAAGGCGTTTGGACCGTAAAACAACGGATGTCTCATCGTTGATTGACGGTTTCGTATCTATTATAAAAGAAAGATGCAGCGATTTGGATTCGATTGCCATTCCTGGATTTGGAAATTTTATTCCTGTCAAGAAGGATGAGTATGTTGCTGTAGACGAAAAAGGGAAACGGATTATGTATCCACCTTCTGTGGAACTGAAATTTGAATCAAGTACAATTTTAAAGTCTAAAATTTCGGAGGAAGGAGGCAGCGATGAAAAATAAAGTGGTGTTTCCTGAGCTTGTGTCAGAGCTTGCTTCTGTGACAAATACATCCGAGGTTCTTTGTGAAGCATTTTTGAAGGAGTTGTTTTCACTTGTGACAGCAGAATTGTCGAAAGGAAAGCCGGTGAAAATTAAAAAAATAGGGGAGTTCTCCGTTCTTCCGGATGGAAATGTTCATTTTGAGCCGGATAAAGAAATTTCAGAAAGTTTGAATGCTGCAT
Organism: uncultured Porphyromonadaceae bacterium; assembly: GCA_900548875.1. Taxonomy (GTDB): domain Bacteria; phylum Bacteroidota; class Bacteroidia; order Bacteroidales; family Muribaculaceae; genus Limisoma. The sequence goes on along the minus strand of URMA01000008.1, from coordinate 14,296 downwards.
TCGCTTGTTTTGAGCCCATAGAGCTGGACGATAATGTGACGGATGAAGATTTGGATAAATGTGTAGCATTGCCAGGCAATTCGACAGAAAGTGTGGAAACTGAAGATGTTGACTCCGTCGAAGATTCCGGCAAGGAACCGACAGAGGAAAGCGAACTTACTTCAACAAAATCGACAGAAGAGGAAAATGCCGATACAAATAATATGGAATCTCCAGCTGAATCAAATGATGAAAGCGGAGAAGCTGCTGTTGAAACCTCTGCAGATTTGTCGGCAGAATTGACGGACGATCAGGATGATGCCCCTTCGTGTAAAAATGAGCCTGACAAACGCTATTTCTGGCGCGGTTTTGCTTGGGGGGCGTTGACAGCAATTGTAGTTGTTTGCATTGTATCCGTTGTTTTCCATTGGGATATTGTCATGGAAGGTAATGGCAGAAATACGGAATTGATGCCTGTCGCAGAAAATACTGACACCATCGATAATACATTAGCAAAAACTGACACCGCTGTTGTCGCTCCGGTTGTTCAGAAAGAAGAGATTTCGATGGGTGAAGAAAAAGATTCAGTATCGAAATCGGGTGCGGTGAAAGAATGGCCCAAAACATTTAAAGTTACTTCAACAGCATATTTGAGCAATGTGTCCAGAAAATTTTATGGACACTATGCATTCTGGATTTACATCTATCTCGAAAACAAGAATGTTATCGCAGATCCTGATAATTTGCCTGTTGGCGTCGTTTTGAGCATTCCGGATCCTAAAAAATATGATATTGACAAAAATGATCCGAATAGCATTAAGAAGGCACAGCTTAGGGCTATGGAGATGAAGAAATAGCAGGAATGTTAAATGTTAAAATGAACTTTAACATTGTAAACTTAAAATACAAATAATTAACATCGCAAAAAGTGCGAAATTAAATGTGTGTTTTTATTTTTGCATAAACACTTAAACACGAAAATCGATAAAGGAAAATAGATATGAGTGAATCTGTTAACATTAGAGAGCTAAACGATTTAATTGCCACAAAGAGTGACATCGTAAACCTTGTAAATCAGGGAATGAAACAAACTATTGTCGGTCAGAAGCATTTGATTGATTCTTTGCTTATTGCCCTGCTTTCAAACGGACACGTTCTTTTGGAAGGTGTGCCTGGTCTTGCAAAGACGTTGGCAATTAAGACTCTGGCGTCGATTATCGATGCCAAATACAGCCGTATACAGTTTACTCCGGACTTGTTGCCGGCTGACGTTGTCGGAACAATGATGTACAGCGTGCAAAAGGAAAGTTTTCAAATCAAGAAAGGCCCGGTATTTGCCAATTTCGTGTTGGCGGATGAAATAAACCGTGCTCCGGCCAAGGTTCAGAGTGCACTACTTGAAGCTATGCAGGAACGTCAGGTGACGATTGGAGACGAGACATTTAAATTGGATAATCCATTCCTGGTTATGGCTACTCAGAACCCGATTGAGCAGGAAGGTACTTATCCGCTTCCTGAAGCCCAGGTGGACCGTTTCCTTTTGAAGGTCATTATCAGCTATCCGAACAAGGAGGAGGAAAAAGAAATCATTCGCCAAAATATACAGGGAACCAAGCAAGAAATCAAACCTTTGCTGACGCCTGCAGAAATACTCGAAACACAAGAAATAGTCAGCAAAATATATCTTGATGAGAAAATCGAACGATATATTGTTGATATTGTTCATGCAACCCGTTTCCCTGCCGACTGTGGACTGAACGATCTGTCAAGTGTGATTTCGTTTGGAGCTTCTCCTCGTGCATCTATCAGCTTGGCATTGGCATCGCGTGCATATGCATTTTTGCGTGGACGTGGTTATGTCATTCCGGAAGATGTGCGTGCTGTTTGCCATGATGTGCTTCGTCACAGAATCGGTTTGTCGTATGAAGCAGAGGCAAATAATATTTCTGCTGATGAAATCGTAAGCAATATTCTGGATAAAGTTATTGTGCCTTAAAAGGGAGGATGACAATGGATGCCACAGAACTTTTGAAAAAGGTCAGGCAGATTGAAATCAAAACGCGGGGACTTTCACAGAATATTTTTGCCGGAGAATATCATTCTGCCTTCAAGGGAAGAGGTATGACATTTTCGGAAGTCCGTGAATATCAATATGGAGATGATATTCGCGACATTGACTGGAATGTCACGGCAAGAAGTAACCATCCCTATGTGAAAGTTTATGAGGAGGAACGAGAACTGACAGTCGTTCTACTCGTAGATGTTTCCGGCAGCGAGAAATTTGGAGCTGTGGGGAGCATAAAACGAGAGTTTATTGCGGAATTGGCGGCTACGCTGGCATTTTCTGCAAGCCAGAACAACGATAAAGTGGGTGTCATCTTTTTCTCCGATAAGGTTGAGAAGTTCATTCCACCTAAGAAAGGGAAGAAGCATATTCTGTTAATAATTCGTGAACTGTTGGACTTTACCCCTGAAAGTAAGGGTACGGACATTGCCTATGCTTTGCGATTTTTGACAGATGCCATAAAAAAGAGATGTACCACGTTTTTGATTTCCGACTTCATTGACAATACCGATTATACGCAGGCATTGACAATTGCCGGTAGAAAACATGATTTGACTGCCATTCAGGTTTACGACAAGCGTGATGCAACCATGCCGAATGTCGGACTGATAAAACTGTTTGATCCGGAAACCGGACAAGAAAAGTGGGTAAATACCAGCTCTGCCAAAGTGCGTAATGCTTATGGCAAATGGTGGTATGAACGCCAGTTGGCAATGAGCGAAAGACTTTTGAAATGTAAAGTCGATTTGGCATCAGTTGCTACTGACGAAGACTATGTCAAGGCTTTGATGACATTGTTTAAAAAGCGAGGTCCAAAATAACAATCGTATGCACAAGAGAGGTTTTATAAAAACATATTTATTGTCAACGCTGCTTGCTGTCAGCATGACATCCATGGCTGCCCCCACAACATTCAAAGCAAAATTGGATTCTGCCAGTCTGTTAATGGGAAAACAGGTAGCTATGCAGATTGAAATCGTGCAGGACAGCAACGTGAAAGGATATATCCCCATAAATGACGGAGATACGCTTACCGACAAGGTGGAAATAGTAGGCTGGCGAAAATCAGACACAACTGATCTCGGAAACAATAGAATTCAGATCAACAAGGAACTGATTTTGCAGTCATTTGATTCCGGTCTGTATACACTGCCACCCATTCTGTATGTCGTCGGAAAAGATACATTCAAGACAAATAGACTGACGTTGAAGGTTGTGCCAGTTCAGGTGGATTCCTTGAAGAATATTCACGATTACAAGACTGTGCAGGAACCAAATACAAAATGGACCGACTATTTACCTGATTTCATAACAGACTACTGGTGGGCAATATTAATTTTTATATTGTTGGTTCTTGCTGGTATCTATATGTATATCCGCCATCAACAGGGCAAATCGCTTCTGCCTCCGATTCTACCCAAGAAGCCGTTGCTGCCTCCATATGAAGAGGCTATGGGTGCACTTGCCGACCTTAAGGCTGCAAGTCTATGGCAATCGGGACATGAAAAAGAGTATTATACTCAGTTGACAGATATCGTAAGACGTTATATTTGCCGGCGTTTTGAAGTCAATGCTATGGAGATGACTTCTTCCCAATTACTATCAGTGTTGACTATGGAAGAGGCAAAGCCGGTAAAAGATGAATTAAGGAAGATTCTTGAAGTTTCCGATTTTGTTAAGTTTGCCAAAATGCGCCCGTTGGCCGATGAAAACGAACAGGCATTTGCTTCTGCTGTTAAGTTTATAGAAGATACCAAGCCTGTTGAAATAGTGCCTCCGGAAAAGCAGGAGGAAGGCAAAAAGACTGCTGATAAAAAGGAAACAGACGCTAAAAAAGAAAAATAAGTTATGGAATTTGCACGACCTTATTTATTATGGCTATTTTTACTATATATACCTTTGATTATTTGGTATATATTGAAATATAAGCATGCCGAATCTTCGGTGCAGATTTCAACATTGCACCCGTTTTCGAAATTGCCGACATCTTATAAGGTATATTTGCGTCATGCCATGTTTGTTGTCAAGCTGGCGGCAATAGGTTGCTTGATTATCATATTGTGCCGTCCTCAGACACATGACAGCTGGCAATCGTCTAAAACCAAAGGTACAGACATTATCATAGCGATGGATGTATCAACCAGTATGTTGGCAAGAGATTTCGATCCGGACCGATTTGAAGCAGCCAAAGATGTGGCGTCACAGTTCATTTCCGGAAGAGAGTCCGACAACATTGGTATAGTGATTTTTGCCGGAGAAAGCTTTACTTTGGTGCCGATGACTACTGATAAGGCAGTGCTTGTAAACTATATCAAAGAGATTAAGATGGGCATGCTTCAGGATGGAACCGCTATCGGTGATGGACTTGCCACGTCCATCAATCGAATTAAAGATGGAAAAGCGAAGTCAAAGAGCATCATATTGTTGACGGACGGTTCGAACAATACAGGTATCGTAGCTCCGTTGACAGCTGCCGACATCGCTCAAAAATACGGAATAAAGGTTTATACGATTGGGGTAGGTACAATTGGTAATGCATTGTTCCCGGTTGGAGTCAATTATTATGGTAAAGTTGAATATCAGTCGTTGCCGGTAGTAATTGATGAAAATACGTTGAGAGCTATCTCAGATAGAACAGGAGGAAAATATTTCCGTGCTACAGATAAGAATGTTCTTAAAGAAGTATTTTCTGAAATCGACAAACTGGAAAAGACAGAGCTTGATGTCAGAAATTACAGCCAGACAGAAGATGACTACATGCTTTGGGCATGGCTGCTGTTAGGGCTTGTTGCTTTGGATGTTGTCATTCGTCATACTGTATTGCGTAATATCCCATAAATTATTAAGTTATGTTTAGTTTTGCTAATCCAGAATATTTGTATTTGCTGATATTGATTCCCATCATTTTGGGTCTGTTTCTGTTGTCTCGCATGATCAGAGCAAAAAACATTAAAAAATATGGGAATCCGGCATTATTGGAAGCTCAGATGCCGGACGTTTCAAAATATAAGCCATGGATTAAGATATCCATTCAATTGGTCGCATTGGCTTTAATTATCATAATATTGGCAAGACCACGGGCAATGGGTAATTCAAAAGCTGAAACTGTCAATGTTCAAGGTATTGAGGTGATGGTGGCGCTTGACGTATCGAATTCCATGCTGGCTTCATCGTCCGATGACCCTAACGGCATCAGCCGTTTGCAACAAGCAAAACTGTTGTTGGAAAAGCTGATTGACAAGTTGGGTAATGACAAGGTCGGACTTATCGTTTTTGCCGGTGACGCTTACACGCAAATACCAATAACTGCTGATTTTGTTTCAGCCAAGATGTTTCTTAGCAATATAGAGCCATCAATGGTCCCGACACAGGGAACAGCGATCGGTGCCGCTATTAAAATGGCTGCCAACTCGTTTACTGCGGACGACAAGATTCAAAAGTCAATAATCTTGATAACCGACGGTGAAAATCATGAAGATGATGCGGTAGAAGCGGCAAAGGATGCACACGATAAAGGCATTCAAATAAATGTGCTGGGTGTCGGTACTCCTAAAGGGGCTCCAATTCCCATCGGCGGTAAGGGCAATTACATGAAGGATGAGAGTGGAAATATTGTTATCACGCAACCGAATGAACAAATTGCTCAGGATGTGGCCAATGCCGGTAAAGGTATTTATGTGTCCGGAACGAACCGCGATGCCTTGAATATCCTTGATGCCCGTTTGAAAGAACTGTCGAAATCCAATATTTCGAAAAATGTTTTTTCACCTAACGATGAGCAATTCCCGGTATTTGCCTGGGTTGCTTTGGCATTGCTGGTTTGTGACATATTTGTCCTTGACAGAAAAATTTCGTGGTTGAAGAATATTAATTTCTTCTCTAAGTAAAACTAAAGCAAGCTATGAAAAGAAAATTATTAATATTAGCCTTATCAATCGTTTTTCCGCTTTGTGCATTTTGTCAAGCGGATTACAGCACTAAAAAAGAGCGGAACTTCATCCGTGAAGGAAACGAATTATTTAAGGCAAAGCGCTATGCGGAGGCAGAAGCGGCTTATAAAAAAGCGTTGCAGGAAAATGGAAATTCTCCGGTAGCAAAGTTTAATCTTGCCACAACCTATTTGAAACAGGTTAATTTAAACGATACGACTCAAAACGGATTGCTGAACGAAACCCAGCAGTTGCTGAAAGAGACCGCTTCAATTGCCAATCCTAAGTTGGCTTCAAAAGCTTATTACGATTTGGGCAATATCTTTTACAATCAAAAAAACTATGCGCAAAGTATAGAAATGTATAAAGATGCCTTACGTCGGAATCCTGACGACGACCAGGCTCGTCAGAACCTCCGTCTGGCCCAAAAACAGCTTCAGAACCAACAGAATCAGCAACAAAACAACAAGGATAACAAGCAGGACAATAAGGACCAGCAAAAACAGAATCAAGACCAAAATAAGGAGAAAAACAAGAATGGTGAAAATCAACAAAAACCTGATAACCAACAACAGAAACAGCCACAACAGCCTCCTAAAAATGGTATGAGCAAAGAAAATGCAGAACAAATTCTTCAAACGATGCAGAATGAGGAGAAAAACACTCAGGATAAGGTGAACAAAGCCAAAATGCAGCAAATGAAGAGTGTTCGCAGGACAGGTAAACAATGGTAGTGAAAATGATAGGAACTATGAATATGTATCGCTATAGAAATATTGCAATGCTACTGATAATGATGTTGCTCCCGATATCTGTATTGGGAGCTGCCTCGTTTAAAGCTGTTGCACCAAAGCAAGTGATTCAGGGCAATAAGTTCAACATTACATTCGAACTTGAGAATGCGGAGGGTACATCGTTTAAAAGTCCGAATGTCGGCGGATGTAAATTGCTGTATGGACCATCGGTATCGCATATGATGAGCTCGTCCTTTATAAACGGAAAATCATCCAGCAGTTCCTCTGAATCGTACACTATGACTTATCGGGCTGAAAAGGCCGGTAAATATACAGTAGGTTCCGCTACTATTTCAGTCGGTGGTAAAGTCTATAAAACGAATCCTTTTACGTTGGAAATTTTACCGCCAGACAAATCAGCGACACAATCAGGCGCTCAATCGCAAGGCGGCGTTCAGATTTATGATGTTGACTCTCAGAGTGCAGGGAAGTCAGTCGGGAAGAATGATGTATTTGTTCGAATTATCTTGTCAAAATCGTCGGCATACGAACAGGAGGGTATAATGTGTACAATAAAATTGTATACGAAATATAATATCCAACAGTTTATGGCTACACGCCAACCGACATTTGACGGATTTATTTCTCAAGAATTACCTATCACGTCAAGCATCAACCGAATTGAAAATTATAAGGGTGAGAATTACATGGTAGCCGATTTGAAACAATGTATCTTGTTCCCGCAGCAGTCTGGAAAACTGACAATCAATTCCGGTAATTATGATTTGACAGTAATCCAATATGAGAACATTAGAAGTTTCTTTGGAATCATGCGCCAGCCGGTTGAAAAGAAGATACAGGTGCGTTCAAACAGTGCATCCATCGTCATCAACCCGCTGCCTCAGCCCAAACCTGCTGATTTCATCGGTGCTGTCGGACAATTTACCGCCAATCTCGAAATGGTGAACAAGCAGTACAGAACAAATGAAGCCGGTACGTTGCGTTTTACATTAAAAGGTCAAGGCAACTTGAAAAATGTTAAGACCCCAACTTTTGAGTTCCCTTCTCAATTCGATGTATATGATCCGCAAACGACAGTCAATGCTAATCCCTCAGGAAATTCATTGTCGGGATCTGTTCAAATTGACTATGCATTTGTTCCTCAATATGTGGGTAAGTTCCAGATACCATCTTCAACGATTTCGTATTTTGACCCCAATGCAAAGAAATATGTACAGCTTTCATTGAAAGGTTTTGACATGAATGTGGAGAAAGGCAGCGGCACATCGAATGTCGGTCGGGAAATAAAGCAGAATACAGACATTCTTCACATAAAAACAGGAGACTTGGATCTTGTTCCAGTCAATGATGTCATTCTTGTCACTCGTGGCGGATATGTATTGTGGTATGTGATTCCTTTGCTTTTATTTGCCGCTGTATTGTTCTATTACCGTAAGAGTATTAAGGAACGCGCCAATGTGGCTTTGATGAAGAATAAGCGTGCAAACAAAGTCGCTGCAAAACGGTTGAAACTGGGCCGTCAGTTGATGGAAAAACAACAGCGGGATCGTTTCTACGAAGAAATGTTGCGTGCTCTTTGGGGATATTTGAGCGACAAGCTTACCATCCCTGTATCACAGTTGAACCGAGACAACATTTCGGCAGAATTGCGCACGTTTGGTATTTCTGAAGAATTGAACAAGCAGATTCTTGACCTTCTTGATGAATGCGAATTTGCCCGTTATGCAAAATCAGAAGAAAACGGCAATGATATGTCGGAGGTTTATCAAAAGGCATGTGACTCAATTAACCAGGTAGAGAACACAAAAAGGAAATAAGTTATGAAACGAAATATAATAATTCTGATATTTAGCCTGTTTGCGTTCAGCATATCGGCTCAAAGTCTAACCCAACAAGCTGCTGCGGCTTATAATGCCGATAAATATAGCGAAGCTATTGAACTATATAATCGGGTTTTGAAAGAAGAAGGCGTTTCATCCGACCTTTATTATAATCTGGGGAACTGTTATTACAAGTCCGGACTTCTGGGCAAAGCCGTATTGAGTTATGAAAGGGCTCTTCTTTATAATCCCAATAATGAGGATGCGTTAACGAATCTGGCATTTGTCAATTCCAAACTCGCTGACAAAATTGTGGACGACGAGAATATCGTGCACGTGTTTTTTCAAAGAATTGTGACTTTAACCACTTCCAACGGATGGGCTATCATTGCAATTGCCTCATTCTTGCTTCTCATAGGAGCGGTCGCCCTCTATATTTTCAGTGGTGTTGTTCTTCTTCGGAAAGTCGGATTTTTTGGCGGCGGTATTTTTTTGATTGTTACAATTGCAGCGAACATAATCGCATTTCAGGCTGCAAACCGGATAAAGAACTGCAATTATGCGATTGTTCAGCAAGAGTCTGTCATATTAAGCACCTCGCCCCGAGAGCCTAAAAACAAAACCGAAGAAGCATTTTTGCTGCATGTCGGTGCAAAAGTGGAACTCTTGGATTCCGTAGCTTCAAAACAAGATTCTGTGGAAGTGAAATGGTATGAAGTTAAAGCCGGCACTAATAACAGAGCATGGATAAAAGGAGATGCAATAGAGAAAATCTAAAGAAAGATTGATATAAGAAAGACGCCCGAAGGTCACCAATCTGACTTCGGGCGTCTTTCTATATAAGCGATATCTTTATGATTAATTCTTTCAGCGTATCATAAGGGTTTTGTTGTGCTCCAATACCTTTGGTTCGGGCATCAGCTTCACGAATAATACTGATTATACGGTATAGTTTGTTGACGTTGTAATAGGTCAATGCCTGGCGATAATCTTTAAATGCGTAAGTTGATTTTAGTCGCAGGGCTTCAGCTTTGCTGCGTTCATCCTTGTATTTGGGACTGCAGGCAATCAACAGATTTGAATAAAAATTGAAAAGCATTCCTACTGTCAGCACCGCCGGATTACTTTTAGGATTCTCTGAAAAATATTTGAGTATTTTCAATGCTTTTGAAAAATTCCGGTTGGCGAGGGTGGTTACGAGTTCAAAGTTGTTGTATTCTTTGCTGATACCTATGTTTTCCTGTACCATTTCGGCCGTAATCCGGATGCTGTTGGGAGAAATCATTTTCAGTTTGTCGATCTCTTTGGCCTGGTGTGACATGTCGTTACCAATATATTCGACCAACATGGCTTTTGCTCGGTCGTCAATTGTACACCCGATACTTCTTACATACTCGTCGATGGCAGGAGCAATTTGATATTCCGGTATTTTCTTTGATTCGAAGAGGATGCCGGATGGTTTCCCATTGACTACAGTGTTGAATGCTTTAGAAAGGGCAGATGATTTGATAGATCCGTTCTTATAGGTAATGACAAGAATAGTCGTCGGTGTCGGCGCCAAAGCATAGTGTTCCAGCAATTCCAGTTCCGTCTTGTTCTTGATGGAGGTCGCTTCCCTAAAGAAAACCACTTGCCGCTCCGCCATGACCGGATATCTTTTACATGCGAGGAGGACATCCGTCATGTTGTGTTCGCTACCATAAAATATTGTCAAGTTAAAATCTCTTTCGGTTTCAGATAGGGCATTGTCAAGAATCTTATCGGCAATCTTATCGATATAAAAAGATTCATCTCCACATAGTAAATAAATGGGAGAGAAGTTCTTTTTCTTAATTTCCAGTTCTATTTGCTGTCGGGTTAGCCCTTCAGATTTTGCCATATATTTGGGGGTTTGAAGAATTTGAAGTAAATTTACATAAAAAGAACGAAAGTGGAAATTTCAAATGAATTTAAATTTGCCTTCATACGAATTTCGAGTACTCAAGAACGGAGATGATATATCTATTTATGACCGTTTAAGGAAAAAATTTGTGGCCTTGACACCTGAGGAAAATGTTCGTCAACATTTTGTTGAATACCTGATTCGAGAACGATTATTTCCTGCCGGATTAATGAACAATGAAATTGCCATCATGCAAAATGGCATTAAGCGGCGTTGTGATACAGTCATTTTTGACCGAACAGGAGAACCTCTTATGATTGTTGAGTATAAAGCGCCTCATGTTAAAATTACGCAGGAAGTTTTTAATCAGATTTATAGATATAACCTTGTCCTTAAAGTGAAATATTTGGTTGTAACTAACGGTATGGTGAATTATTGTTGCAAGATCGATTATGAAGCCAGAAGTTGTCAGTTCTTGTCAGATATTCCAATGTATGACACATTATAAGTGCTTCTTACCAATAAACGGTTCGAACGCATGAAGCCGAAAACTGCATTTTCATTTGCCACTGCCGTAACCAAATATTATCTTTGTATTCGCTTTTAGAATTTCAATAAACGGAAAGGGTGGAAGACTTCTTACAACAGTTGAATCCGCAACAATTGGCGGCTGTAAAATATGACAACGGTCCATCTCTGGTAATTGCCGGAGCCGGATCGGGGAAGACTCGTGTGCTTACAAATAAAATCATGTATTTGGTGAAAAATGGCCACGACCCGCGTCGCATTATGGCTTTGACTTTTACGAATAAAGCTGCCAACGAAATGAGAGAGCGTATTGCCGGGCTGATTGGTTTAGCCGAAGCATCCAAACTGTGGATGGGAACATTTCACTCTGTCTTTTTGCGCATTCTGCATAGCAATGCAGAGCGGATAGGTTTTACTCCAAATTTTACGATTTATGATGCGTCGGACAGTAAATCTTTGATTAAAACAGTTATCAAGGATATGCAGTTGGATGAGAAGGATTATCCTGCCAATGTCGTTGCATCGATAATTTCCAGAGCAAAAAACAGTCTGGTATCACCGGCTGACTATATGCGTGACACAGCATTGGTTAATCGAGACAATGCTGTGAAAAGGCCGTTGGTGGGAGAAATTTATTCAAAATATTGGTCAAGATGTCAAGCAGCCAATGCAATGGATTTCGATGACATTCTCTTTTATACCAATATTCTGTTGCGTGATCATACGGATGTGTTGGAACGATATCAGGACTATTTTACCTATATACTTGTTGACGAGTACCAGGATACGAATTTTGCCCAGCATCTGATTGTTTCTCAGCTATGTAAGAAGCATCGCAATCTGTGCGTGGTAGGAGATGATGCTCAAAGCATTTATTCCTTCCGTGGCGCAAATATCCGTAATATCTTGTCTTTGCCCAAGCAGTATCCGGATATGAAACTGTTTAAGCTGGAGCAGAACTATCGTTCAACAAAAAATATCCTTAATGCGGCAAACAGTTTGATTTCCAAAAACAAGGAACAAATTGAGAAAAAAATCTTCTCTGATAATCCAACCGGTAATAAAATTCCGGTGATTGAGGCATTTTCCGATTATGAGGAAAGTTATATTGTCGCCAATAAATTATTGGAGATAAAAATGCTTCAAGGAGGCAGCTTTGAAGATTTTGCCATATTATACAGGACTAATGCCCAATCCCGTGTGTTGGAAGAAAGTTTAAGAAAACGGAATATACCGTATCGCATTTATGGTGGCCTGTCGTTTTATCAGCATAAGGAAATCAAAGATGCGTTATGCTATTTCCGTGTGGCTGTAAACCCGCATGACGATGAAGCTTTGCGCCGGATAATTAATTTCCCGGCACGCGGAATTGGAGAAAAGACCTTGCTGAAATTACGACAATGTGCTGTTGACGGGAATGTCAGCATGTGGGAGGTGATAGCTAATCTAAGCAATTATTCCACAGGGTTGAATGCCGGTGCGGTGAAAAAATTGGAATCATTCAAGACTCTTGTCCAGCAGTTTATTGACAAGAATGAAGAAGGGGCAAATGCTTATGAAATGGGATGCCTGATTTTTTCGTCGACAAAAATTCTGTCATCTCTTTACACTGACAATACCCCGGAGAATATAAGCAAACAGGAGAATTTGAATGAACTTCTTAGTGCCATACAGCAGTTTGTTGATACTCATCTTGAAGAAGGTTCGCAAAATATCGGACTTTATGACTTCTTGTCGGAGGTATCGCTGGCAACTGATCAGGATGCAAAAGGAGAGGATAACCAGCCCCGCGTTACCCTTATGACGGTTCATGCGGCAAAAGGTCTTGAGTTCAGAAATGTGATTATTGTGGGGGTAGAAGATGAATTGTTCCCTTCGATACACAATTCCGGCAATCAGGCGGAAATAGAGGAAGAACGTCGTTTGCTATATGTAGCAATAACCCGTGCACAAGAGAATTGTGTGATGACTTATGCCAAATCCCGATATATCAACGGACAGACAAGGCTGTGTTCACGAAGCCGGTTTATTAGCGACATAGATCCCGACTTGTTGAAGATGTCGGTCTCAAATTCCACTGAGAAAAAAGCGGAGAATCATAATAGTTCCCGTTCGTTTGTCCCATCTTTCAGCAGCCCTAAACTTCGGGATTTGAATCCTGTTTCGGAGGCTCGGAATATTGCCAGGAGCACACCGGCATCCACATCGCAGAATAGTGTACCGCTCAAGGAAGGAATGCGTATCCGACATGACCGTTTCGGAGAAGGTGTAATCCTTAAAGTGGACCAACAAGGGAGTGATGAAAAAATTGAAGTAAGGTTCCGTAATGTGGAAACGAAAACCTTGTTAGTGAAATTTGCAAAATTTACTATCTTAGAATAAATATGACGAATCTAAAGACTCCTTATTATATAGTTTATGAAAAAAAACTGCGCAACAATCTCTCATTAATCAAACGAGTGTCAGAAGCTGCAGATGTTAAAATAATAATGGCATTTAAGGCAAATGCCCTTTGGAAAACTTTTGGCATAATTTCCGAATATTGCCAATCGTCAACGGCCAGTTCAATCAATGAAATGCTTCTTTCGCTGGATGAACTTGGAAACGACGTGCATGCTTATTGTCCTGTCTATACAGATGAAACGATTGACAAATTCATCGAAGGATGTTCGCATATCACGTTTAATTCAATAATGCAATTTGAACGCTATAAATCCAGAATTGATGCTTACAATGCTCAACCAAACGTGACAAAACCTGTCAGTTGCGGTATAAGAATCAACCCTGAATGTTCCGTAATTGACACTGACATATACAATCCGTGTATGCCGGGTTCTCGTTTTGGCGTCTCAATAGATAGTATGCCCGATAAATTGCCGGAAGGAATTGACGGTTTCCATTTTCATGCATTGTGTGAATCCACATCTTACGATTTGGAAAAAGTCTTGCATGAAGTGGAACTTAAATTCGGTAAATATCTGCCGCATCTAAAATGGTTGAATATGGGCGGAGGTCATTTAATGACAAAAAAGGGATATGATACGGAACATTTAATACGGCTGTTAAACCGTTTTCATGACAAGTATCCCAATTTGGAACTGATTCTGGAACCTGGAAGTGCCTTTACTTGGCGTACCGGCGATTTGGTTGCAACTGTTCTTGATATTGTAGAACATAAGGGTATCAAAACCGCGATAATAGATGCTTCATTTTCCTGCCATATGCCGGATTGTCTGGAAATGCCGTACAAGCCTGTAATTACATCGGCACTTGCAGAACCGGACTATTCTAAACCGACTTACAGAATTGGAGGTAATTCTTGTCTAAGCGGGGACTTT
>URMA01000007.1 GCA_900548875.1 uncultured Porphyromonadaceae bacterium | reverse complement strand
GCTCGTCGTTTTTACAGCAGTTATTTTTATTCTTTAGGTCGTTGGCCGGGTTGTCGGCAACCTTTTCCTATGGTTTTGCTGAGGTTGTCGCCGAGGTCGGCCTTGACGCTGTCGGCATATTGATTGAGGCGTTTCACCACTTCTGGGTATTGGCGGATGATGTTGTAACGTTCTCCGGGATCACGGCGCAAATCATAGAGAAGCGTGTCGGTGAGTTGGTGCCATTCGTCCACTTTCCCCGGTTTACCGTCATTTCCCGGTTCAAATCCTTCGTAAGTGCGGTGTTTGTGAGGGTAGATGAGTTTGTAATGTCCGTCGGTGACGGCTTCAAGGTCGTTGGCCCGATAGTAGTAGGCAAAGTGTGTCCGGAGGTTTTTTGTATAGTCACCGTTCAGATAGGGAACCAGACTGACACCGTCGGTTTTCAGCGGTGGCATGGGTGCGTCGGCAATGTCGGCAAAGGTGGCGAGAAGGTCGATGCCCGATACAAGCTGATGACAAATGCCTCCTTCGGGAGTGTGCCCTTTCCAGTAGACAATGCAGGGGACACGTTGTCCGCCTTCGAAGCTGACTCCCTTGCCTTCGCGCAGTCCCGCAGTGTTGCCGGCATGATTGCCGTAACTGAGCCACGGACCGTTGTCGGAGGTAACGACAATCACCGTGTTGTCGTCCAGCTTCAGTTCTTTCAGCATGTCGAAAATGGTGCCAATGCTCCAGTCAAGTTCCATCATGACATCGCCGTACAATCCTTGTTCGCTTTTTCCCTTAAAGTCGTCGGAAACGAATAGCGGGACGTGGGGCATCGGGTGGGCAAGATAAACAAAGAACGGGCGGTTGCGATTCTTTTTGATAAACTCTACGGCACGCTGTGTGAAGTTTTTAGTGAATTGTGACTGGTCGGGGTTGTATTCCACTATGTCGTTTCCCTCAATCAGTGGAAGGTCGGGAAATTTTACTGTCGGGTGGTTTGGCCACATGTCGTTGGAATAAGGAATGCCGTAGTATTCGTCAAACCCATGTTGAAGCGGCAGGAATGAACGGTGGTCGCCCAAGTGCCATTTTCCGAAGGCGGCACATTGGTAATCCTTTTGTTTCAGTACCTCGGCAATCGTCATTTCTTCGGCCGAAATGCCTCTGTCGCTGTTTGGACCGGGTGCTCCGTGCATACCTATCCGGTTAGGGTAGCAGCCCGTGAGAAGTCCGGCTCTTGAGGCACCGCTGACAGCTTGCGGGGCATAGTAGTGGGTGAAGGTCAGCGATTGGCTTTGCAGGCGGTTGATGTTTGGGGTGGAGTATCCGATAGCTCCGTTGGCTTCGATGTCGCCCAACCCCATGTCGTCCATCAGAATGACAACGAAGTTGGTCGGGCGGTCGGCGTAGGTCATGACTGGCAGAGCCAGTCCGGCAAGCAGCATGCCGCATTTCAGGGGAATTGTTTTCATAGCGTATGGTTTTATGATTAGTACTCAAAAGTAGGAAAAAAAACGCAAATCTCTTTATCTGCAACCGTGAATAATTGTTGTACATTGCGTGGCGATGGGTAATTTGGTTCTATCTGCTTGCTGTTTTTGACAACTTGCACTATCTTTGTGTGGAAGATAGGCTGCTATCTTTACACACTGAAACAATTAGCGAACAGAAGATGTATGACTATGCTAAACATATAATCAGCGAGAAGGCATCGCTTGTTGACGCGTTGCGGCAGCTCAATGCATTGTCGGGACAGACGATGGTGCTTTTTGCCGTGGATACCGAAGGAAAAATGACCGGCACGCTGACCGATGGCGACGTGAGGCGCTTTTTGATTCGCGACAGCCGTCTGGGGGTGACGGTGGGCGACATCATGCACCGTGCGTTCCGTTTTCTTGATGCGGAACGAATCGATTTGGCGAAAGTGCGCGAACTCCGCCGGCAGGATATTACGCTCGTGCCTTGTCTTGACAGTTGCGGAAAAATCCGTCAAGTGTTCAACTTCTCGGAATGTCATTCCATTCTTCCGTTGGATGCCGTGCTGATGGCCGGAGGTAGGGGCGAACGCTTGCGTCCGCTGACACTGACCACGCCGAAACCCTTGCTGAAAATCGGCGACAAGAGCATCATTGACTACAACGTGGAGGAACTTGCCCGCAACGGTATCGACAATATTGCCGTGACGGTCAACTATCTGGCCGAGCAGTTGGAAGAGCATTTTGCGCAGCCGGTAGGTGGCGTCTGTGTGCGTTGCGTGCGTGAGCCGAAGAAGCTCGGTACGATTGGCTCGGCGAAACTTGTCGACGGCCTTGTGGCCGACAATGTGCTGGTGATGAATTCCGACCTGCTGACTACCATCAGCTACGAAGACATGTTCATGTATCATCTTGAGCAGGGAGCCGACATGACGATAGCTGCCATTCCTTATATGGTGTCCGTGCCGTTTGCCATATTCCGTTGCGACGGCGCACGCGTGTTGGGACTGGAAGAGAAGCCGACCTACAACTACTACGCGAATGCAGGCATCTATATCATCCGCCGTGAACATCTCGACCGAATCCCGGCCGACACCGTTTTCGATGCTACCGACCTGATTGAACTGCTTGTAAACGAAGGCAGGAAGGTGGTTTATCATCCTATCAACGGCATTTGGCTTGACATCGGTTCGCCCGACGACTTCCGCCATGCGCAGGAAATCGTCAAGCACAAACAACTTTCCAAACTATAAAAACATTTCTTTTGACTATGACTGAAAACGAAATTCCTTTGATATTGATTACCAACGACGACGGCATTTCATCGGCAGGCATCCGCTATCTGGTGGACAGTGTGGCCGGCATGGGCGAAATTCTCGTCGTTGCGCCCGACGGTCCGCGTTCCGGCGGTTCATCGTCCATTACGTGTGAGACGATTCTCCGTCCGAAACAGCGCGATGACTATAACGGTGCACGGATGCTGGCCTTGAACGGTACACCGGTCGACTGCGTGAAACTGGCTTTGAACGCCCTTGTTTCCCGTCGTCCGTCGCTTGTCCTTTCGGGCATCAACCACGGTTCGAATACGGGTAACAGCATCGTCTATTCCGGTACGATGGGAGCCGCCCTTGAAGCCTGTATGCAGGGCGTTCCCGCCATCGGCTATTCGTTGGTGTCGCACACTCCCCGTCCGGAGGATTTCGAAGCCTGCATGCCTTTTATGCGCGAACTGACGGGAAAGGTGTTGCGCGAAGGATTGCCGGAGGGCGTTTGTCTGAATGTGAACATGCCCTCGGGTGGCATTATCAAGGGCATGAAGCGGGCACGTGCCTGCAAAGGCCGCTGGACGGAAGAATATGCTCCCTTTAAAGACCCTTTCGGACGGATGTTCTATATGCTGACGGGTACGTATGTCAACAGCGAGCCGTTCAGCACGGACACCGACCTTTATTGGCTTTCGCAGGGCTATATTTCGGTTGTGCCGTCCGTTCCCGACCGCGACTATCGCGAACCGCTCGACCTGCTTGCTTCCTACGAGTAGAGCAGGAGGAATGAAATATACTCGCCGGCAAACTGCAACCTTTACAGTTTGCCGGCGTTTTTTGTTCCCGCCCGAATCCGTCTTCTCGATGTAGCCCGCTATGCCTTCAGTAAAAGCAGCAATCAATCTGCCAGACATCAGCATGAAATTTGTATAAGGGCCGATTGAAATTGCTGCTAATGGAGGAGTTAGAAAGTAGTTTCTTGGGAATAGTAAAGAAAATTAAAAAATAATTGCTACCTTTGCGTGCTATATGTTAATAAATCGAAAAGATGGAAAGAAAAGTTAGAGTACGCTTTGCACCGTCGCCTACAGGTCCGCTGCACATTGGTGGGGTGCGCACAGCTTTGTTCAACTACTTGTTTGCACGCCGTCATGGCGGTGATATCATTCTCCGTATTGAAGATACCGACTCCAACCGCTTTGTGCCGGGAGCCGAAGACTATATAAACGAAGCTTTTGCCTGGTTGGGCATCAAATTTGACGAAGGTGTACGCGAAGGCGGAAACTATGGTCCTTACCGTCAGTCGGAACGCCGCGACATCTACCGTACTTATGTAAAGCAACTGCTTGACAACGGCAAAGCCTACATCGCTTTCGATACTCCGCAAGAACTGGAAGCCAAACGCTCTGAAATAGCCAATTTCCAATACGACGCAAAAACTCGTGGGGAAATGCGCAACTCGTTGACGATGAGTGCCGACGAGGTGAAGAAATTGATTGACAACGGTGAAAAGTATGTGGTTCGCTTCCTGGTAGAATCTAATCGCGACGTAGTGGTCAACGACCTTGTGCGCGGCAAGGTTGTCATCAATTCGTCGATTCTCGACGATAAGGTGCTCTACAAATCAGCCGACGACCTTCCAACATACCACTTGGCCAACATCGTCGACGACCATCTGATGGAAATCACCCACGTGATCCGCGGCGAGGAATGGCTGCCGTCAGCTCCGCTCCATGTGCTTCTTTATGAGGCATTTGGTTGGGCGGACACGATGCCGGCTTTCGTTCACCTTCCCTTGCTGCTCAAGCCTGACGGAAAAGGCAAGTTGAGCAAGCGCGACGGCGACCGTCTCGGTTTCCCTGTCTTCCCGTTGGAATGGCACGACCCGAAGAGCGGAGAGGTTTCGTCGGGCTACCGCGAATCAGGCTATCTGCCCGAAGCTGTCATCAACTTCCTTGCCCTTCTCGGATGGAATCCGGGCAACGACCAGGAAATCATGTCGATGGACGAACTTATCCAGCTTTTCTCCTTCGAACACTGCTCGAAGAGCGGCGCCAAATTTGATTTTGAAAAAGGAAAATGGTTCAACCATAAATATTTGCAGGCCATGTCCGACGAAAAATTGGCCGACATGTTCATGCCGATTCTTGCCGAACACGGACATGCCGATGCCGACAAGGCTACCGTTGTCCGTATCGTGGCATTGGTGAAGGGACGCATCAACTTCGTGCGCGACCTTTGGGAGCAGTCACGTTTCTTCTTTGAAGCTCCTACCGAATACGCGGAAAAGGATGTGCGCAAGCGCTGGAAAGAAGGTATGCCGGAATTGATGAAAGAACTTATCGGCGTACTTGAAGGGATTGAAGACTTTTCGTCGGCCGCTGCCGAACCGATTGTATTGAACTGGATTACAGAAAAGGGCTATCACATGGGCAATGTGATGAACGCCTTCCGTCTGACTGTTGTGGGCGAATGTAAGGGGCCGCACATGTTTGACATTACCGAACTCCTTGGTAAGGAAGAGACAATCCGTCGTATCAAAGCCGGAATTGAGAATATCAAGGCTTGCTGATTCAAACACTGAAATATATCCTTGTGCAACCTGAAAGAGCGTTGCACAAGGCTTTTTTATATTAATTCAATTATCGCTAAATGAACATCATCTATAATACTGCGATAGCGCTCTACGCAACGGCTGTGCGTGTGGCTTCCGTGCGCAACAGGAAGGCGAAACTGATGGTTGCGGGACAGGCATGCACGTTCGGCATCCTGAAGGAATACATCGACCGCAATGCCAAATATGTGTGGATTCATGTGTCGTCGCTGGGCGAATTCGAACAGGGACGTCCGCTGATTGAAATGCTGAAACGCCGTCATCCGGAAAAGAAGATACTGCTTACGTTCTTCTCGCCTTCGGGCTATGAGGTGTGCAAGAACTATCAGCTGGCCGATGTGATTTGCTATCTTCCGTTTGACTTTCCGTCGAATGTGCGCCGTTTTCTGGATGCTGTCGATGTGGAGACTGCAATTTTCGTCAAATACGAATTTTGGGGCAACTATTTGCAGGAGCTGCACCGTCGCAATATCCCGACCTATATCATTTCCGCGATATTCCGCCCGACACAGGCTTTTTTCAAGGGCTATGGCGGCATGTTCCGAAAGATGCTGAAATGCTATACGCACCTGTTCGTGCAGGATAAGGAATCAAAGGATTTGCTCGCAACTATCGGTGTGACGAATGTGGAGGTGTTCGGCGATACGCGTTTCGACCGTGTGTCCGATATTCTCGACAACAAGGTGGACCTTCCGATTGTGGAAACCTTTGCCCGCGGTTCGTTTACGGTGATTGCCGGAAGTTCGTGGGAACCTGACGAGGAGTTCCTCATTTCGTTCTTCAACCGTACCCCTGCCATGAAGCTGGTGCTTGCGCCTCATGAATTGTCGGAAGCGCGTGTGGAAGGCATTCTGTCGAAGCTGAAACGTCCGGCTGTGCGCTACAGCAAGGCGACTGTCGAGGAAGCGGCCGATGCCGATTGCCTGATTATAGATTGCTTCGGCCTGCTGTCGAAAAGCTACCGCTATGCCACGGTGGCGTATGTGGGTGGCGGTTTCGGTGTAGGAATCCACAATATCAACGAGGCGGCTGTGTATGGCATACCGGTCGTTTTCGGTCCGAAATACGACAAGTTCAAGGAAGCACGCGACCTGATAGCCCTTGGCGGCGCATTCTCGGTCAACAGCGGCGAGGAGTACGCACAGATTATGACACGTATGCTCGACGACCGTCCTTACCTTGCCCAATGCGGCAAGATTGCCGGACGCTATATCGAAGGCAATCTGGGAGCAACCGAGCGAATCTATAACTTCGTATTCGATAAAAAATAATTTTTTTCAAGCTAATATAAAACCGTTAACGGCGCGGAGGGAATGTGGATTCTCTTCCGCGCCATTTGTTTATGGTTGGATTGGGAAATACCTGAATTGTTGATTTTTGAGTGTCCGGCTGATGGAAAATACCAATAAATGGTGATTGTGGAAACGGGTTCACGGGTGTAATTTCGCCTAAGAATTATTAAACCAAGAGAACTCATAATGCAACGATTATTTTTACTTTTCGCAATGCTCTGCCTGTTGACGGGTTCAGCATTTGCCCACACGGAAGCTCACGTTTTCGGGCATATTGTAGATGATGAAACCGGAGAACATATTCCTTTTGTCACGGTAATGGTTAAAGGTTCGTCGGTCGGAACGACAACCGATGTTACCGGCCATTATTTTTTGAAGAATCTGAAAGAAGGCAAGACGGTGTTGGTTGTGCGCTATGTGGGCTATCAGACCGAGGAAGTGACTGTCGATGTGAAAAAGAACACTTCATTGGAGGTGAATTTTAATTTGAAGCCCGACCATCTGATGTTGAATGAAGTGGTAGTTTCGGCCAACAAAAACGAAACCAACCGCCGACAGGCTCCGTCGTTGGTGAATGTGGTGGATGCCAAGGCTTTCGAACTTTCCGGCTCTGCCTGCCTTGCCGACGGCCTTTCGTTGCAGCCGGGCGTACGCGTGGAAGACAATTGCCAAAACTGCGGTTTCATGCAGGTACGCATCAACGGACTTGACGGACATTATTCGCAGATTCTTGTGGATTCGCGTCCGATTTTTTCCTCCCTTACGGGCGTTTACGGACTGGAACAGATTCCTGCCAACATGATTGAGCGGGTAGAGGTGGTTCGTGGTGGCGGCTCGGCGCTGTTCGGCGCTTCGGCCATCGGCGGAACGGTGAATATTATCACCAAGACTCCTGTGCGGAATACGGCCGACGTTTCCCATTCGCTGATGTCGATTGGCGGCTCGAACAGTTTTGAGAATGTGACCATGCTGAACGCTTCGCTCGTCAGCGGCAACAATAAGGCTGGAGCCTATGTTTTCGGACAGAACCGCAACCGTGAAGGCTATGACCATAACGGCGACGGATATACGGAAGTGCCGCTTATCAAGAGTCAGACGGTAGGGCTCCGCTCATTCCTACGGGTGAACGACAATTCAAAATTTACGTTGGAATATCATGGAATCCATGAAGAACGTCGTGGCGGTAACCGCCTGAAAGATTTGCCGCATCAGGCGAACATCACGGAGATGACGGAACACTATATCAATGGCGGCGGCTTGGGCTACGACTGGTATACCAGCGATTTACGCCATCGCGTGAAAATCTATTCCTCATTCCAGAATACGGACCGCAACAGCTATTACGGCGGTTCGGGCGACGAGTCGGAAGAAAGCCTTCAAAAGGCGGAAAAAGCCTATGGAACGACAACCGACCTCGTGGTGACTGCCGGCGGACATTATTCCTATGTGTTTGACAAGCTGCTGTTCATGCCGGCCGATTTGATGGTGGGTGCTGAGTTCAACTACGACAACCTTGACGACCGTTCGCTCGGCTTGAAGTTGAGAACGCATCAGATTGTGCAGAATTATAGCGGTTTCTTCCAGAATGAATGGAAAAACAAGCGATGGAGTTTCCTGATTGGCGCACGTGTCGATAAGCACAATCTGGTGAAAAACGTGATTTTCAGCCCGCGTGCCAACCTGCGCTATAATCCGACGGAAAACATCAACTTGCGTTTGAGCTACGGCAGCGGTTTCCGTGCGCCGCAGGCATTCGATGAAGACTTGCACATCACGATTGCTTCCGGCGAGCGCAACGTGATTGTGTTGGCTGATGATTTGCGCGAAGAACGCTCCAACAGCTTCAGCCTTTCGGCCGACATTTATCAGAACTTCGAATCGGTAATGACAAACTTCCTTATTGAAGGTTTCTATACGGAATTGAACAACGTGTTCGACTTGCGCAAGAAGAGCGAGCAGGACGAATTCAGCAACGTGGTGTGGGAACGCTACAATGCTTCCGGAGCGCGTGTCTACGGAGCGACGCTCGAAGGCCGTATCGCCTTTACGCCTGATTTGCAATTGCAGACAGGTTGGACCTACCAGAAGAGCGAACATAAGGAAGCCGTGGAATGGAGCGAAACGGCAGCATCGGAAAAACGTATGTTCCGCACGCCGGATTTCTACGGTTATGTAACGTTGAACTATAGCCCGATTAAGCGGCTTACGGCTTCGCTGAACGGAACTTATACCGGCTCGATGCTTGTTCAGCATGTGGCAGGTTCGGGAGTGGAAAACGATATTGCCGTAAAGACATCGGATTTCTTCGATCTCGGTCTGCGCTTGGCTTACGACATTCCTCTCTGTGAGGTGATGACGCTGCAGGTGCATGCCGGTGTGAAAAACATTTTCAATGCCTATCAGAAAGACTTCGACACCGGCTGGGACCGCGACAGCGGCTATGTTTACGGCCCGTCGTTGCCCCGCAGCTATTTTGCAGGAGCAAAGCTGATGTTCTGACCTCATGATTTTTTATATATCCTGCTCCCCCGGTTGTCCGCATGGCAGTCGGGGTTTTCTGTTGTTAATATTGCTGTCTCGAGTAGGATTATGTGGAATTATGTATTAAATTTGGAGGTGAAGTTTAGATGAACAGCTAATAGAAGGGAAACATCATGAAGACAAAAATCTATGTTCCGAACAGAGTGCCGTATCGGTTTTCCTCGCTTGAGGAGGCAGTTGTAACGCTCAAGAAGCAGCGTTCAGGATTTAAATACTACGATTTGATAGATACTGTGGAGTATAACGTGTGCTATCGTGACCATTTGCGTCAGCACGGGCTGGACTCGCTTATGGAACGGCTGCTTCGTGAAGCGCTGGATTTGAATGCAGACCAAAAGGCGTTGGACGAATTACGCATTTGGTGGGAAAAAACGGGGAAACTTGCGGACTATGATATTCAGTGTTACGGCATTAATGACACAGTGACAATTTTAGGACGTAAATTCAAAGGATTGAAAGATATTTCCGGCCACAGGTGTATTGCCGGATACTGTAACGGTCGTGGTGTCGATTGCTACGTACCGAAAGATGCGAATACATACAAGGATGTCTATATAGGGGAGTTGCATGAGTCGTATCCGACTTTTGACATCTATGACTCTTGCGACGGCCGTACTTATCAAAATTATATTTTCCGTCGCTCACCTGTCACGTCGGACAACATGACGGAGGCCGATAAAATGATTGCTTCGGGATGTAACTTTTGTATGGTACACGAAGAAATACCGGTAGAACTGCTTCCGATTCTTTACTATCGGGGCGACGGCGACACTATGTTACTGGCCACACCGAAACGCAAAAAGAACTGGCTGCATTGGTTTTAGTAAGAAAAGAATACAGATGTGCTGTCTGTTATTCTTTTATCTCGTTGTAGGCTGCAAGACCTTTGGCTGTCAGCAGGTATTTCTGACGTGGATGTCGGGGTGATTCCGGATAAAGCATGCGTACATAACCTTTATTGACAGCAGGGGTAATATAAAGCTTCATGAAGTTTTCTCGGTCTTTCAATCCAAATTCGGCCATGAGATCTTTTATTTTCCACTCGAGATTTCCCATTGTTCTGACAATCAGCGAGATGTTTTCATTCTCTAAGGTGAACTTGTCGGGTACTTGTCGGGTACTTGTTGGGTGCTTGTCGGGTGCTTGTCGGGTTTCTTTGTCTTCCCAATTGTCGGGAGCATTAATGAGCATGTACCGGTTTTTTAATTCGTTGGTCTCGCCTAACAGCAGATTGCGGAAAAACATTTCCAGATATTCAGAGTTGCGCATAATGCCGTCTTTCACATTTTGGTAATTAGCACGGACAAGAGCGTTGCGGAAATACCAGGAATGCTTATAGAACATGTCGTTTTCTACGTTAAATCCCAACGAACGCAAGTACATTATGGTGAACACGGCAGTAGTACGTGTGTTTCCTTCTCCAAAAGGATGAATTTGCCAAAGTCCGGAAACAAAATTAGCTATATGAGTGATAAAGCCGGTTTTGTCCACTGTTGAGTAGTCAAACCGTTTTTCTTGTTCCAAATCATATTCAATGGCTTTCTGAATATCGGGCGCAGAAACGTATAGCACGGTATCACCACGCAATACCCATTCTTTTTTCGTTATGTTATAATCCCTGATTTTGCCGGCAAATTTATATATGCCGGTGAAAATGCGCCGGTGGATAGATGTCAGGCCGACAAGTGAGAATGCAAATGTTTTTTCGGTGAGGATTCTTCTGATGTTAGTAGATGCAGTGTCGGCTTCTCTGTTTTTCAGGTCTTGTTCTGAGCGGATGCCTTTTGACTGATAGTAACTTTTTATAAGTTGTTCGACCTCATCAATATTAATCTCTCCTTCAATGTCTTTACGGGCGGTTTCGATAAGATATTCCGATGGTTGAAGGCCGTCAACAGCCTGTAGGCCGATTGCCGTCTGCCATGCCAATCCTTTTTCTCGTTTGTGAGGTTCGCCTTGTTGGATATATTCATCAAAATCAGTCATAGGAGCTTGTGTCAATTGTGAGGATTATAGATTATAAAGTTACGGAATTTTCCTGTAATGATTATGCTTTTTCTGAAGAAATTGTATCGTTCGGTCAAAGTGTGGAAAGAAGAACGGAAAAGCCCGCCGTTGACGTGGGTGTCGTTGGCGGGCTTGGTGTTATTTCAATTCCTTGACGATGTCTTTCAGCGGGATGGCTTGGAAGGTGATGTTGGCGGAACTGCTTTCGTAGAGAATGCCTACGGTTTTGCGGTCAATCATTGTCAGGCAGGAGTAGCCCCAGCCGATAGCTTCGTCGAGAAGTAGTTGGTTGGCTTCCTGCCAGGTCTTGCCTCCGTCGAGACTCGCCTTAATGGTGATGTGGTGGCGTTTTGCGGTGGTATTCGGATTGGAGAATAGCAGGAGGTCGCGCTTCAGTGCATTGTCTTCAGCCTTCACATGGAGCAGGCTTGCCATACACACGGGCTCTTGTAGCGCATTGCGCGAAGAAGAATGTTGCACCCATGTTTTCCCCATGTTTGTGGTGGTCGATACGGCACGGCTTCCGCCGCGGTTGTCGCGCATGTTGAGCATCAGCACTCCCGGCTCGATTTCCGCTACCTGTGCTTCTGTTGTGTTGGTGCGTGCCGGTTGGTGGATGGTCCATGTCTCTCCCTTGTCAGTGCTGTACATGATGCCTGCACACGGTATGCGGTCCTTGCCGATAAACTGGATAGGGAAGACGAGCGTGCCGTTTTCCATCGTAATGCCGCGGCCCGGACCTTGCAGCAGAAAATGCCATTCAGGTTGTTTTACCTGTGAGGTGATGTTGATTGGTTCCGACCAGGTCTTGCCGTCGTCCGTGCTTTTTGTCAGTACGAGTTGTGCCGTCTGTTCAATGTCCATGCCCGGTTTCGAGGCGTTCCATGCCCGCTGTCCAGCCATTCCGTGTGTCCATGCGGCTGCAATCCATGTGGTGCGTGTTGTAGGGTCAAACAGAATGCAGGGGTCGCCCACGCCGTTCTGTGCCGCAGGCAGTCCGCCGTAGTTGCCGAAGGAAAGCGGTATGCGCATCTTTTCCCATGTTTTCCCGCTGTCGGTGCTTCGGCTCAGTCCCACGTCGATGTGTTCCTGAAGGTCGGCACTGTTGTTGTGGCGCACGTCGTAGGTGGCGAGCAGAGTGCCGTGGTCTGTCGTGACGATTCCCGGAATACGGTAGGCCGCCACATTGTCATCGCCGGCTTTACGCACGCCCACGGCAGTGCGTTGCGCCGCACCTTTGCCGGATACGTAATGAAGTACGGCATTTTTGCCGTTGACAGTCGCTCCCGTGCAGTCTAGTTGCAGGGTAGTGCCGAGCGGAGCCGTCGGTTTCATTTCGAGGCTGACCCAGTAGAAATGCGTACCTTCCGTCAGGTCTTGGTCCAGTCGGAACGTCACTTTCTTTTTCCCGTTGCGGTCTTCGGCTTTCAGCAGCGAATAGCCCGGCACGGCGGAGAGCGTTTCGCCTTTGGTGGTGGACGACAGATATTCCAGCGGCTTCATCACGTTTTTGCCGATAGAGGCCGGAAGGCGTGTGCCGCCATAATAGAGTTTCAAACTTTCGACGTATGGAAGCGCTTTCGTGTCGCTCCATTCCATCGTGATTTCGTTCATTTTGTCGCCTGTCTGGGCATCGATTTTCAAATAGTACACCGGATTGTCGGTGCGCTCAATCAATAGCGGTACCTGTGTTTTCCATACGCGTACGGTGTCGTTCTGCGCTCCGGCTGAAAATGCAGCCAGCAGGGCAATCGCGGCAAGTGTTTTCTTCATTTTGTAGAGAGTTTTTATGGAGTGTTATTTCAATATTCCCGATTCAATCATTTTTTCGGCAATCAGCCAGTCGATTTCCGTGTCGAGGTCCACAGAGCGTGCCGCGTCCATTTCGCACATCACGCGACGGCGGAATGCACCGAGCGGCATTTGGCGCAACGAGGCAACGTTGATGACATAAACGGCGCCGTTGTATTCCCACACCTTCGGCGCATCCTGCCGGCGCGTAAACGTGCCGTCGCCTTTCGATATGTGCAGATAGCCGTCGGGGTCCACTTCGTAGCAGTTGTAGTAGGGGTTGCTTGCCGCTTCCTTTACCGTCACCACCATATCGATGTCGGGCGTATACAGGTCGAGGGCGCGTTTCACGTCGTCGGCACGTCGGAAAGGTGATGTAGGCTGGAGCAGAACGAGCACGTCGTAGTCACGGCCCTGCTTCTTGTAGAAGTCGAGTGCATGGAGCAGCACTTCGTAGGTGCCGCTTTTGTCCGTAGCGAGTTCGGCCGGGCGGAGGAACGGCACGTGCAGTCCCATTTCTTCGGCAACGGCGGCGATTTCCGGGTCGTCGGTCGACACGCAGATGTCCGCATCGTCGGCAAATGCGCGTGCCACTTGGATGGAGTAGCCGATGAGCGGTAGTCCGGCAAGCGGACGGATGTTTTTGTGGGGAATTCCCTTGCTGCCTCCCCGGGCAGGTATGACATAGAGAGTTTTCATTGCGGCAGGTCGTAAAATGGTTTGATGATAATGTTGTCGAGCGGCGTGTTGCACACGGCATCGACGATTTTTTGCAGTGTGTCGGGCTGTGCGTAGGGGGTCACCGTTTTGCGTGCTTTGGCGCGGGTGGCTTCTGAGAGCACATTGTCAAGTCCGGCACTGATTTCCTCTTTGCTGACACCGCAGTTCACCACCGAGTCGGCGGCAAGACGGCCGTCCTGGCGGATGCCGATGTTGAGGGTGGGAATGCCCATCGACGGCACTTCCACGATACCGCTCGACGAGTTGCCGGCTACGGCAGCCACGCAGCGCAGGGCGGAAAGATAGCGGCGCATGCCGAGCGACGGATAGACGACGCAGCGTTCCGGATGACGGCGGGCGTAGTCCTCAATCAGTTCGATGATGATTTTTCCGTTCGTGTCGTTGTTCGGATAGGTGAAAATCACCTTATAGTCGGAATGTTCGTCGAGAGCCGCCAACAGGTTCTCGCATTGCTGGCGTGGCGGAATGCGGTCGAGCGTGGCAGGATGGAACGTAATGAGCAGCGACTTTTCAGGAATCCGTGTGCCCAGGCTTTCCTCCAGTTCCTCACGGCTCATGTAGTTCGTATGCAGGATGTTGTAGACACCGATGGCTCCCGTGTTGAACACCCGTGCCGGATTTTCGCCCAGTTGGATGACCCGGCGGCGGTATTCTTCGGTTTCCGTCAGGTGGATATGGCTCATTTTTGTAATCGCGTGGCGTATGCTTTCGTCGTATGCGCCTTGGCTGACGGCTCCGCCGGCAATGTGGGCGATGGGAATGCGGAAAATCAGTGCCGCGCTGGCTACGGCAAGCATTTCATAGCGGTCGCCGAGAATCAGCAGCAGGTCGGGCTTCAGGTCCTCGAACGCTTTCGCCATGCCTGCCATACACTCGCTCATGGCAGTCACTGTTCCCGCAGGCGAATCCGTGTCGACGGTCATTGGCACACGGCGGTCAATGGTCAGTCCGTCGCGTTCGATTTCCCGGTAGGTGTTGCCGTATTTTGCCGACAGGTGCATATTGGTGGCCACAATTTGCAGGCATACGTCTTCGCGACTGTTCAGCTCGCGGGCAATTCCGCTCAGCAGTCCCCAGTCGGCACGCGTGCCTGTCACAATACATATTTTTCGCTTCATAGAGTTTTCGTTATAAAAGGTCGATATTGGACAAAAGAACAAAAGGACAAATTTTTCGTGCCTGTCAATTTTAAATCTGTTTTTTTGTTCTTCTGTCCCAGATAGCGAAAGTCGGAGGCAGGAAACCAAACTTGTTAAAGTTTTATCCTGAACCGCATATTATCTTCTATAAAGATACGAATTTATTTGCGAATCCTTGTCGCAGCGCTTCGTTTTTATCATTATGTCGTCGCATATATGCTGTTTTACAGCAGTTTCCCGTTTTTTGTGTGCCGCGAAATTTCATAATTGAAAGTTCTTTCTTAAATTTATAGTCAGAAATCTAACATGAATCACTAATTAATAAAATCCTGTTTATGGAAACACACTTATTCTGGATAGTGCCGTTGTCCTCGATTGTGGCATTGGCTTTAGCGTGGTTTTTCTATCATCAAATGAAGAAGGAGGACGAGGGAACTCCGACAATGAAGAAAATCGCGCTATATGTCCGTCAGGGTGCCATGTCCTACCTGAAACAGCAGTATAAGGTGGTGACGATGGTCTTTGTCGGACTGGTTATCCTGTTTTCGGTCATGGCCTACGGTTTTAATCTTCAGAACCACTGGGTGCCGGTGGCATTTCTGACCGGCGGTTTCTTCTCCGGTCTTGCCGGATTCCTGGGAATGAAGACGGCAACCTATGCTTCGGCACGTACGGCCAACGCGGCTCGCACGTCGCTCAACAAAGGTTTGCGTGTGGCATTCCGAAGCGGCGCCGTGATGGGACTTGTCGTTGTCGGCCTTGGCTTGTTCGACATTTCTTTCTGGTATCTGTTGCTTGACTATTTCATTGACGCCGATACGCTGAATCCGACGGCAAAACTCTGCGTGATAACCACAACGATGCTGACGTTCGGCATGGGCGCTTCCACGCAGGCGTTGTTTGCCCGTGTGGGCGGCGGTATCTATACGAAAGCCGCCGATGTGGGAGCCGACCTTGTGGGGAAGGTGGAAGCCGGTATCCCGGAAGATGACCCGCGCAACCCGGCAACGATTGCCGACAACGTGGGCGACAATGTGGGCGATGTGGCA
The DNA here is from genome assembly GCA_900548875.1 of uncultured Porphyromonadaceae bacterium. GTDB lineage: Bacteria > Bacteroidota > Bacteroidia > Bacteroidales > Muribaculaceae > Limisoma. The sequence goes on along the minus strand of URMA01000007.1, from coordinate 45,630 downwards.
GGTATGGGCGCCGACCTTTATGAATCCTATTGCGGTTCCATTTTGGCAACTGCCGCCTTGGGTGCGGCCGCCTTTATGAGCAGTGGCGACGTGGTGATGCAGTTTAAGGCCGTAATTGCTCCGATGCTGATTGCCGCCGTAGGCATTATCCTGTCGATTATTGGTATTTTTATGGTGCGCACCGACGAAAATGCCGGTGTGAAACAATTGTTGAATTCCCTGTCGAAAGGCACGAACATCAGTTCCGTACTGATCATTGTGGCTACGTTCCTTATTCTTTGGGCGCTCGACATTACCAACTGGCTGAACCTCTCGTTTGCCGTGGTTGTCGGCCTGCTGGTGGGCATAGTCATCGGACGTTCGACGGAATACTATACTTCGCAATCCTACCGACCGACACAAAAGCTGTCGGAAAGTGGAAAGACCGGCCCTGCAACGGTGATTATTTCGGGTATCGGTCTGGGTATGATTTCCACTACCATACCGGTTATTTCCGTGGTGGCGGGCATCATCCTTTCTTATTGGCTGGCTTCCGGCTTTGATATGGCGAATGTCAGCATGGGACTTTACGGTATCAGCATTGCCGCTGTGGGAATGCTTTCCACTTTGGGTATTACGCTGGCTACCGATGCCTACGGACCGATTGCCGACAACGCCGGCGGCAATGCCGAAATGAGCGGACTGGGTGCGGAAGTGCGCAAGCGGACCGACGCGCTCGACTCGCTGGGCAACACTACGGCGGCTACCGGCAAGGGATTTGCCATTGGGTCGGCTGCGTTGACGGGCTTGGCATTACTGGCTTCGTATGTTGAAGAAATACGCATCGGATTGCAACGCCTTGGCACTACCGTGCTGCAAATGCCCGGCGGGCAGGAAGTGGCGTTGCGCGACGCTTCGTTTACCGACTTCATGACCTACTACGACGTTACGCTGATGAATCCGAAAGTGCTTTCCGGCATGTTTATCGGCAGCATGATGGCTTTCCTTTTCTGTGGTCTGACCATGAATGCCGTCGGCCGTGCCGCTGCTCACATGGTAGAGGAAGTGCGCCGGCAGTTCCGTGAAATCAAGGGTATTCTCGAAGGTAAGGCCGAACCCGACTATGCACGCTGCGTGCAGATTTCCACTCGCGGAGCACAACGCGAAATGGTGTTCCCGTCGTTGCTCGCCATTGCCGCACCGATTGTGACGGGGCTGATTTTTGGCGTGTCGGGTGTGATTGGTCTGCTTGTAGGCGGTTTGGCTGCCGGTTTCGTTCTGGCGGTGTTTATGGCCAACTCCGGCGGTGCTTGGGACAATGCCAAGAAATATGTGGAAGAAGGCAATTTTGGCGGCAAAGGCAGCGATGTGCATAAGGCAACCGTTGTCGGCGATACCGTCGGCGACCCGTTTAAGGACACATCCGGTCCGAGCCTTAACATCCTGATTAAACTCATGAGCATGGTGGCCATCGTTATGGCCGGTCTTACCGTTTCATGGAGTCTCTTTTAGCAAACGGTTGTTTTTGTAATATTCCCGGGTGGGGCCGTCCGTCGGTTCCACCCTTTTTGTGGGATAGAAGCGTTTTTTGTTTCAGTGCGTTTCATTATTATTTTTGACAGAAGAACACAAGAACAAAATTTTCACGCCTGTCAATTTTAAATTTGTCCTTTTGTTCTTCTGTCAAATATTAACTTTTCTCTTGGAATAAGATACGATGTGTCTTGGCATAAAACTTAAACGAGTTTGGTTTTCTATCTTTGACTTTGCTATCTTTGTAAAAAATAGGAGTTTGAATATATGAAGGTTTTGCTTATTAACGGTAGCCCTCACATGGAGGGAAATACGTTCATCGCTTTGTCGGAGGTGGCTAAAGCGTTGAATGAAAATGGAGTGGAAACGGTAATTGTGTCTATCGGAACGAAGGCCGTTCAGGGTTGTATTGCCTGTGGTCGTTGTGCAGAGTTGGGACACTGCGTGTTCAACGATGACCTGTATCAGAAAATCAGAAAGGAGCTGGAAACGGCCGACGGAATCGTCATCGGATCGCCTGTGTATTACGCCGGTCCGAATGGCTCTCTTTGCGCCTTGCTTGACCGTCTGTTCTATTCTGCCAAAAACTTGCTGGTCTATAAGCCAGCCGCATCGGTGGCCGTGTGCCGTCGCGGAGGAGCCAGTGCGACATTTGACCGACTGAACAAGTATTTCACTATCAGCAATATGCCGGTAGTATCGTCGCAGTATTGGAACAGTGTCCATGGCAGATTGCCCGGCGAAGCAAGTCAGGATATAGAAGGATTGCAGACCATGCGTACGCTGGGACGCAATATGGCGTGGTTGTTGAAAAACTTAAAGCAGGGAGGCGAACCCATACCTCCAAGCGAGCCGTGGACTCCGACTCATTTCATCCGATAGGGATTTTTGCGGTCAGATAGAAATTGCGATAAAAGAATATAGAAAAATCCTCCTGTGTGTAGCCGTGTAGAGGCTGACTCAGGAGGATTTTTGTAGGGTTGACTTATGGATTATAATCCGTCGGTTTCAATCGCCATTTGAATCCGCATTTTGCTTTATGGAGATTTTATTACATGCCTTCCAATTTTTCCACCAGCAGATGGGCGTGACGGATGGCCTTTTCCTTCATCCGGGCCAGTTCCTTTTCATCGTGGCGACTTGCATACGAGAGCCCTCCGCTGTAGATATAGCCGCACCATTGCAATTGGCAAAGATTGGCCATCTGTTTGTAGGGTAGCAGAAAGTCGTCGATGGGATGCTGTTGAGGTCCGTCGTAGCTGTACATCTCTTCTGGGGCTCCGGTGGTGAAGGACAGTATCAGTTGTTTGCCTTTCAGTTTGTCGCCTGTTCTTCCGTGAGAGAATCCGTGGGTAAAGGTTTTTTCTATCCAGCGGTGCAGAAGGGAAGGAGCTGTGTACCAGAACAACGGATATTGCAGTACGATAATGTCGGCATGGAGCAGACGGTCCTGTTCCTTCTGAACATCGATACGAAAATCCGGATAGAGTTTGTCCAGATAAACGATTTCGGCTTCCGGCAACAATTTATGAGTTTCTTCCAATATTGTTTTGTTGGCAAAGGAATCGTTCATGTCGGGATGTCCTGATATGATTAAAATCTTCTTCATGATGTTGGGTTTTTATAAGTTTATCTTCTGTTATTCAGTCACGCTTTACAAATTTACACGTTTCCCGTTTGTTCTACAAATTCTTTTTGATGCCCGGTCTGTTCGTGCTGTCGGTAGCAGTGGGGAATGATGATTAAATAAAATAGGCTGTTCCCATTTCTGAGGACAGCCTATTTGTATTTTGGTGAAAGTAATTGGATTTACTTTCCGCATTTGGCTTTGATGGCGGCTTTGATGTTGTCGAAGATTTCTTCGATAGAGCCTGTGCCTTTGATTGTGAGATAGTTGCCTTCGTTTACGTAGAAGTCGTGAAGCGGCTGAGTCTGAGTGTGGTAAACTTCCAGACGCTTTTTGATAGTTTCCAGATTGTCGTCGCTGCGGCCTGATTCCTGTCCGCGTTTGAGCAGGCGGTCGATCAATTCAGCGTCGTCAACTTCGAGACCTACTACAGCATCCACCTGTGCGTCACGGTCGGCAAGCATGGTCTTCAATGCCTTTGCCTGGTTGATAGTGCGTGGGAAACCGTCGAAGATTACGCCTTTCTTTGCTTCCGGAGTGTTGTCGAGGATGTCGGCAAGGATGCTGATCATCAGTTCGTCTGGAATAAGTTTGCCTTCCGAAATGTAGGATTCGGCAGTTTTGCCGAGTTCAGTGCCACGGGCAATGTGCGAACGAAGCACTTCGCCGGTTGAGATGTGAAACAAACCGTAGTTTGCAATCAAGTTTTCGCTTTGAGTTCCTTTGCCAGAACCCGGAGCGCCAAAAATTACGATGTTAAACATATCTTTATACCTTAAATTGTAGATTAGTCCATTCCTGGGGGAATGGTGGGCTTATTAAGTTCTATTATTTGTTCTCTTCGAGAATGTAGATGTCCTTCAGGTTGCGGGCTTTTTCGTCGAGGTCGAGACCGTAGCCGAGAATGAATTTTGAAGGGATGTTGAAGCAGCAGTAGTCCACTTTTACGTCCACTTTCAGCGAGTCGGGCTTCTGGAGCAGTGTGGCAAACTTGATTTCCGCCGGGTTCATTTTCGAAAGTTCTTCCACCATTTTGACGGCTGTATAGCCGGTGTCGACGATGTCTTCGACGATAACTACCGTACGGCCGGTGATGTCGCAGTCGAGTCCCATAAGCCGGTTGACCTGTCCCGACGTTTCGGTACCGCAGTACGACTTGAAGCGGATAAATGCTATTTCGGCGTTAAAGTCGATGGCCCGGTAGAGATCGGCTGCAAATATGAATGCGCCTTTGAGCACGCATACAAACAAAGGATACTTGTCGCCGCAGTCAGCTTTAATCTGTTGGGCAACTTCTTTTATTCTTTCTTGAATGGTTTCGTTCGTGATATAGGGCACAAACGTCTTGTCGTCGATTACTACCTTCTCCATAGTGCTGTTTGAATATTTTGCAAATTTACAAAAAAAAGGTCTGTCCCCCTTATTGTCGGCTAAAAAAATGCTGTGGATTTTAGTGGAGGGTACATAAAAAATAAATCCGACTAATCTCACGATCCGTCGGATTCCTTAACCTATGATTCACTTATTTGTTGTTGTTGCTTTCTATTTTTATATATTATCGTATTGGATGATATTCAACAAATGCTTCCATTGCTTCGTAGGATGCCAAACCAAGGTTGTTGTAGAGTTGTGCCGTTGCGCGGTTGCGGTCTTCAGCACGCTGCCAGAACAAGCGGTCGTCGTCGCCAAGGAACGGCGCGTTTTCCATTTGTGACTGGTGCTTGAGGATAGAATTGCGTTTGAATCTCAATTCTTCCGGGCTGAGAGGCACAGCCATTTCGATGTGGTCGATTTCCCATTCTGCCCATGCGCCACGGTACATCCAGATGCGGCAGTCCTTCATCCAGTCTTCGTCGAGCAGTTCGTCTACTGCTGCGAGAACGGCGTCGGTACATACGCGGTGTGTTCCGTGAGGGTCAGCGAGGTCGCCTGCCACAAAGATTTGGTGAGGCTTCACTGAGTTCAGGAGGTCTTTAATGATTTGCACGTCTTTTTCTGTCAAATCGCCTTTCTTGATGGCTCCTGTTTCGTAGAACGGGAGGTCAAGATGGTGAACGTTTTCCGGTTTCACGCCAATGTGGTTGCAAGCTGTCTTGGCTTCGGCGCGGCGGATACGTCCCTTAAGAAAGCGAATATCGAGAGTGTCGATGTCGCCCGGTTTCTTCTTTGACAAGAATTCCTTGATTTCCTTGCTCTTCTGTTTGTAAGTTTCGGAATCCAAGCCGAATTCTTTTTCAATCAAGTCCATCACCATGATGTAGCGGAACATGTCTTCGTCGCCTACGGCAATGTTGCCTGAAGTTTCGTAAGCCACGTGTACATCATGTTTCTGGTCAACAAGGCGTTTTACAGTACCGCCCATGGAGATGACATCATCATCAGGGTGCGGGCTGAATACAATCACACGTTTTGGATATGGGTTGGCGCGTTCCGGACGGTTTGTGTCGTCGGCGTTAGGCTTGCCACCCGGCCATCCTGTGATTGTGTGCTGTATATCGTTGAAAACCTTAATGTTTACGTTGTAAGCTGAACCGTAGAGCGCTACAAGTTCGTCCAAACCGTTGTCGTTGAAATCCTTGTTGGTAAGTTTCAGGATAGGTTTGCCGGTCTTGTTGCATAACCAGGCGATGGCGCGACGGATGAGCTTGTCGTTCCATTCGCAGGAAGTAACCAACCATGGGTGGCTGATACGAGTCAGTGATTCTGCGGCTGAAAGGTCGATGACGATTTCAGCGTTGCGGTGCATCTGAAGGAAGGATGCCGGAACAGTTTCCGTAGTCGGACCTTCAACGGCTGCACGAACGATTTTTGCACGGTTTTCACCCCATGCCATGCAGATTACTTTCTTTGCGTTCAGTATATTTGAAATACCCAATGTGAGGGCGATTGTCGGAACTGTGTCAGTGCCGTAGATCGATGCTGACGAACGGCGTGTCTGGCTGCCGAGCAACATCAGACGGCAAACTGAAGTGGCTTGTGAGCCCGGTTCGTTGTATGCCAAATTGCCAACCTCACCAATTTCGCACATTGCAAGGTCAATTCCTCCGCAAGCGTCGATGTCAGCTTCGTAGGCGCGGCAAGTTTCGTAGGCGTCTTCCTTAGCTGTTTCAGCGTTGAAGGAGTGGATGTTTTCGGCTTTGATGTTTACATGGTTAAGCAGCAAATCTTTCAAGCGGGCGAGTGTGCTCGGTGCACCTGGTTCGGTAGTGCAGAATTCAGAGAAGTTGAACACGATTACATTGGAGAAGTCAACTTTCTTTTCATTGTAAAGTTTGACAAGTTCAGTGTAAACGGGAACTACGCTGTTGCCGGCACCCAAAGTGATGACGCAAGAACCTTTCTTTGCGACAGTTTTATTGATAGTCGTAGCTACTTCATTAGCGATGTAGCTTGCGCCTTCTTCGCTTGTTTCAAGTATTTGAGTATAGACTTTTTCCTCGCGGCAGAGTGCTGCGGATTCTATTTCGCTTTCCGGTGCATAGTACTTTTTCGGAATGCGGTCTAATTTGATTTGAGAGCTTAGGTTTGTTTTCATTTTGTTTATCTTTTCAGACAGTGCAAAGGTAATGGTATATTTTCTTCGTACAAAAGTAATTAACAAAAATTAAACTTTAGTATCTAAAATTTAAACACCACGATCGTTTTCTGTGTCAAAAGTAGTGATTATTTCTATGTTATCCAAAAAAATGTGGTACTTTTGCACAAAAATACAACCTTACATATTTTACGACTATGCGTTTAATTATCGAACCTGACTATGACAAAGTGTCTCAATGGGCGGCCAATTATGTGGCATCACGCATCAACGAGGCTAAACCGACAGCTGAAAAACCATTTGTATTGGGCTGTCCTACAGGAAGTTCTCCACTTGGAATGTATAAGAAACTGATTGAGCTTAACAAGGCCGGAAAGGTTTCTTTTGAAAATGTTGTTACGTTCAACATGGACGAATATTGCGGCCTGCCGGAAGAACATCCGGAAAGCTACCACTCTTTCATGTGGAACAATTTCTTCAGCCACATTAATATTAAGAAGGAAAACGTGAACATCTTGAACGGTAACGCTGCCGATCCTATTGCCGAATGCAAGCGCTATGAAGAAAAAATCGCTTCTTACGGAGGTGTTGACTTGTTCCTCGGCGGTGTAGGTCCTGACGGACATATCGCATTCAACGAGCCGGGCTCTTCTCTGGCTTCACGCACGAGAATGAAGACATTGACACTCGACACGAAGATTGCCAATTCCCGTTTCTTCGACGGCGACATCAACAAAGTTCCTGAAACGGCTTTGACCGTAGGCGTTGGCACTGTAATGGATGCCAAGAGCGTGCTAATTATCGTAAACGGCTATAACAAGGCCCGTGCTTTGCAGCAGGGTGTAGAGGGTGCCGTTTCACAAATGTGGACGATTACTGCATTGCAGACTCACCCGAAGGCTATCATCGTTGCCGACGAAGCTGCTACCATGGAGCTGAAGGTGGCCACTTACCGCTATTTCAAGGATATCGAGTCGAAGAACCTCGATCCGGAAACGCTTTTGAAATAATCCTCTTTTCGGATACTGATAGAAAAACGGCCCGCCATCGGCGAGCCGTTTTTTGTGTCATTACTGTTCTTCGTATTCCGTAGGGTCGGGAATGCCGGCATCGCGGAGCGCTTCGATGCGTTCGCGGCAGGTGCCGCATTTTCCGCAGTGCTTTTCCCAACCTTTGTAGCAGGAGTAGGTTTCGGCATAGTTGATTCCGAGCTTTTTCCCGTGGCGGGCTATGTCGGTTTTCGTGATGCCCGTGTAGGGGGCGAATATGGTGATACCGTCGTAGGTTCCGGCCCGCATGGCTTCCGACATGGCGTCGACAAACGCCTTGCGGCAGTCGGGATAGATGGCATGGTCGCCGAAGTGGTTGGCCATCATTACGCGTTTCAGCCCGTAGCTTTCGGCCAGTCCGCAGGCCACGGAGAGCATGATGCCGTTGCGGAACGGCACGACGGTCGACTTCATGTTTTCGTCGTCGTAGTTGCCTTCGGGAATGGCGTCGGCGCCTTCGAGCAGGGAACTTTTGAAATATTGTCCCATGAACGAAAGCGGAATAATCAGATGCTTGATGCCCAGGCGTTCGCAGTGCATGCGTGCATATTGCGCTTCCCGACGGTTGTGGTTGGAGCCGTAGTCGAAGGTCACGGCCAGCGCGATGGCGTCCTTATATTCATAGAGCAGGGTGACGGAATCCATACCGCCCGACAGGATGATGATAGCGTCTTTTTCCATAGAGTCCACAGTGATGTTTTTTAGAAGTTGTTGGTGAAATTCGCCATCAGGCGTTGGCGCACCATTTCCTGATGCTCGTCGTCGCCATAGTTGGCAAACGGCAGGATGGCGATGCCGCCGCGTGGAGTGAATATGCCTCTCACTTCCAGGTAGCGGGGATTCATCAGGCGTACGAGGTCCTTCATGATGATGTTTACGCAGTCCTCATGAAAGTCGCCGTGGTTGCGGAAGCTGAAAAGGTAGAGCTTCAGGCTCTTGCTTTCCACCATGTCCTCGCGCGGGATATAGTTGATGACTATTTTGGCGAAGTCGGGCTGTCCGGTTTTCGGGCAGAGACTGGTAAACTCGGGGCAGGTGAATGTGACAAGATATTCGTTTTCCGGGTGCTTGTTCTTGAATGTTTCCAATACTTCCGGTGAATACTTGTCGGGATATTTTGTTGCAGTGTTTCCCAGTAGGGTGACGCCCTGCAGTTCGTTTTCACTTCTTGACATAGTGTTGCAGTTAAAAATTCAGGTTACAAAATTACTGTAAATCCCTTATCTTTCCAACACCTAATCGCAATGTCGGTCGCCGCAGTCGCAGCCGGAGAGCTCGATTTCCACGGTGCTGTGCTGAATGCCTTTTTCGCGCAGGGCGTGTTTAATGGCGTGCTTAATTTCTTCCAATCGGGAAAGATCCTTGATGACGGCGTGGAGTGTGGCCGCATTTTCGGTGGTGCTCACGGCCCACACGTGCAGGTGGTGCCAGCTTTCTATGCCCGGAATGCCGCTGATGGCTTTCTCTACCTCGTCGATATTGACCGACGACGGAACGGCGTCAAGCGACAGGAAAAGACTTTCCTTCAGCAGGTTGATGGTTGAAATCAGTATGATGGCGGCAATGGCGAGGCTGATGAAGTTGTCGATGATGTTCCAGCCGGTCATGCTGATGACAATGCCGGAAACCACTACGCCCACTGAGACGAGCGTGTCCATGGCCATGTGGAGGAAGGCTCCGCGCACATTCAGGTCGTTTTTCTGCTGTCGCATCAGCAGCCATGCCGTAACTCCGTTGACCACGATGCCTGCACCGGCCGTCCATGAAACGGCCGCACCCGACACTTCTACCGGATGGCTGAACTTGTTGACACTTTCAATGATGATAGCTCCTACGGCTACCAGCAGTATCACGGAATTGACCAGCGATACGAGGATGGTGCTTTTTTTGAATCCGTAGGTGAAATGGCGGTTGCTGTGGATTTTTGCCATGCGGAACGCCAGCAGGGCAAGCAGCAGCGAGAACACGTCACTTAGGTTGTGCCCGGCGTCGGACAGCAAGCCCAGCGAATTATAATAGAATCCTATCCCGGCTTCAATGAATACGAAAGCGAGGTTAAGGGCTATGCACCAGATGAAAATTCCGTTTAACGACTGTGGTGCAATGTGGTGGTCGTGATGATGATGTCCCATAATGTGGTATCTTTAACAGTCGGGAGCGGGCGGGGGAGTGATGTGTAATCCCGGTCTTTCTCCTTTCGGTTGCAAAGATAGAAAAACGAAAATGCAACCGCAATGCAAAAACAAGCGGCCGTTTTTTCGGCTACAGAAGCAGCAGGCTCCCTGCCATTACAGCCATTCCGGCAATGACACCGCTGATGCCCCAGTGGTGGTGTCCGTATTTTTCCGTGCCCGGCAGCAGTTCGTCGAAGGAGATGTAGACCATGATTCCCGACACGAATGCCAGCAGATAGGCGTTGAGCGTGTCGCTCCAGAACGGGGCGAGAAACAGGAAGCCGAGCAACGCTCCGACCGGTTCGGCCATTCCCGACAGAAACGAGTAGGTGAAAGCCTTTTTCCGGCTGTTGGTGGCATGATAGATGGGCACGGACACGGCAATCCCCTCCGGTATGTTGTGGATGGCGATGGCAAAAACAATCGGAAGTGCCACCTCAATGTTCGCCAGCGCCGATGTGAATGTCGCCAGCCCTTCCGGGAAATTGTGGATGCCGATGGCAAGCGCCATCATTATTCCGGTGCGTTTCAGCCGTTGGGGATGGGCGTCCTGCGAGGTGTGCATTTCGTGCGGGTTCTCATCTTCCGGCACAAGCCGGTCGATAAGGGCTATAAAGCCGATGCCCAGAAAAAACGCCGTCAGCATGAAAGCCATGGCCGTCTTCTCGGAATACAGCGTTTGCAGATGGGCGACCGATTCCGGCATGAGTTCCATGAAGGAAACGTAAATCATCACACCCGCCGACAGGCCAAGTGCCGCCGACAGGAAACGGGTGTTTGTCTTTTTCGCGAGAAAGGCTATCAGGCTGCCTATGCCGGTCGAAAGGCCGGCTATCAGTGTCAGCCCGAATGCCAGCAGGAGGTTGGAGTCAGTAGTCATTGTCTGTGGTTCTTTTTTTGTGCCCGACCGCAGCGGGCGTTCGACATGTTGAGGGCTGCCGCAGTTGTTGCCGCCACTCTTTTAATACATTTTCAACATTGCAAACGCCCATGATGTTCAGCCCTTTGCCAGTTTTTTGTACGTTTCCGATGAAAGTAGTCTGTTCGGGGAAATAAAAAAATGGGCAAACTCTTTTGTTTTCAATCAACTTGCATTAATTTTGCAGAAAATTTAGTGAGAAACTATTTGTTCACATTTAAATAATTATAGCTATGGTAAGTTATAAAGAACTTGGTCTTGTAAACACTCGCGAGATGTTTGCAAAGGCAATCAAAGGAGGTTATGCAATCCCTGCATTCAACTTCAACAATATGGAACAGCTCCAGGCTATCGTACAAGCCGCTGCTGAAACCAAATCTCCGGTTATCCTTCAGGTTTCTAAGGGTGCCCGTCAGTATGCAAACGGTACATTGCTCCGTTACATGGCTCAAGGCGCTGTAGAATATGCAAAAGAACTTGGCTGGGAACACCCGCAAATCGTTCTTCACCTTGACCACGGTGATTCTTTCGATCTTTGCAAGTCTTGTATCGACAACGGTTTCTCTTCTGTAATGATCGACGGTTCACACCTTCCTTACGAAGAAAACGTAGCATTGACAAAGAAAGTAGTGGAATATGCTCATCAGTTCGACGTAACAGTTGAAGGCGAACTTGGTGTATTGGCTGGTGTAGAAGACGAAGTTTCTGCAGAGCACCACACTTATACAGACCCTGAAGAAGTAATCGATTTCGCTACTCGTACAGGTTGCGACTCTTTGGCTATTTCAATCGGTACTTCTCACGGTGCTTACAAGTTCACTCCGGAACAGTGCACAATCGATCCTCAGACTGGCCGCATGGTTCCGCCTCCATTGGCATTCGACGTTTTGGATGCAGTTATGGAAAAACTTCCTGGATTCCCAATCGTACTCCACGGATCTTCTTCAGTTCCTCAAGAAGAAGTTGAAACTATCAACAAATACGGCGGTGCTTTGAAGGCTGCTATCGGTATTCCGGAAGAATGGTTGCGTAAGGCAGCTACTTCTGCAGTCTGCAAAATCAACATCGACTCTGACAGCCGTCTTGCCATGACTGCTGCTATCCGTAAAGTGTTCGCTGAAAAACCGGCTGAATTCGACCCGCGTAAGTATCTCGGCCCGGCTCGCGACAACATGAAGAAACTTTACATCCACAAGATCAAATACGTTCTTGGTAGCGAAGGTAAAGCAGAATAATCTGAAAACCGATTATAATCTGAGAACCGCATCTCCAAAAGAGGTGCGGTTTTTTTGTTGTGTTGCGGAAAAGGGGTGTGGAGAAAAAGCATTACTTTTGCCGTATGGAAAAAACTTATGCCTATAGGGCCGATGATTTCACGGCCACGCTCCCCGTGGCCGAATACATGGCGCGTTTTCGTGATGTGCCGCGCTTTCTGGAATGTTGCCGTCAGTGCCGGAATTTCGGAAAAAGTTGGGCGTGCCCGCCGTATGACTTTGATGTCGACCGGACGATGGACGGCTATGAGTCGGCATTCTTTGTCGCCGTCCGGATAACACCTGCCGAACGGATTCCTATCGGTGAGGCCGGCGCGCTGCTCCTTCCTGAGCGGAAACGACTGGAACGGCGGCTGCTGGAACTGGAAAAGGAGAGCGGCGGACGGATGTTCGGCTTTACGGGTATCTGTTCATTTTGTCCCGAAGGCACTTGTACGCGCCTTTCCGGCGAACCGTGCCGTCATCCCGAGCTCGTTCGGCCTTCGCTCGAAGCCTGCGGATTCAACGTGGCGCAGACGAGCGAAGAACTGCTTGGCCTGCCGATGGTGTGGAGTAGCGACGGTTTTGTTCCTGCCTATCTGGTATTGGTTGGCTGTCTGTTTCACAATCAAAAGACAATCGAATGGAAAAAATAAAGGCAGTGTTCAATTGGAGCGGAGGAAAAGATTCCGCTCATGCCCTTTTCCGAATCATGCAGACGGGGGAATATGAGATTGTGGCATTGCTGACAACGGTCAACTGCGACACACGTCGCTCGACGATGCACGACATTCCCTGTAGCCTGCTTTCCGCACAGGCGGACAGCCTTGGCATCCCTCTCTACGTTGTTGATTTGACGCCGAAAGGCAATATGGAGGATTACGGAATGGCGATGGCCGCAGCCGTGGAACATTTCAAGAAACTGGGAGTGACGCATTTCATTTTCGGTGATATCTATTTGCACGACGTGCGCAGCTACCGTGAGGCCCAACTGGCTCCTTTGGGAATTGAAGTGGTAGAACCGTTGTGGAACATGACGTCCGGGCAGGTGATGGAAGCGTTTCTTGCAACGGGATTGCAGACGGTAGTCGTGACGACAATGGCGGAACTGGGCCGGAAATATGTCGGAAACTTTGTAGACCGTGAATTTGTGGAGTCCTTGCCTGACGGCGTGGACCTTAACGGAGAGCAGGGTGAGTATCACACATTCTGCTTCGACGGCCCGATTTTCCGTTTTCCGATAGCGTTTTCCTTGGGCGAGCCGGAAGAGCGAAGTTATGACATCCGTCTTGACGACGGTACGGTAAAGACTTATTCCTATTGGTTTGCCTGTCTGCAATCGGCGGATAGGGGAAAACTGTAGATGCCTTTAGTTAGAATACGATAGTGGCATAGATGCAGATTCCTAAAATGGTAGCTATGCCGGTAGCGGGAATGATGTAGCCCATTTTCACCTCCCGGTTACGGTCGTGGTGATATATCCTTTTAAATAAGGTGTAGAAAATGCTGGCAGAGATGAATCCGAGAAGTATGCCGGCAAGAAGGTCGCCCGGATAGTGTACGCCCAAATACGAGCGGGAATAGCAGGTGAGGAGTGTCCAGACGATGCTGAATATGCCGATGAAGCGGTCTTTCCACAGGAACAGCAGGAAGAATGCAAGGCCGGAGGTATTGGCGGCATGGCACGAAGGGAAACCGTAACGGCCGCCACTGTAACCGTTCACCACTTCCACCATCGACGATATCGGATTTTCGGGATTGGAGGGACGGAGCCTTTCGACAAGCGGGCGGATAACGGACGCTCCTATCTGATCCGCAAATGTGATGGTCAGTCCGATGGCTATCAGGCATCCCAGCACGACTTTCCAGTGATAGTTTTTCAGCAATACGTAGAGTATCGAGGCATAGAACGGCACCCATACCCATTTTCCGCTGTAGGCATACATGAATTGGTCGGTCCATGCGTGTTTCCATCCATTGACGGCAAGCAGTGCGTTCGTGTCAAACTCGGTGAGCGGTGTCAGAAATTCGATCATCAGTTTTTTGTTTTAATTCCGGCGAAACGCTGATGTGCGTCCGCTGAGCAGACAAAATTACTAATTTTGGAGAATTTTGGAACAGTCTGACCGAAAAATCTTTGCGAAAGTCGAGTTTTTGCAAAATAAAAAGGAACAAGTTTTTAACCTTGCTCCTTCTGTGCGCATGAAGGGACTCGAACCCCCACGTCTCACGACACTAGATCCTAAGTCTAGCGCGGCTACCAATTACGCCACATGCGCAAATATATTGCAAAGGTAATCACATTTTCCGAATTGGCAAACTTTCAATGGCAAATTCTGTTTCGGAATTGTCGATTTTGTCGGTTAGAAAAGACAAATTAGACATAAAATATTGGAATATAGTTTGTTACATGTGTTTTGTTCTCGTTTGGTGAATTTTACTTAAAATTGGAGGGGTGTCCTGTCTTCTCTTGCTGTGTTAAGTTTTGCTAATGGCGGTAAATGAGTATAAAAATATGTATATAAAATATAAAATACGCTTTAGGGGCTTATTTTACTTCTGAAAATATGAATGATAATCAAAAAAAGATTGTAGATTTGTAGTCAGAACATGTGTAAACAGACAAAAATAGGGTAGCATTATGGCTGGTGAAAAAAGCGTTTTTAACAGATTCGTTGACTAATTTTTACTTTTTTGTTGTGCTGAATGCCTTGAATCGTTAAAATCTGCATATAATTAACCAAACGTGCTATTACAAACTTGACATTAGAGAAACCATACAATAAAACAAACAAAAAGTAATTATGAGAAAACAGTTATTGCTTCTGTTATTTTCCCTTATGGCGGTTGTGGGTTATGCCCGCACTGTTACGGGTGTAGTTACTTCTCAATCCGACCAGCTACCGGTTATCGGGGCTACGGTTATGATTGATGGAACGACCACCGGTACAGCTACCGATTTTGATGGAAAATTTACAATTGATGCAAAGGACACAGATGTCCTGGTTTTTAGTTACGTGGGTATGAATACCGAGAAAGTGAAAGTCGGTAGTCAAAGCGTAATTAATGTAGTGTTAAAAGAGAATTCTCAGGTCCTTGATGAGGTAGTGGTAACAGCCATGGGCCAGACTCAGGAAAAGAAGAAACTGAACTTCGCCGTTCAGTCGTTGGATGCCGACGACGTGACAGCCGGTCAGTCAGCCAACTTTGCCAACTCTTTGCAGGGTAAGGTTGCCGGCTTGCAGGTGTCGACTGGCGGTAGTTCTCCTAACTCCGACACTCAGGTGGTGATTCGTGCCATCTCTTCTGTTAATACGGCTCAAAGCAACGAACCGTTGGTGATTGTCGACGGTATGCCTATCCGTGGTAGCGGTTCTTCGCTCGGCGACTTGAACCCGAACGATATTGAAAACATGAGTGTGCTGAAAGGTGCTGCCGCATCTGCTCTTTACGGTCAGGAAGCAGCCAACGGTGTAATCATGATTACTACCAAGAAAGGTAAGGAAGGCCAGTTGAAGGTGACGGCTCAAGGCAGTTGGGAACTTTCCAACTGTATGCGTGTCCCGAAGATTCAGAATCAGTTCATTGCCGGTAGCCAGGGTTTCTATAAGGAAAACGCTACAGGTGGTTGGGGTCCGTATCTGACTTCTACAGACCGTGTATACGACAATGTGGGCGATTTCCTTGGAACCGGTTTCCTTCAGAAATACGACATGTCGATTTCCGGCGGTAACGAAAAGTTCAATGCCTATGCTTCTGCCAGCTACATGAAAAATGACGGTGTAGTTCCAAACGACTACAAGAATCGTTTGAACGTATTCTTGAAAGGTGAGTTCAAGCCGTCGAAGTATGTGACCATCCAGTTGTCAACCAACTTCGTTAACAGCAAGAGCCGCGGTTTCGGCAACAGCATGTCGACGGTTTACGGCTGGTCAATCAACAGAAACATGGCCGACTACGCTACACTCGAAGGCCGTCCAAACTGGAGCAACCGTTATGACCATTGGGAAATCCTTACCGATGAAGAAAAGATTGGAGCAACAGTTTCTCCATATTTCGGACGCTATATGGACAAGAGCGAAACAGATGCTACGCGTACCATTATCAACGGTCAGATCAGCTACGAACCGATTGAAAATTTGGTTTTCACCGGTAAGATTGGTTACGATAAGGGTTATTCAACTTACGACTCTTATACCGTTTCCCGTTTCGTAGACAGCGATTTTGCAGATCCGGAAAGCAGCGCATTGGCTGACTACCGTTATAAATTCGGTTCCTATACGTTCCAGCCTTCCAACAACGATCAGCTCACGGCTCAAATCCTTGGTACCTATAACTTCAATATCGGTGAAGATTTCGGTGTAAACATCTTGGCCGGTGCCGAATACAAGGAAACCAACGGGCTGTCCGCGCAGATGGCAGGCCAAGAATTCCAATTGGCTGGCGACTTCTACAGCTTTATGAATACAAACCCGAACACATTTACGACAAGTACGGGTACTGACTACTACATGTCGTTGTCTCACACCCGCAAAAACAAGTTCGGCTATTTCGGTGAATTGCGCTTCGACTATAAAGGCATGGCTCAATTGTCAGTAACTGGTCGTTACGACGGTTCTTCAACATTGAAGCAGGTTGACTGCACCTATTTCTATCCGTCAGTTACTGCCGGTGTGATTTTCTCTGAATTGTTCAAACTCCAGAACGACTGGTTCTCTTACGGTAAAATCCGTGGTAACTGGGCGAAGGTAGGTAAGGATGCTCCTGCATACCGCTTCACCACTTCTTATAAGAACTGGGAAGTATTCCCTGACGGAGGTTGGGGTATTGATGCAACCACAGCCGTTGCTACCCAACTTGAACCGGAAATGACAAGTTCATGGGAAATCGGTGCTGACTTGCGCTTCTTCGATTCCCGCACTCGTTTGGATGTTGCCTGGTATTCAACAACAGTCGACAATCAAATTGTGCAAGTGCGTGTATCTCCCACATCCGGAACTATTCTCCAGACACGTAACGAAGGTTCTATCGAGAACAAAGGTCTTGAATTGACATTGACTCAAGACATCTTGCGTTCGAAGGACTTCAACTGGAGCGTAACTGCCAACTACTCGTTCAACCGTGGTAAAGTGCTTTACTTGCCGGATGACGTTATCGAAATCACCGGTACACAGTACGGCGATATCTTCCCGACAGCTTATTTGAATGGTTCTACTACAGCTATCTCTGGTAAGGATTACGAGCGTACTCCGGACGGACAAATCATCTGTAACGAACAAGGCTATCCTGTCATCAGCGCCATTAAGAATAACTTGATCGGTAACCGTGAACCGGACTGGTTGCTCGGCTTGGGTTCCAACTTCAGCTGGAAAGACCTTTCCGTATCATTCTTGTTTGACGGCCGTATGGGCGGTGACGTTGTCAACGTAACTCGCCGTGGCTTGAACGGTAACGGCATGGAAAATCTGTTGACGAAATATCGTAGCCACGAAGTGGTAATCAAGGGTGTGGTGAAACAGGCCGACGGAACATATGTTCCTAACACGACTCCTGTCATCGTCGACAGCAACTTCATCACCAACTACTACAATGCTGTTTCTTCCAACTTTATCGAAGACGGTTCTTATATCCGCTTGAGCTATGTTACAGTAGGATATGACTTGTCTCGTCTGTTGTCGAAGAAATGTCCTATCAAGGGCTTGAAAGTTTCAGCCACAGGTCGTAACCTGTTCTTGTTGACTAAGTACACCGGTTCTGACCCGCAAATCCTTGCAGGTACAGGTGGTGGTACAGGTTCTGCCGGTATCGATAACTACAGTGTACCGACTACACGCAGCTTTAACTTCTCACTTAGTGCTACATTCTAAAAAACTGGAAAACGTATGAACAAATTGAAATTAATAGCGATGTCATTGCTGCTGGGCATTACAAGCACCGGTTGCGTTGACATGCTCGATGATAATGAAAATCCCGACAAGGCAGCCAGCATTACGGCTGAAGTGGGATTGCCGGTCATTGTCTACTATGCTGCGCAGACAAATTATGACCATGCTGAATATAACATTTACTTGTCGCAATGTCTGACCACAACCGGCAAGTCGCAGACAGGTTCTTATGCTTATAAGAGCGGTTGGGAATTCCTGACAATGAACCGTCACCCGCAATGGCGTCGCCACTTTTATGATATTGGTGCCAATATCAACGAATTGATCAAGAACGCAGAGGCCGTCAATTCTCCGAACTATATCCTGATTGCGCGTACTATCCGCCTGCTGTCTACTCAGCTGACTACGGATGCCTTCGGCGATATGCCGCGTTCAAACGCCTATCTGTCGAATTCTCCAACATACGACACTCAGGCAAGTATCTACAAATGGATGCTCGAAGAGGCGGATGCTTTGATCGCTGATTTCGACAATCCTGAGTATACTCAGGCTCCGGGCAACCAGACAATCACTGTTAAGCAGGACCGTGTATATGCCGGTGACCTGAACAAGTGGAAAGGTTTGGTTTACGCTGTGAAGGCTCGTCTTCTTCTCCGCAATATTCCGAATGTCAATACTTCAGCCGCTACATGCCAGGCTATTTACGATGCAGCTGCAAAAGCTATCGAAATCTGGCAGGCTGACCCGATGTACGGTACATTCTTCGGAAGCGAACCCCGTTATAATTTCGATGGCGGTACAATGCAGCAGAACTGTCCTTGGAGCGACGCACAGCCGGTTATCAACGCATGGGAATCACGTGCCAACTTGCTGACCGACGCTGTTCCTTCCAAATTCTTGATGGAAAACTGCTTGGGTGTGTTCAACAAAACGAATGACATGCAGTCCGGACGTTACGTCAACTTCCGCGGTTATGCCGATGACCCTCGTGCTATCCTGTTGTTCAAGCCTCGTACGGGTCCTGCATCTGCTACCAACTCTTCTTCCATCGTGAAACTCCGTTGGTTGGAAAACAATATCGGTGCCGGTACATCTTACAAGACTTCCGACTATCCTGATTTGTATTGCGGTGCTTACGCCGGTTCGGTAGATGCTTACGTACCTATCTTTACAATGGAGGAACTTTATTTCATTGAAGCTGAAGCTCAATATTGGATGGGCAACAAGACAGAAGCCTGCCGTTTGGCAAAAGAGGCTACACGTGCCAACATTCAGCGTCACCTGGAAGCCTTCCAGAAGAAATATCCTAATGTCATGTATCCGGGTAACGTATTGGCTACTGGCGATTTCCAGAAACTCGATACTCGCGACAGTAAGGAAGGTGTGTTCACTTACTCACAGGCTCGTTGGAATGCTATCGTTGACGCTTTCGTTGACAATAAAGATCAGGAAAACGAAACCGTGTTGCCGGTTAAGGGTGTAACTGATCCGTCAACTCCGGGTAATCAGTATTGGTTCTTCAACGAATCCGAATATACGTTGAGCGACCTGATGATGCAGAAATATGTGGCCATGTACATGCAGCCGGAACAATGGACTGACATGCGTCGCTACCACTACAGCAACAATCGTAACAACTACGGTATCGGTGCCAACCAGGAAATCATCTATCCGGGCCTCCGTCGTCCGTACAACTTGTATGCTCCGTACTGGGTTGACGGTCTGACTGACGCTCAGAAGGAAAATACTTGGATTCAACGTATCAATTACGACCCTGAAACAGAAGATAAATACAACCGTGCTGAGTTGGAACGTCTCGGTGCTTACAAAAACTACATGTGGTTGCGCAAACCGATGATTTGGGCTGAAGAGGCCGGTGTACGTACTTCATTGACTCAAGAATAATTTTAAACAAAGAAAAAAGTTATGAAATTGCAATATAAATTAGGAACAGTAGCTGTGGCAATGTTGGCAATGTCGTCATGTGCTGTCCATGACCCGTTCAACGAAATTATGACTCCGGGTCAGGCAGTACCGACAGTGTCATGGGAATTGGGTAGCACTGTAGCGAATGCCGGCGACAGCGTTTCTTTCAAAGGAAAATACTATACGGACAAGGAGCACACTCCGAAGCAGTCGGAAGTTTGGGCGCTTGTTTCTCAGTCGGAGTCAGCGGCAGTGACATTGAAGCTTACTTCGAGTCTCGCCTACACGCAAACAGTGGCAAATGTTGATACTGTACGTGCTTCGCAGGTGATCGCTACGTTCCCTCACGAACAGGCTGTGTTCAACGGCTATGAATTTGAAATCAATGCCAAGTTCCCGACTTCTCAGACATTGAAATCCCTTACGTGGTCAAACATCGGAACATGGGATCAGGCAAAATTCGATCAGTATTTCCCTGACGGTTTTGAAGAGGAATTTACGAACAAGGTTATCGACTATCTGACAAAGGACAGTCTCTACTACAATGACCTCCGTCACGTTTATGTAAATTACGATTTTACGGTTGACCAGATCAACAGCGTGATTGCCAAATATCCGCAGTTGAACACCAACGGCGAATTGAACAAGCTGGCATCGGCCGACGTGGCTGAAAAGAGCGATGTCTGGTATACTAAAATCTACAAGACTGACGGTGCCGGTAATCCTACTACTGAATTCAATGTTGTCGGTAAATATTATGTGACAATTGAGAACGGTGTGACAGTTTATCATGAAATCGGCTTGGCCGATAAGGCACCGGAAGGAGTAACGCTCTACGATGTGTATGAATCTTCACCATGGGTGTTCTGCCGTTATGATGACAACGTCGGTGGTCCTGTGACAGCTGTTCGTTCCAACTATATGCCGTTGTTCAAGGACTTGATTTCATTGATCCCGTTTACGGCATGGATTTACGATTCTGCTGAGAAAGTCTACACTGTCAACTACTCACGTTCTTACACTCTCGGTGTAACCTTCAAGGTGGTTGATACTGTCGGCAATGTGGGCTATACTACAGACAAAATGGAAGTGACACTTAACTAATAATGCTAACTCAAATGAAACTACTAAGAAATATAGGTCTTATTGCAACATTGGTTGTGTTGTTTACATCTTGTTTCGAAAAAGATCCCGAATATGTGGATTTCCCTTCGAAAGATGTTGACTTCATTTATGCTGTTGCAGGCGATGAATACATTCTCGACTATTATGTCGTTTCTGAAATTCAGTTTACCAACACTTCTTCCAAAACCGGTAATGTGACTTGGGATTTTGGTGACGGAACAACTTCTAACGAAGCCAATCCTATTCACAAGTATGCAAAAGCCGGTACTTATCAGGTGAAACTGACCGTTGAAGGTGTTGGCTCATGCACATACCCCATCATGATCTACGATATCGCTCCGGTTCTTTCCGTGAAATCGCAAAGTGCGGATGTCGTGACTATCAATGATGTGACGGTTGATTTCGACATCTTCCTGCCGAACCCTGAAAACTTAAAAGTGAAATACGTATGGACATTCCCGGAAGGAACTACAAACGAAGCCGGTGAGGAAATGACTCAGTTCGTCGGTTATGCCGATGAAAACGGCAATGTGGAATATCCGGGTAAGCTGAAATTCCGCAATATCGGTTCTCAGCGCATCACTCTCCAGACATGGTTTGACACAGATGGTGAAAACCGTCAGTTGGAGGATTCTTACGTAAATGTTCAAGTAGGTGCTCCTTATGAGTGCAAGACTCTTTACTATGCAGCGTTGGACGGCAACATCAAGGCGTTGAAACTCATCGACCCGGCAAAAGTTCCTGCCGGAACAAAGAACCTTCCGTTCGATATGGGTGTCAAGAGCGGTACAATGCCTTTCAATCTGGTATTTGCTTCTATTGCTAATGCTGAAGGCGAGAACGAAGGATGGATTTACATTCTCGATGCCGGCAAGCAGTACACTTACATCAACGATGAAAACGGTGTGAACGGCGATGGTAAGATTAATGTAATGAGCGCTGACGGTAAGTCAACCAACTTGTTCGTAACCAATGTCGGTCAGACAGCCTTCAACGACCCGTTCTTCGGAACTGTCGACGGAAGCAACTTGATTTACACTGACCGTAACACCGGTATCCGCAAGATGGCTTTGTCAACTCGTGGTGCTACTGAAAAGAGCGACTATCTGGTGAAGAATGAGAACCTGGGCTATTACAATAAGGGTCTTGCCTACGGTGCTATCAGTACAACAATTCTCAAGGATTCCAAGGGTACTTACTGGTGGGGCAAGTGCTACAACGGTAACGGTATCTTCCGCTTTAAGGCAACAGACATCTATTCTTCCTACAACGATGCTCCGGGTATTCCTAACGAAATTGTGCTGAATGCCGTCAACTTGAAGGGCTTCACTTTGGATGAATCTCGTAACGCCCTCTATGTATGGCGTACGAAGACTGACGGCGGTTTCTATGAATATCCGCTGCCGGCCGATGGCGTGGCTCTCGCCGGTTCTGCTTTCACCAAGCAAATCAAGATGGATGCCGACCCGATCAACACTACCGATGCCGAAGGCGTTTACGTAACTCAGTTGGTAGTTGACAAGGAGACAGGTTATGTATATTTCGGTTTCAACAAGGATGCTAAGGATTCATCTTCTTATCAGACTGGTTTGAAATACTATGACCCGACTTCCAAGACAGTTGTCAATGTTGAAAACTGTACTGACAAGATTTTGGGTATCACAATTAATGATGCTAAATCTAAACTTTTCTAAACGTGACGCTTAGATAGTAAGATAATTGTTAAAATCAATAGCTGTTTCTTGTTTGTTCATGCAGATGGGGACAGCTATTGTCATTTTTAAAAATCAAATTATGAGAAAAATATTCCAACTTTCTATTATCGCATTGCTGATGTTTTGCTGCTTGCCGCAGGCGGCAGCGCAAAAGCGCGAACACCGTGCGGTGTGGATGTCGGCCTATGTTGCCGACTGGCCTTCGGGCAGCATTACTACATCAAATGCTGAAGCAATGAAGCAGATTTGCCGTAACAATCTCGATTCGTTGCAGCGAAACAACTTCACTACAATCTATTATCATGTTCGTGCCATGTGCGATGCCATGTATGATTCCAAATACGAGCCATGGTCGAGCTATGTTTCGGGAACTCGCGGTGTAGCGCCGGCTTTCGACCCGTTTGCCTTCTTGATGGAAGAGGCTCACAAGCGTGGTCTGGAAGTTTATGCGTGGCTGAACCCTTACCGTTATCAGAACTCCGCCTACTATGAAGGCTGGGGACAGAATGGCGGTGACAAGAACTATGAAAACAGCCATCCGGAATGGCTGCTTAAATGGACAACCTCGGAACGCACATGGACGATCCTCAATCCGGCACTTCCGGAAGTGAAACAGCGCATTGTGGATGTGATTGCCGACATCATGGACAAGTATGATGTGGACGGTATCGTGTTCGACGACTATTTTTATCAGAACGGTCTGCCTGAATCGTATGATGCGGAGGATTATGCCGCCTACAAGGAAGAGGGCGGAACATTGAGCCAGCTTAACTGGCGTCGTGAGCATGTCAACGATATGGTGCGCAAGGTGAACAACTATATCAAGTCGACGAAGCCGTGGGTGCGTTTCGGTATCAGTCCCGCCGGTGTGGCCTGTAGCAACGCTGATGTTGCCGCAAAATACGGAGTCACTCCCTGTCCGGGCAGCGATTGGCAGTACAATGGAATTTGTTCTGACCCGATGGCGTGGATCAGCGAGGGCTCGATTGATTTCATTTCGCCGCAGGTCTACTGGCTTATCGGTAACTCGAATGCCGACTACGGGTTGATTACACCGTGGTGGTACGAAGTGACAGCCAAATACAACCGTCACTGCTATATCAGTCAGGACCTTTCCAACACGGCCAGCAGCAATGCTCTCTATACGGAATTTACCGACCAGATTGACTTGACACGTACTTCCGATACGATGGGTGCTCCGGGTACGGTATATTTCCCTTGGAAGTCATTGAAAAATCGTCGTGGATACGACTTGTCGACTCCCGGCCAGTATAAGATGATGTATATGATGAACTACCTGCGCTATTATGCTTTTCCGTCTCATTCGTTGACTCCGGCTGTCACATGGATGCCGGCTGAATGTCCGGGGGCTGTCAGCAATTTGCAGCGTAACGGCAGAACATTGTCGTGGAACGGACCGGAAAATGTTCGCTATGCCATCTACTTTGTTCCGAAGTCGGTTGATACAAGTACCTTCCGTAAGGAAGCAGAATATCTGCACATCGTATGCTACGACAAAACGTATGAAATTCCGGACGCTGAAGCCGGTTATCCCGGTTTCGGTATCGCCGAGGCTGATTTGGACAACTATAATTATGCCGTGGCTATTCTCGACCGTTATGGTAACGAGTACAGTGCCTTCTTCGTGGGTGAACCGACCGTAACGGCTACGAAACCCGCTCCTACCTTCCCGGTTCAGGGCGAAAAGGCTCCGGGCGTGTTCAATTTCCGTTGGGACGGTTCGTCGTCGGTTTATGAAATCGTCGTTTCCGACGATGCCGAAATGAAAAATGTTTTGGCCCGAAAGGAAGTGGAAGCCAATTTTATCCCGTCGGTTGACGTGTATGCCTTCGAGGCCGACAAGACCTACTATTGGAAGGTGGTTGCCCGTCAGAACAATTCGGAGGATGTGGCTTCTGATGTAAATTCATTCTCGGTAGATGCATTCCGTGTGATTTCACCGGAAAGCGGTGCTACGGGCTGCGACGACAATCTCACGGTAGAATGGACGGCTATGGGCGATGTAACCTACCATGTTCAGGTTTCTTCTCAAATTGACATGTCGGATGTAGTATATGAAACGGATGCTACCGCTTCTTCCATCCAGATCCCTCAATATGTATTGTGTGGCGGTACTACCTACTATTTGCAGGTGTCGGCTGAAGTGGATGGCATTGCTTTCAAAAGTTCCGTTGTCGAGTTTACGGTAAAGGTAATGCCTGCCGCTGCTCCCGAATTTGTCAATCCGGCTACCGACGGTGTAACGCTTTACAGCAACTCGAAGATTCAAGTGAAGCCGCAACCTGGCGTGACTTTGTGTACGGTTTGGATCAGCTCTTCCAGTTCTTTCCCGGCCCGTACGTCATACGCCGGTTCTTTCCCCGATTTCCAGTTTGAGACGGGAGAGCTTTCCGGCTTGAAGGTCGGTTCTTCCTATATGAAAGACGGTACAACCTATTACGTGCGTGCCAATGTTTCCTATATCGGTGATGACGGTAAGACGGCAACATCCTACTGGACCGTTTCTTCGTTTGTCTACAGTGCCGAGGCCGGAGTGACTGACGTGGCTGCCGAATCCATTTATATTCGCGGAGGCGAAGTGCCGACTTTGGTTGCCGGTCAGGCTGGTTTGGAAGTCAGCCTTTATTCCGTGGACGGCAAACTGCTGTTGACAACGACTACAGATGCTGCCGGCGAAGTGCGGTTCTCGGATTTGAGTACAGGTGTCTACCTGGTTTCTGTGCGCCTTTCCGACGGTTCCGTGAAAACATTGAAAATGATCTGTTAAAACTATCCTTCGGGTATATATAATATGTAGCAGGCTGATGAATTTGCAGGCGGCATACCGCTTCGGATTCTTCAGCCTGCACTCTTTTTTCAGTGGAGGAAGGCTTTCAAAGCGGTGAATCTGCCTATAAATTATGCTGTAGGGCAGATAATGATTTTGTGAAATGTATTTTTAATGTTTTAAACAATATTTTTACACGAAAATTTTGTGTGAGAATAAAAACTGCGTAACTTTACGGTGGATATGAAAAATATCCCAAACAAATAATTAACTTAAAACTATTTTGACTATGAAGAAATTTTTACTTTCTGCATCAGTTTTGATGCTCGCTTCTACGGCTTTCGCAGCAACTGATGGCCAGACTTACGAACCTAAGAATGGCTACACTTGCGAAAACCTTTGGGTGTTTGACCGTTTCCACACTCCAGATGAATACGGTGCAAGCAAGATTGCTTCAACCAGTGCTCGTACAGCAACAACTGACGGTAAAATTGTATATGTTGGCTTGTCAGGTGATGTAGCAACAATTGAGAAATACTCGGTTGAAACAGGAGAATACCTTGGTGCTTTGGATTTGAAGTTGAACGGTGAAGCTTATGCCGGAACATTGGCTGCCAACCAGGTAGGTTTCGATGAATACGGAAACTTCTATGTTGCTTCTTATAGCGCAAACAGCGACGGTACCGGTGGCTTGGCTCTTTATACTTGTAACCTTGAAACAGGTGAATTGACTTCAGTCGGTGAATTGTCATTCATGGGTTGCATTGGTCGTGTTGACTACTGCGACGTTGTAGGTGACTTGACAGGTGTTAATGCTGGTGCAACAATCATGGCTGCAACTTCAGCTCAGGATGCTTTGAACGTATTTGCTTGGACTCGTGGTCAAGGTGAAACAGCTTGGGCAGGTGCATGGCCAACAACTCTTCCTTATCAGGCAATGACTCAAACTTATCCTGCTGACCAGACTGGTTTCAGCTACGGTTCTGTTTTGAAACAAGTGAAGGACGGCAGCGCAAATGGTCAAATGTTCATGTTCTACATCGATGGTTTCACTACTCTTCCTGCTACTTACAGCACAGAAGGTGCAATGGTTGAATCATTCGCAGATGTTGCAGTTGAACAAAAGGATCCGGAAACAGGTGATGTAATCGTTCCGGGTGTAGTTTCTCCGGCTTCTGGTACAAACGGTGTTGCTGAAGGTCATGTAGGCGATCAGAACATTTTCGTATTCTCTGAAGGTCAATATGATGCTCCTCACTCTTGTCAGGCAGTTGTTACATTGGTAGACGAATCATTTGCAATGTCTTCAATGGAACAAATGTGGTTGGTTCCTGCCGACGGTCTTGGCCAGACTTCAGATACTGGTGCACGTGTTCACGGTTTGAGCACTATTGCTCTTGATCCGGATGCTAACGGCAAGAACGCTATGCTTTTGGTAACATTCAAGTGCTACAACGGTATGGGTGTTTACCGCATCGCTGAAGAAGGTTACAATCCTAACGCAAGCGTAGCTAACAATGTAGTTGCCAACGCTACTATCCGCGTTAACGGTGACGTTATCGCAGTTAGCGAAGTTGCTGAATCAATCGAAGTTTACAACGTAGCTGGTCAAAAGGTTGCTGAAGTTCACAATGCTTCTGAAGTAGCTGCTCCGGCTAATGGCTTGTACATCGTTAAGGCTGTTGTAAACGGTGCTCCGGTTGTAAAGAAAGTTATTCTTTAATAGTAAGATAATTCTGAAATAAGTAAAGAGGGCGGCCCTTGGGGTCGCTCTCTTTTTTGTTCGTGTCTGCGGTAAGTTGCGCCGGTAGGGGTTGAAATGTGAAATAATGTTGCTGCCGGCGGGGTGGAATGTCAAATGTGTAGAAAATGATGTATCTTTGTACGTGGTTGATTGTGGTTTTGTTCTTTGACTTGTCACAGCCAACTTTGTCAATTAATAACAAGAAACTAGTACTATGCCATTAGATATATCACCTGAAGTACAGCAAGCGAAATTACGGTTCGGCATTGTCGGCAACTCGCCCGCTTTGCTGGCAGCGATAGGGCGTGCCTTGCAAGTTGCGCCTACAGATTTTTCTGTGCTCATCAATGGAGAAAGCGGTGCGGGTAAAGAGTTTTTCCCGAAGGTTATCCATGCTTTCAGTCCGCGCAAGCACAAGAACTATATCGCTGTCAACTGTGGAGCCATTCCGGAAGGAACGATCGATTCCGAACTGTTCGGGCACGAAAAGGGTGCCTATACGGGGGCGGCCGGTGCCCGCAAGGGGTATTTTGAGGAGGCCGACGGCGGTACTATTTTTTTGGATGAAGTGGCCGAACTCCCGTTGACCACTCAGGCCCGTCTGTTGCGTGTGCTGGAAAACGGCGAATTTATCAAGGTGGGTTCTTCGACTGTGCAGAAAACCAACATACGTGTCGTTGCCGCAACCAATGTCAACATGCAGAAAGCGATTGCCGAAGGTCGTTTCCGCGAGGACTTGTACTACCGACTGTCGACGGTGCGCATTGCCGTGCCGCCGTTGCGCGACCGTGGTAACGACATCCTGTTGCTGACGCGTAAGTTCAGCAGCGACTTTGCTGAAAAATACCGAATGCCGTTGGTGGAATTTGAGGACGATGCCAAAAAGGCTATCTTGACATACCGCTGGCCGGGAAATGTGCGTCAGTTGAAGAACGTCATAGAGCAGATTTCTTTGTTTGACGCCGGAAAGAAGGTGACTGCCGCCGACGTGGCAGCATATTTGCCGGATGCCGGAAGCGAATATTCGCCAGCCGTTGCGCCCGGTCCGCAGGTCTATTCCTACGACCAGGAGCGCGAAGGAATTTTCAAGATACTGTTTGAAATGCGGAAGGAAATCAACGAGCTGAAAGAAAAGGTTGCGTCGCTTTCTGCCGCAAAGCCGGCGGAGGCTTTGGCAAATCCTTTGCAGGGGTGGAAGCGTGACGGCGGACAGCAGCCGCTGCTGCCTCGCCATCATGAGGCAAACCCTGCGGAAGCGTTGGTGGAAACATCCGCGAGCGAACCTTCGGCTACCATGACTCTTGAAGATACGGAGCGGGAAACAATACGACGTTCGCTCGAACGTAACGTGGGGAACCGTAAGAAAACGGCCGAGGAACTGCGCATTTCCGAGCGGACACTCTATCGGAAAATTAAGGAATACGGACTTGATAATAAGGATTGACCTTATGTGGAAAAAAATAATCTCAATCGTACTGCTGATGGTGACACTTCAGGCATGTACCATCAGTTATAAATTCAACGGTGCGGCATTGGACTACAATGTCTACAAGACCATCAACATCATGAGTTTCCCGATTCGTGCGGCTATGGTCTATGCTCCTTTGCAGCCGATGTTCGAAAACAAGCTGATGGATTCGTTCACGAAGCAGACTCGTCTGCAACTGACCGACAGTTCGAATGCCGACCTGATTCTGGAAGGCGAAATTACAGGCTACGCCCTTACGCCGCAGGCCGTTACGGAGAATGCGCTGGCATCGAAAACGCGTCTGACTGTTACCGTGCGTGTCAAGTATACCGACAACCGCAATCCGTCGAACAGCATCGACCAGACGTTCTCGGCATTCCGCGACTTCGATTCTACGCTGATGCTGACCGACGTGCAGGAAAGTCTTTGCGATGAGATTTCGGACGAAATTGTGATGCTGATATTCAATGCTACGGCAGGAAACTGGTAAAGGAGGGCTTTACGGATATGGCAGATGTGAAGGAAAAATCGGAACGTGCGCGTGCCTTTGATGCGGCAATGGCGGATGAGAACGCTGAATTTTCGTCGACGATGGCCGACGAACTGCTCGAACGGTATCCCTATTTTTTGCCCGTTGCGGTATTGCAGCTGCAACGCGACACCTCGCTTTCGGCCGAAGAACGCCGGAAACGCATTGCCCGTCTGACGGCTTTCGTGGCCGACCGTACGGACCTGTACGACATGGTGGGTGAGGATGCCGAGAAATTCAAGGATTTCTATCCCCCGGAGGAGAATGTGGGGACCACTACATCCACTCTCGACACGATTGACCGTTTTCTGGATGCTTTCGGCAGCGACGACGAGGCGGAAATCAAGGCGCTCGAACAGCGGATTTTCAACCCCGTTCCCGATTATGCCCAGCTGTTGGCAAAGGAAGAGGAGAGCAGCATGCCTGATACCGACGGCGAAAATCTGAGCGAGAACGAGCAGCGCATCAACCGCTTCATAGCTCTCAGCAAGAAGCAGAGCGGACGTTTCCCCACCGGTGACGAAGAACCGGAGGAGGTACCGGCCGAAGTAATCAGTGCACCTGAACCCGTAGCCGCTTCGGAGCAGGCCGACGATTCGCTTTTGTCGGAAAGTTTGGCAAAAATTTATATCAAGCAGCACCGTTATGAAAAGGCTTTGGAAATAATTCAGTCGTTAAGTTTGAATTTTCCGGAAAAAAGTATTTACTTTGCAGACCAAATACGTTTCCTGAAGAAACTGATAGTCAACGAAAATTATAAACAAAAAAACAATAAATAACAATGTTCACAGGAATAATCATTTTGATATTGATTGCTTCAATCTTGATGATTGGCATCGTATTGATTCAGAAATCAAAAGGCGGCGGCCTTGCTTCCAACTTTGCCAGCTCCAACCAAATCATGGGTGTGCGCAAAACTACCAATTTTGTGGAAAAGGCAACTTGGGCATTGGCCATCATTATTTGCGTGCTGAGCATCTTGTCGTCGTTCTTTGCTCCGACAATGGTGGTAAGCTCTTCTCGTGTGGATGCTACTCCGCAAGAACAGCAGGCTGCTCCGTTCCAGACTCAGGCACCGGCCGCTCAGCAACCGGCAGCACAACAGGCTCCGGCACAACAAGCACCGGCACAGCAGACTCCTGCTCAGGCTCCGGCAGCTCAGAAATAATTTGATTTCTGCTGAAAAAGTATTGCCGCAGGCAAATGGCTCAACAGCCGTTTGCCTGCGGTTTTTTGTATCTGTCGGGTTTTGTGGCATTTATGTGATTTTTGTGGCATTTTGTAATTTTAAAGTCTTTAAACTTTTCAAATTTTCACAAAATGTGTGTCGAATGTTTGCATTTTTCGGTTTTTATTTCTATTTTTGGATTAAATAGGATGCGGTTCGGCATAGCCGTGTGGAAAACGGTGTTTCTGCTTGACTCTGCGCTTACCGTTCGCTATTTAGATACAGCTAAATTCATTATTAACCTATAAAATTTGATGCTTATGAGTAAAATGATTTTTTCTTCATATATCCCGACAAAATTGATTTTTGGAGCAGGGGAGATTGCTAAATTGGCTGAAACTCCGCTCCCCGGTAAGAAAGCACTTGTAGTGATTTCGGCAGGTACGTCGATGCGCAAATACGGCTATCTTGACCGCGTATTGGAAGTGTTGCACAAGAATGAGGTGCAGACCGTTGTCTTCGACAAGATTCTCGCCAACCCGGTGAAAAGTCATGTGATGGAAGGGGCGGCGCTCTGTAAGGAGAAGGGCTGCGACTTCGTTGTCGGACTGGGCGGCGGCAGTACCATTGACTCGGCAAAGTGCATTGCCGTGATGGCTGTCAATGAAGGTGATTTCTGGGACTATGTCAGCGGCGGTACCGGCAAAGGAAAGGCCGTGAAGAAAGCGTTGCCTATCGTGGCCATATCGACAACCGCCGGAACGGGAACGGAAATGGACCCGTGGGCTGTTATCACAAACGAGGATACGAACGAGAAAATCGGTTTCGGCTGTCAGGCTACGTTCCCGACATTGTCGGTAGTCGACCCGGAAATGATGGTTTCCGTTCCGCCTTTGTTCACCGCTTATCAGGGATTTGACGCATTCTTCCATGCTGCCGAGGGATATATCGCTTCCATCGCTTCGCCGATCAGCGACCTGTATGCACTGGAGGCTCTGCGCCTGTTGTATAAATATCTTCCGATAGCCGTGAAAGACGGACGCGACTTGAAGGCTCGTGCCAAAGTGGCCTGGGCATCAACCTTGGCCGGTATGGTGGAAAGCACTTCTTCCTGCACTTCCGAACATTCGATGGAGCATGCCATGAGTGCCTTCTATCCGAAGTTGCCTCACGGAGCAGGTCTGATTGCCATTTCGAAGGCGTACTTTACGGCGTTCAAGAACGACCGCATGAAGCGCTACATGAAGATGTATGAGGTGATGACGGAAAAGAAGAGCGCACGTCCGTCGGACTTTGTGGATGCGTTGGTATATTTGCAGAAGGAATGCGGTGTCGACAATATTAAGTTGAGCGACTACGGCATTACTCCGGAGGATTTCCCGCGCTTTGCTGACAATGCGGTCAACACGATGGGCGGTCTGTTTGTCCTGGACCCGCGTCAATTGACAAACAAGGAAGTTATAAAGATCTATGCCGAATCGTATAAATAGATAACGCATGCCGCCGAAAGAGCGGCTGCCGATCCTGAAAGGGGCTTTTGCCGGAGCATGCTGACGGCAGAAGCCCTTTTTGTTGCAGACGCCGAATGACCATTAGACTTTAGACGGATTTGGGTTAAAAAATCAAACAGAGGCAGGTGTCTGTTTTTTCGGACCAAAAGTTTTTTCTAATTTTGCAATAAATTGAAATGAATTGACCATGCGCATAGATATCATAACAGTGCTTCCCGAAATGTTTGAGTCGCCGCTCAACTGCTCGATTCTCAAACGTGCCCAAAACAAGGGGCTTGCCGAAATTGTGGTGCATAATCTTCGCGACTATACCCTCGACAAGCACCGTAAGGTGGACGACTATCCGTTTGGGGGAGAAGCCGGTATGGTGATGATGATTGAGCCGATTGACCGCTGCATCAGCCATCTGAAGTCGCAGCGCGACTACGACGACGTCATTTTTATGACTCCCGACGGCGAGCAGCTCACCCAGCGTATGGCCAACACCCTGTCGCTTTCGGAAAATCTCATTATCCTTTGCGGGCATTACAAGGGCATTGACTACCGTATCCGTGAACATCTGGTGACAAAGGAAATTACGATTGGCGACTATGTGCTCACAGGAGGCGAATTGCCTGCCATTATCCTGACGGATGCCATCGTACGGCTGATTCCCGGCGCTATCGGCGACGAGCAGTCGGCATTGAGCGACTCTTTTCAGGACGATCTGCTGGCTCCGCCCATCTATACCCGTCCGGCCGACTACAAGGGCTGGAAAGTGCCCGATATCCTGCTGTCGGGGCATGAGGCGAGAATCGACGCATGGAAGCACGAACAGGCTGTGGAGCGCACACGGCGGCTACGGCCCGGGCTGCTTGACGAATAAAATTTGGACTAAAATGGAATAAGCGTATGAAACTGAAAGAAACATTGAAAAAAATGAACAAAATCAACCTGTATATAATTGTATTCGTTGGTTTTGCCGTTTATTTGCTGTTTTTCCATGACTACAACTACATGATGGTGCTGAAATATGACCGCGAAATCCGTGACCTGAAAGCGGAAATCAAGCAGTCGGAAGATTCGTTTCTGATAATCCGCCAGCGTGTGGAGTCGCTGAACACCGACCCCGAAGCGTTGGAGAAGATTGTCCGTGAGGAGTACCACATGAAGCGTCCGCATGAGGATGTGTATATTGTCAAGGAAAGATAGTTCACATAATTAACGATATGTTATGAACGATAGAATTTTGAATCTTCTTCTGGCACTCGCCTTGTTGTTGATGTTCGTGACGGCCTTCCTGCCGTTGCTGCGTATCAATGAATCATATTTTTCGTATATCTATACTTTCGGCGCATTTCTGGCTGTGGTGGTCCGCATTTTGCAGCGTATGCTCCACCGTAAGGACAAGGGTCTCGGCCTGCGTGTGCGCAGACTGATGAACATTGAGTTCTGGTCGGCGATGTGCTACCTGGTTTCGGCTTATTTCATGATAGCCTATCCTTACCGTTCCGACTGGTTGGGATTTCTGATGGCAGGCGCTGTGCTGCAAATCTACACTTCATTCATGATTCCCTATCAGATGAAGAAGGATCTTGCCGCCGGAAAATCGGAAAACAAGCCGGCGAAAAAGAAGTAAAACCCGTTGACTTGTCGATAAAAAAGCTTAAATAATAAGCTAATATGCAAAACGTAGCGGAAAACGTGAGCAAATTGGTGAGTATTTAGTATTTTTGCCAAATAAATGGAATACAATTTAGCGATTGACCGAGGTAACACATCGGTGAAATTCTCGGTGCTGGAGGGTGGAAAAGTGGTGCTGACCGAGCGTTTTGAACGGTTGACGGCAGAAATTGTGTCGGCCTACAAAAAGCGGTTCGCCATTGGCGGAGTCATTTATTCGTCGGTGGCAGGCGATGACACAAAAGAGATTGCTCTGCTTGAAAGCGCCTTCGACCGGTGTCTGGTGCTGAATTCCAGTCTTCCGATGCCATTGACCATCGACTATGCAACGCCCCGCACGTTGGGCGCCGACAGAATGGCTGTGGCAGTAGGGGCATTGGCCGCCTATCCCGGCAGGGATTTGCTGGTGGTGGATTCCGGTACAGCCATAACGCTGGATTTAGTGACTGCCGACGGTTGTTTCCGCGGCGGAAACATAGCCCCGGGCATTGCAACCCGTTTCGCTTCGTTGTCGGAGCATTGTGCACGGTTGCCATTGCTGGACGCGGAAGGCGATATTCCTTTAGTGGGCTACGACACGGCTACGGCAATCCGTTCCGGCGTGGTGATGGGTGTTGTGGCGCAGGTCCGGCAGATGTATGCCGATCTGAAAGCCGACTATCCGCAATTGCTGGTGGTGCTGACCGGCGGCGATTGCCATATTATAGCAAAGCGGTTGAACCTTGAAGAAATGGAGGTGAACGAAAATTTGGTAACAATTGGATTAAACAGAATATTGGAACATAATGAAAGTATATAGCAAAATTGTCTTGGCGTTGGCCATGATTCTGGTTTCTACGGGTGTCGCTACGGCACAGAAAGAACAGTCGCCTTATTCAAAATTCGGATATGGCAAACTGGGTGACTATGCTACGAGCATGCAGCGCAACATGGGCGGTGTGGGTATCGCCATGCAGGGCGGCCGTCAGATCAACGTGATGAACCCTGCTTCGTATGCGGCTATCGACTCCCTGACCCTGCTTTGGGACATAGGTCTTGACCTTACACGCCTTTGGTCGTCGGAAAACGGCGAAACGGGCAAGTCGTTCGGCGGCGGCCTTGACAACCTTACGCTCCAGTTCCCTATCGGCAAGATTATGGGCGGTAGCATTGGTTTGGTTCCGTATTCTTCCGTAGGCTACTCGTTCGGCGGTTCCGTTGAGGATTCGGAAGGTAATGTGAACAGCACTTCAAGCTTCCTGGGAGCAGGCGGTATCAACGAAATGTATGTCGGTTTGAGTGTCCGTCCATTCAAAGGCTTTTCGGTAGGTGCTAACGTTTCCTATCAGTTCGGAAATGTGACCAACAGTTCTTACCTGACGAGTTCGGATGCCACGACAAGTGCGCTTTACGAGCAGGTGATGGAAGTGCGCGACTGGAACGTGCTTATCGGTGCGCAATATACGATGGAGTTCCGCCAGCTGCATAAAGTGACGCTCGGTGCCACTTATTCTCCCAAAAAGGATTTCCACGGACATACCTGGGGTACTTATTACGACATTAATGCCGATACGAAACCCGACACAATCGGTTATTCAAGTCTCAAGGGCGGCTACAGCAAGCCTAATTCCTACGGCGTAGGTCTTGCCTATACCTATAACGACCGTTTTACGGTGATGGGCGACTTCACTTGGCAGGAATGGTCAAAAGCCAAATTTGAAGGCGTAAGGGCTGATGACGGTTCCTATGTGTTTGAGCCAACTCAATTCGACGACCGCTGGAAAGTGGCTGTCGGCATGCAGTATACGCCGAACGTGCGCGGAAACTATTTCCAACGTATTTCTTACCGCCTCGGTGGAAACTATACAAACGACTATATCATGGTACGCTCGAACCATGTGCGTGAATACGGACTGGCCTGTGGTTTCGGATTCCCGACTTTGGGAACGAAAACCGTCATAAACCTCGGTTTCGAATACAAGCACAGAACGACGACTCCGACAGCTCTCATCACGGAAAACTATTTCAATATCACGTTGGGTGTGAATTTCAACGAGTTTGCGTTCTGGCAGAACAAGATTCGATAGTCAATATGGGCTGACGGATGAGAAAGGCCGGAAACATACTATTGCTGCTATTATTGCTGACGCTGGTACTGCCGGCGTGCAATAAGGATGCGAAAACCGCTGTCGCAACGGGTGTCGATGCCAAGGTTACGCCGACGATGATGACCCGCGACGTGAAGACGCTGATCAGCGACTCCGGCATGACACGCTATCGCATCACTTCCAAACTGTGGCTCGTCTACGACGAGGTGAAGAACCCGTACTGGAAGTTTCCTTACGAGCTGTATATTGAAAAATTCGACACTCTTTTCAATGTGGAGGCCTATATACGTGCCGATTCTGCCACCTACTTTAAGGACAAACAGCTGTGGCGGCTGGACGGCAGCGTGGAAATCCGCAACGTAAAAAAGGAACTGTTCCTGACGGAGCAGATTTTTTGGTCGCAGCGCGACCACAAGGTCTATTCCGATTCGTTTATCCACATCGAGAAGGACGACCGTATCATTGAAGGGTACGGCTTCGAGTCGAATGAACGGATGACTATTTATCAAATCAACAAGCCTTCGGGCATATTCCCTGTCGAAGAGGAAAGGGCAGGGGCCGCTTCTGCGCAATAAACAGGCGGTGTAGCCAATAAATTTGTACTATGGACTTTAATTCTGCTTTGATAGTAACCATTGTTTCAATGGTGTTTTCTGCATTCTTTTCGGGAATGGAGATTGCCTTTATCACTTCCAATCGTGTGCGTGTGGGTTTGGACGTGCAGAAGAAAGGACTGACAAGTTCGCTTATCAATATCTTCTATACCCATCAGGACATGTTCATTTCCACGATGCTGGTAGGCAACAATATCATGCTTGTCGTCTATGGTATGGGCATGGCTGTACTCCTGCAGCCTCTGTTGGAAATGATTTCCGACAACAGTGCTTTTGTGCTGACAATGCAGACGCTCATTTCCACCTGCATTATTCTGGTGACCGGCGAATTTTTTCCGAAAACCGTGTTCCGTATCAATCCCAACGGAACCATGCGCTACTTCGCTTTGCCGGTGTTCTTGATTTACCTGTTGCTCTATCCTATTTCGTTGCTGTCCTCCGCCATCTCCAAACTGATTATCCGCATGATGGGCGGAAGTGTCGATTCGTCGCGGCCCGGATTGCTGACCGTGGGCGAACTGGACGACTATATCCAGCAGACCATCGACGACAAGAAGCATGAGGAGGAGCCGGCGGAAATCAACCATGAAGTGAAAATATTCCGCAATGCCCTTGACTTTTCCACCACCTACCTGCGCGACTGCATGACGCCGCGAAATGAAATCGTGGGCGTTGACATTGACCGTACCGATTCGGTTCGTCTCCGCCGTCGGTTTACAGCGACAGGATTTTCCAAAATCATCGTCTATCGCGGCGACATCGACAATGTGCTGGGATATATCCATGTGAATGAAATGTTCGACCGTGAAGCCGACTGGAAAACGCGTATCAAGCCGGTGGAATATGCTCCGGAATCCATGCTTGCCAGCAACATGATGCGCAAGATGCTTGCCGAGAAGAAGAGCATAGCCATTATCGTCGACGAGTTTGGCGGTACGGGCGGATTGGTCACTCTCGAGGACCTTGTGGAAGAAATTCTGGGCGATTTCGAGGACGAGCATGACCGTCGCACCATTGTGTCGGAGAAAATCGACGACAATACCTTTGAATTTTCCGGAAGAATTGAAGTGGAGACCATGAACGAACTCTACAACCTTGATTTGCCGGAAAACGACGAATATCAGACATTGGCGGGCTATCTGCTGTATAATCTTGAGAAACTTCCCCAGCAGGGCGAATCCTTTGAACTCGACGGCTATCGCTTCACTATCTTGAAACAGAGCGCCACGAAAATAGAGCTGGTGCGTGTGGAGCGCCTCGGAAAGAACGACGAAGAGAATAGTATACGGCATGGCGCGTAAAGACTCGTATGGCATTTATCCGGGCAACACAACCGGGCATATTTCCCTGTTGAAATATTCCAAAAGTTCCTGTGGCGTAGATTTTCTGCTGAACACTGCCGACAGTTCCGAAAAAAGAGGGTGGTTTGACCTCTGCAAGCAATATAAAACAGATTTTTTCGAATTCTATTTTTTCCGTCAGGCAGAAGGATACATGCTGTTGGGCGGTAAGAGAATCGAGCTGCATCCCAATATGGTGCTTGTCATTTCTCCTTTCCAGTTACAGGAATGGCATGTGGATTTGGACAGGCTGGATTACACCTTCCTTGTTTTTCAGGAAGAGTTTATCAATAATTTCTTGTCGGACAAATATTTCATGTACAGACTGCTGTATTGTTATCAGCATGATTATCCAACCTGCTTTAACATGGATAGGGAAGATTTGTCGCACTATCTTTCCCTGTTGCAGCAGATGAAAAAGGAATTGCGCGAGCCAATAGCCGACAGCTATCACATGATTGTGGCCTATCTGTATCAGTTCCTGTTGGCGCTGAACCGATTTTATGCCCGGCGTTTTAACCTGCCGTTTACTCCGCCTCTCAATAACTATGCCTATCAGTATAAGGAACTCCTCGAAAAGCATATTGCCGAGAAAACGCATGTGGCTGATTATGCGGAGCTGATGAATATCAGCCGAGTGTCGCTCAATAAGGCTGTCATGCGGGAGTTCGGTCTGTCGGCCGTGCATTTGCTGAAGCAACGCCTGCTGCAGGAGGTAAAGAATGATCTGCTGTTTTCCGGTCTGTCGGTAAAGGAGATTGCCTACCGGCTGCATTTCTCCGAGCCCAATCACCTGATGCGTTTTTTCAAGCAGATGACGGGACAGACAATCAGCGAGTTTGTCAGGTCAATCAAATAGGACTATTTTTGCAGCCTTATTTTTTCATGATAGAAATAGTTGACAATGACGGGCTTCCCCTGTGGAGAGCGCCCATAAGGCAAGTCGTTGATTCTGTAAGGATAGCCTTTTTCGTGGGTAAACGCGGAGATTTCCTGCTCCAGTGATTTCCAGTAATCCATCCGTTTCTTGTTGTAGATTTCATCATACAGAGGGGCAAGTTCCGGATGCTTCTCGCGTATGTAGTTCATGATGTCGCCCTTAAACTGACCGCGAAGGTTCAGATTTTCCAGCCATATCAAATCGGCAAAGTCTTTTACCCGATTAATAATCGCTTTTACATCTGTAATGCCGGGGAAAATGGGCGAGATAAAACAAACGGTGCGTATGCCGGCATCGTAGACTTGCTTCATGGCGTCGAGCCTGCGTTCAATGCTTACGGCATGGTCCATGTCGCGCCTGAACTGCTCGTCGAGCGTGTTGACCGACCATGAAACCGTCACCTTCGGGAAACTTTTCAGCAAATCAAGGTCACGCAGCACCAAGTTCGACTTTGTGCAAATCATGATTTCAGCGGTCGTTCCTTTCAGTTCTTCCAATAGCTTGCGTGTGCGGCGGAATTCTTCCTCATACGGATTGTATCCGTCGGTTACCGAACCGATAACAATTCGTTGACCGTCGAACTTGTGCGGATTGGCTATGGGTTTCCAGTGTTTCACGTCGAGAAACGTACCCCAGGGTTCGGCATGCCCGGTAAATCGTTTCATGAATGAAGCGTAGCAGTATCTGCACGCATGCGGACAGCCCACGTAGGGATTCACCGAATAGCCGCCTACCGGTAATGATGATTTCGTCATTACGCTTTGCACGTCAATATCTTTGATTATTTCCTGTTCCATATCTTATCTGTAAATTGTTTTGGTAATTCCTGTATCATCTGTTCTTCTCCCATAATAGGCAGCAGATCTTCTTTCATAAAAACCGGTATGTGATTCTTTTTTGCCTGTTCCACGATGTGGAGCACCCATTCGGGTTTCGCATCCACTTTCCCTTTTCTTTTGCCTGTTTCCGTCCCTACGACAATCCATTCGAATCCCTCTAGGTCTATTTCTCCAATATCTTCAAAGAGAGGTTCAAAGGTGGCATGATAATGTCGGGCACGAATGTGTTTTTTCAAATCGCTTAACCGCTTCTTTTCAGATGCCCGAGTCACCGTAACTCCCATCCATGCGTTTTCGTCGTCTGTCTGGAAGTCGATTCGTTCGGGGCGTTTCGTCAGAAAAATGTACGAATGTTGAGGATTTACCGTCATGCGGTTGAATATTTCATTTGTCCAGTCAGTTTGCCAACCCGAGAAGTCGCTCATTCCGGTGAGTAGCCAGACATGCGGTTTGGGGCTGTCCATAAGGTGCAATTTCCGGCTAAAATATTCAGGAACGTCAAAGTTTTCGGTCATGTGAAACCGTTTGCAATTATTTCTTGCATAGCAGTAGCTGCATCCGATTGTGCAACCTATCACAAGGTTCATGTTTTTAATAAGGGATTTGATGCATACAGTCATTGCCTTTTTGTTTTTTACAAATATCAGAAAGATTCAAAATACAACAGATACCAATAAGTCTTTCTATAATACCAATTTGATAATTTGATAAAATACAGTTGGTTCGTCGTATATTTGGAAACAGGGAAATTAGCCGGTCAATTGTTTTGCATAGGGGGAATAAAAATGGGCTGACCTCGCGAATGAAGTCAGCCCATGTTATAGGGGTGTTGAATTTTTATCGGATAATCAGTTTGGCTGTCCGGACATCGCCTTCAGTGTTTACTTTTACGACATAGATGCCGGCGGAAAGCGTTTCGGTGGCGATAGCTTCAACGGCCTGCTGGCTGCTGACGAGCGCACCGTTCAAGTTGTAGACTTCCACATCGGCAGTCGTGCCAAGCTGTACCGGCACACCGGCAGCTACCGGGTTCGGATACAGTTTTACGGTCTTGCCGCTTTCTACACTTTCCACCCCGCTCGGGTCGGTATAAACGGCGGCATACGTCGGCACTTGAATTTCGTAGGAAGTGCCTTTCGTTGAAGTGCCGAGGTCGAAGCGCAGTGTGGTGATGGTGATAGGATAGATGGTAACGTCATCGATGTCCCAAATGTCTTTGAGTGAAAGATTGAATGTTGACACTTGGTTGGCAGGAAGAGCCGTTTCCGTGAAAGCCCATGCGGAAGCCAGTTCTCCATGTGCGTTCATGGCCGTTACGCTCACCTTCTTCACCGGAGCTTCGCCCGGATTCACGCTGATACGAAGGCCTTCCGGCAAACTCCACACGTCGACACGGCGGTCGATGGAAATGTAGGCACCGCGCGAAGAGCCGTTGCCCACGTAGTTCAGTTTGAAGCCGTCGCCAAGTTGCGAAACGGTCAAGTCCGTACCGCCCACCTGACGGGTTTCCCAGTCTTCGGCCGTTCCGAATTCACGGTATATCGGCATAACATCACCATCAGGATTTTCGACCGTCACTTCCAGTGAGTAGGTCTTGTTGTCGACTTCTCCGGAAACGGTTGTCGTACCGTTTTCCACGCCTTTGATATAGCCTTGGCTGTCAACGGTGGCGATGGCGTCGTCGTTCGTGGTCCATGTGAAGGCCCGGTTGTCGAGCGGCATGCTTCCAGCCAGATTCGTAGAAATGGCTTCTACTGTGTAGCCTTTGCGATTGCTTATAAGCACTTTCGGAAGTCGGAATGAAATTTCGCCCGGCTTGATGGCTACCGGAACGGATTTCTTGACTCCGTTGTAGTTGGCTGTCAGTACGAAGTTGCCTTCAGCCGCAGTGATATACAGGCTCTTGCCGTCGTTTGTCACTTCTCCGTAAGCAGCGTTGTCGCCTTCAAGAGAAAGGGTTACGCCTTCCACTTTGGTGTCCACGAGGATTTCATCGCTGTTGAAGCCGTAGAATTCCGGTGTGTAGATACCGTATTGCGGTAGGTTGACAGTGCGCTGGCTGTCGGCATCTTTAAATTCAATAGCGGCAATTTCGTTGTTCGTTTCGTCGCCGGTTGCTACCAGGAACAGGCCATTGGTCACTGAACGCGGGTTACCGTCGCTCGGGTTGTTGATAATGCCCAGTTTCGGACCGCAGTACATGGTCGACGAACCTCCGCCGTCGAAGTTCAGAGCATCGGAGCAGCCTACGTTCTTCATGATGTCGGCCAATTCTTTGGATACACATCCGTCAGAAATTGCCGAACGGCCATCTACAACCAGCATGACAAGTTCGTTCTTGTCGTTGTAGCCTACGGCAGTACGTGGGTTGTTGGCAACGAGGTGGTCGATAGCGCCTTCTGTGTCGAGAACAACGCCGTCTTTAAGGATTACCGGTTGTCCGCCTGCCATTTGAGTGATGTCCATTACGTCGACACCGTCATAGCTTGCCCACGCTTTTATTTCGATTTCCGTACCTTCGGTCAGTCCGTTCAGCAGTGTTGCCGCTGTTCCGTGGCCGGAGAGCACATAGCCGTTTGCCGGAATAGTCATTTTGCCTTCATTGGAAACCGGCGCACCGACTACTTTCATTTTTGTCGTTCTGCCGAGGATTCCCATTTTTCCGTCTACCGGTTCTAAAAGCACTTCAGTACCGTAAGGGTTTGTACCTGTGTCGCTGCCGTTTTGCGGAGAATAGAGGATAAGGTTGTTTTCACCGCGTTCAACGTTGATACCGTTAATGGTAGTGGCTGTGCCGTTGATGGTAGCTGTAGCCGAGATGGCTGCACTTGCGCCGATAACGGGTTTGCGTTCGGTTCCGAAACCGAATGATGCCCAACCGGCACTCATCGGAGAGCGGTAGACGTCGCCGTCAACTACTGCATAGCCGATAGGGGCGGAGTTGCCGAAAAAGTCAGCGTTGACACCGGCGAAGTAGGTTTCACCGGAAGCGTTGGTAGCGGCCTGTGCCATCGTCGGGACAGTGGCGCAGCTGGCGTATGTGTTGTTGGCCTTTACGGTGCGCACGTCCACTTTCGAATCGTTCAGGTCGGTCGTCGTGTAGAACACCTGGAGCTTCTTCGCTCCGTTCAGTTTCAACTGTGTGGCCGTTGTTCCCGGGCCTATCTTCACATGTTGCAGCGTATCGACCGTGTACTCTGTGTCGCGGATTTGCCATGTGGTGGCAAAACTGCTGAAAGTCAGAGCTGTCGATAAAAGAAATAAAGGTGTAATAATGTTTCTCATATCACAACTGATTTGAAAGTTTGTATGGGTTATGTTAAAGTTTATAGAGCGAAGGTAAGCAGAATAATTCATATGGCGGCGGGCCGTTGGAGAATAACGGCAGGTGTTTGCATAGTTTAACTATTAAATACAAAGATTCAATAATATTCCTTTCTTGGTTTGATTTATATCGCTAATTTTGAGGAAGATTATTTTTACAACCTAATACATTTTGTCTATGAAAAAACCATTACTTTTAATCGCTACCATGATGCTGTCAGTGTCAATGAGCCATGCTTTGACGACTACGGTTATCGATGGAAACACTTACTCGGTTGATACGCTTCAACACTCAAAAGTAGGACCGGAGAGTTATTATACGGCTATCAAGTTTACCGGACCTTCGCTTACTTTCCGCACTTTCTATCTGGAAGTTGCGACAGCCCAGCAAAACCTTGAATTCCGTACGGAACTGGGACGTGACTCCGTTATCGGTACAGAGGATATTTCCGCTCATGCACTCCGTAAGACAACGGATTCGGAAATCTATTATGCCGCAGTGAACGGCGACTTTTTTGAAACTCAAGTGGATGTCGGTGCGCCGGTGAACGGTTCCGTGCAGAATGGAATGGTGGGAACTGTTGCCGTGGGTGGTCCGCATTTTGTTTTCGAAGGTGCCACTACTCCTTGGACTTCCAATATTACCGCTTCCTATACTTATAGCGTGAATGGTGCAGCTCCGGTTGCGCT
This sequence comes from uncultured Porphyromonadaceae bacterium, assembly GCA_900548875.1. Lineage (GTDB taxonomy): Bacteria > Bacteroidota > Bacteroidia > Bacteroidales > Muribaculaceae > Limisoma. The sequence continues at coordinate 2,206 of URMA01000007.1, read as the reverse complement.
TACCCGTGTCAACGAACGTTTGGGCGACAATGAGTTGATTGTGTTCAACAGTCTGAACGGTAAGTTTACGCATACTCCTGCCGGTACGACAGAAGTGGCATTGGAACTGCTTCCGGGTGAGACCTGGAAGGTGAATGCACCGATCAAGGCAAAGGTAACGGGTGCTGTATCGACTACCGGTAACCGCGCCATTGCCGAGGGACAGGCTGTGCTGAGTGCATCGGGTTCCCGTGCGGCTGAGCTGACAGCCTTGAAGGAAGGCGACGAAATAGAATTGGTATTTACGCAGACTTTGGACCAATACGGAGGCATTGCTCCCAATATTACTCAAATGGTAGGCGGTAACACCATCTTCCTGATGAACGGAGAAACAGTTCCGCAAGGCGACTATTCCCGTCACCCGCGCACAATGTTGGGCTATAACAGCGACAAGTCGAAAATGATTTTTGCCGTTGTCGACGGCCGTTCGGCCATTTCTTCCGGCGCAACTTATGTGGAACTTGCCGACATGATGAAGTGGGTTGGCGGTACATGGGGTATCAATATTGACGGTGGAGGTTCTTCTTCACTCTTCCTGCAACCGCTGGGCACAATGAATGTTCCGAGCGACGGTAAGGAACGCTCTGTTGGTAATGGCGTTTATTGTGTATTGAAAGCTCCGCAAGACAAAGAAATTACAGAAATCCGTTTCGTGGACTGGGCGATGAACTTCCCGAAATACGGTATCTATACACCGAAATTCTACGGCTATAACCAATATGGCATGCTGGTTGATACGGATGTGCAGGGTGTTACCTTGTCATGCGACCCGAAAATCGGTGAAATTATCAACGACGGAGCTACTTTCTATGGAACAGGCGACGGCATCGGTGCTTTGAAGGCTGAATACAACGGTTTGACAGCCGATATTCCTGTAACGGTGGCAGCCAGCGACAACGTGAAACTCCGTCTGTCGAATGTCGTACTCGACAACAAGCGTGAATATACGGTAGAAGTGAATGCACTTGTGAACGAATCGGAAATGCCGATGAATCCGTCTGCTTTGGCATGGAGCTCAGACAACGAAGCTGTGGCAACTGTTGAAGCCGGAACAGGTTTGTTGAAAGGTGTTAGCAACGGTACTGCTGTTGTAACCGGTAAGGTCGGTGATTTCGTTGGCAATCTCAACGTATCAGTTGAAATTCCGGAAGGTGATGTAATGCCGGTTTATCGTGAATTCGGAACAGCCGAAGACTGGACTTTCCGTCAGGTGGGCGGTACAGACTTGACCGTTTCCCAACTTGGCGAAGGATTCAAATTGAACTATGTGGGTAATGGTTCTTCTCGCGGTGCGTATATTTCAGTTGACCGCCGTGTAGATGTATGGAGCTTGCCGGAAGGTTTGCGCATCAGTGTGAATCCGGGTGAAGTTTCGATGAAGAAGGTGAGCGTAACAGCCATGAACGCTCTCGGCGAGTTGGCTTCCTCATGGGCGTTCACGGAAACGGAACTTCCGAAGAATCAGGTTTCTACATTCAACCTGTCGTTCAAGGACATTTGGGACCTCAACGATATTGCTATTTATCCTATCACCATCACCACCTTGCGTTTCGACCTCGGTGCATCGGCAAAGGGCACGCCGTTCGAAATTCAGGTGCCGACCTATGCAGCCGTTTACACAGATCCGAGCGGTGTGAACGAGGTGGTGAGCAGCGGTACAGTGAAACTGTATCCGAACCCGGTAGCAGCCGGAATGCCGGTACAGCTTGGCATGACTGCTGATGTGGAAGTCTACAACCTGAACGGTACGTTGGTAAGCAGCCAAAAGGCTGTTGACGCTATCACAACGGAAACCCTCACAGCCGGCATTTATGTGGTAAGAATCGTTGAAGGTGATAAAATTGCAACAACTAAATTGATAATAAAGTAACTATAAAAACATTTACTATGAAAAATTTACTTTTAACAGGATTTGCTTTGGCGGCATGTGCTTCCATGGCAGCTTCTGATGTTTGGAAAGTCGGCGACATCGAGTATAACGTCGATACATTGTTTCATGCCAATGTAGGCCCGGGAACTACCCAGACATCATTGCATTTCTCTTCAGAGTCCCGCAACTTGCGTGTATTCTATTTGACTGTTGATTTGAAAAATCCGGTGTTGGATATCCGTGCCGTTGTGGCACAGGACAAACTTGCCGGCGGTGCAACAACTTCAAGCATGGCTA